>DATMTH010000217.1:0-18998 GCA_035564915.1 Rhodanobacter sp.
AGCGCGACAGCACGCGCGCCACCTCGGCGATGTGCTCCTAGGTGTCGCCGTCCATCACCGTGCCCACCTCGAACTCGATCGGCCACGCGTCCTTGCCGGGCGCGAGCACGATCGCGTGGCCGCCCAAGTGGAAGGCTCCCAGCTCGAAGCTGGTGCGTGTGCGCATCGAGGGGTTGAAGAAGAGCAATGCGATGGACTTGCCCGCCAACTGCTGGCCGCGAGGCGAGCGCTTGAAGGTGGCGGCCTGCTCCAGCAGCGCGTCGATCTCGCCGCGGCTGTAGTCCTGGGTGGTGAGGAAGTGTCGAGGGGCCATGCTGGAGCTCGCGTTCGTGGTCGTGGCGTTCGGCGACCGCGGCGGGCTCCATGCAACAAAAAACCCGGCGCGGGGGCCGGGTTCGTTCGTCGTTGCGCCTGATGCGCGTGGTGCGACAGCCTACCCGGCCGAATGTCGATACATCGGTCGGCGCGCACGCGACGTCATGCCAGCAGCCGCTCGGGCGCTGGTCAGTACGGTGGCGGTATAGACGGCTGAAGACATGGGTGATCCGAATGACTTGCCTACATCATGGCGAGAATTTCGTTGCCATGCAACAAAAAAATTCAGGGCCGGAGATCAGGCCACCGGAACCTCGTCGGGACAACTGGCGACACAGCTTTCGAGTGCCTCAGTCGACAGGCTCGACGCTCACCCGCACCCGCAGGCGCTCGCCCGGGTCATAGCTGAGCCGGGACATGTAAACCTCACCCCGATAACGGTATTCCACATCGTAGCCAATGATCCGGCGTTGCTCCCTGATCGCATCGACTTCCTGACAACGGGTCTGGGTGGTGCTGTAGTCGCCGCCGTGGTCGGAGACCCGATTACCCACCGCACCGCCGGCGACAGCGCCCGCCACCGTCGCGGCAGTGCGTCCGTCGCCCTTGCCCACGGTATGGCCGAGCACACCGCCGATCACCGCACCCAACACGGTACCCGCGGCGCTGTTGCCCGGATCGCGGCGCACGACCTGCTGGTCATAGCATTGCTGCTGCGGCACATTGGCACGGGTCACTGCCTGTACCGGATCTGCCCGCAACACGTCGGCCCAGCCATAGTGGGCATTGCCGTCGTTGTCGGGATTGCGGATGTCCTGCGCGCAGACCGCACCGGATACCGTCAAGCCCAATACCAATGCACGGAACCAGTACCTGGTCATGGCGACCTCCAAAACAAATCATCGGTGCTCGCGCGTGTGCGCGAGCCGGGGCCATTGGAACAAATTCACGCTGAATGCATCCTTTAGCCGTGGTGCGGCCACAGTCCTGCCGCTCCTTTTGCGGCTGCTTGTAAGATACCGGGCAGGCCGCACCCCGCCCGAGGGCGGCACCCACGCCGTGGATTTTCTTCGATGCCGATGCCGATTTCGCTGTACAACAGCCTGAGCCACCGTACCGAGCCGTTCACGCCGCTCGATCCCGAGCGGGTGACCCTGTATCTGTGTGGCCCGACCGTCTACAACTTCGTGCATATCGGCAACGCACGCGGCCCGGTGGTGTTCGACGTGCTCGCACGCCTGTTGCGCCGGCACTTCCCGCACGTGCTGTACGCCCGCAACATCACCGACGTCGACGACAAGATCAACGCCGCCGCGCAGGCACAAGGCGTCGAGATCGGTGCGATCACCCGGCGGTTCGCGCAGGCCTACCGCGAGGACATGGCCAGGCTGGGCATCGCCCCGCCGGACATCGAGCCGCACGCCACCGAGCACATCACGCCGATCATCGCCATGATCGAGAAGCTGATCGCGGATGGTCATGCCTACGCTGCCGAAGGCCATGTGCTGTTCGATGTCAGCTCTTACCCCGCTTACGGCAAGCTGTCCGGGCGCGACACCGATGAACTGATCGCCGGCGCCCGCATCGAGGTAGCCCCGTACAAGAAGAACCCGACCGACTTCGTGCTGTGGAAACCGTCCACGCCCGACCTGCCCGGCTGGGCCAGCCCGTGGGGCGTCGGCCGTCCCGGCTGGCATATCGAATGCTCGGTGATGAGCGCCGCGCACCTGGGCGAAACCATCGACATCCACGCCGGCGGTATCGACCTGCTGTTTCCGCACCATGAGAACGAGGTCGCCCAATCCACCTGTGCACACGGCGGCAAGGTGTTCGCGCGCTGGTGGATGCACAACGGCATGCTCACCTTCGACGGGCGCAAGATGTCCAAGTCGCTGGGCAATGTGCTGCTGGTGCATGAATTGTTGAAACTGCACCCCCCCGAGGCACTGCGACTGCGACTGCTCAGCGGGCACTATCGCCAGCCGCTGGACTGGTCCGACAGCGCCATTGCGCAGGCGGTCAGCACGCTGGATGGCTGGTACCGGGTACTGCGCGATCTCGCCGACATCGACCTTCCTGCCGGCGAGCTGCCAATACCCGTACGAGTCGAACAGGCTCTTTGCGACGACCTCAACACACCACAGGCGCTGGCCGAGTTGTCGCTGCTGGCCGATGCCGCACGCCAGTCCGGCAGCGCCGAAGCCAAGGCCGCCCTGCTTGGCGGCGGCGCCCTGCTCGGCCTGCTGCAACAATCGCCGGAAGCCTGGTTTCGACGTGGCAACCTCGCGATCGACGAGGCGCACGTCGAGGATCTGCTGGCACAGCGTCGTGCCGCCCGCGCCAACCGCGATTTCAAGCGTGCCGATGCGATTCGCGACGAACTCGCCGCACTCGGCATTGCGATCGAGGACGGCGCCCAGGGCACCCGCTGGAGCATCGTCAGTACATGATGCATCGACTCGCGTGCCGGGCGCCATTTCGTTTCCCGTACCGGTCCGCGCGATAATGACGTCATGAACACCGTTGCCCACACCAGCGCCGAGCAGGCGCAAGCGCAGATCGCCGAGGAATTCGCATTTTTCGGCGACTGGACCGAGCGCTACCAATATCTGATCGATCTCGGCAAGCAATTGCCCGACTTCCCCGAAGCGCACAAGAGCGATGACTACCGCGTGCACGGCTGCCAGTCGATGGTATGGCTGGTGCCGAGCGGCGACGTCTCGAACATGCACTTCGAGGCGGCCAGCGACTCGGCCATCGTGTCCGGCCTGATCGCCCTGGTGCTGCGTGTTTATTCCGATCGCCCCGCCGCCGAAATCCTCGCTACCGAACCGACATTCATCAGCACCATCGGCCTGGCCAAGCACCTGTCGCCCACCCGCTCGAATGGTCTGGCCGCGATGCTGGCAAAACTGAAGGGCTACGCGGCACAAGCCATGGGTGACAGCGGCAAGTAGCAAGCCCGCGCGCGGTGCACCGTAAGGAACTTTGCCGCTCCGACGTCGCGCCCTCGCCATTCGTCTTCGCCAGAAAGCCGAAACCCCGCTCGCTGGCGGGGTCTCGGTCCTGGATCGGCGAGGTGCTGCCGGGATGCGCCGCGATCAGTCGCCCATCTGTTTCTGCAGGTGCTCGCGACGCTCCTGCGCATCGAGCGACAAGGTGGCGATCGGACGCGCGTCGAGACGGTCGACGCCGATTTCCTCGTCGGTCTCTTCGCAGAAACCGTAGCTGCCTTCCTCGATGCGGCGCAGCGCCTTGTCGATCTTGGAGATCAGCTTGCGGTAGCGATCGCGGGTACGCAGTTCCAGCGAGTTCTCGGTTTCGCGGGTGGCACGCTCGGCCTCGTCGCCCACGTCACGCACCTCTTCGCGCAGGTTGTCCATGGTCTGGCGCGATTCTTCCACCAACTGGTCACGCCAATCGCGCAACTTGTTGCGGAAATAGGCCAGATGCTGCGGGTTCATGTACTCCTCGTCGCTGGATGGGCGGTAACCCTTGGGCAACGTGATGGTGCTGGTGGAGGGGAGTGCATACCGCCCGTCTTCACGGGTGACACCGTTATCGAGTTTTTTTGTTGCCAATTTATTCATTGAGGACGACAAGGTTTTCGGTTTCTTGTGGGAGGAGGCATGGCCACCAGCAGTGGGGGCTGCCTTCGGTGTCACCATCGCGGTCGCACTCGCCACTTTGCCCTTGAAGAGCTTGCTGGCGGGCGCGGGAGATACGCTCTTGGCAGGTGTTGCGGCGGCTGATGCCGGCTTGCTTGCCGGTTTCGTTACTGCCGCAGCCGTCTTTTTCACGGGCTTGGGCGCGGGCTTGGCAACGGTCGATTTTACTGCGGGCTTGCCTCGTTTGGCGACCGCCTGCTTCGACACCGGTTTGGCAGCGGCGACCTTTTTGACCACGGCCTTCTTCGGCGCGGCCTTGCCTGATCCGGCTCTCGTCGGTGCCGCTTTTTTCGGCGCCGGCTTTTTTGCGGTCGGGGGTGCCGGCTTGGCCTTCTTGACCGGCGCCTTGGCGATCTTCTTGGCGACCGCTGGCTTGGCCACCGGCTTTTTCGCCGCTGCCTTGCTGGCGGGCTTGGCAGCACGAGCAGACTTGGCGGCGGGCCTGGCAACCTTCTTCACGGCCGGCGCCTTGCCTGCCCTGGCCTTCGACTTGCCCCCCTTGGCATCGGCTGCCTTGGCTGCGGTCTTTCCCTTGTGCGCCTTGGTGGCGGTCGAGCTCGCTTTGGTTTTCGCCATATCCCTTCACCGTGGTTGGCCGTGGCGGCCGCGTGTTATAGCCGATGTGTTCTACACCATCAAGCCTGCTTCTGGAATACTTGTACCATCAGTTGCCGCAAACCGACTCCGGCAAGGTGAACATTCTGACCCGATTGATACTGTGGATGCTCCGTTTGTACAAGCGCTGGATCAGTCCATTGCTCGGCAAGCGCTGTCGTTTCTACCCCAGTTGCTCCGATTATGCACGGATGGCAGTCATCCGCTTCGGCCCATGGCGCGGCAGCCTGCTGACTGGCTGGCGCCTGTTGCGCTGCCAGCCCTTGTGCGATGGCGGCGAGGACCCGGTACCCGAGCATTTCCGCTTTGCACGCTGCCACGGCCACGAGCAAGCATCGGGCAAGCACTGAGGCCGGGTCATCATGACGCAGCCCTGCGGCCGTCTCGGCATGGATGGCAAGGCCGGGCAACCGCCGAAAGCCGGCTTTGACTAAACCCGCGCCAGCACATGCGGGGCAAGCCACAGCAAGACGCACACGTTGATCGCCACAGTCAGCCAGAACAGTCGCCGGAAGGAAGCCTTGCTGGATTTGTGTCGCAGGTGTTTCTGCGCCATCCACGCACCTGGCCAGCCACCGCACAGGGCCAGGACATGCAAGGTGTTTTCCGGTGTTCGCCGGTCATCGCGAATCGCGGCACGCTTGTCTCCCATATAGAACAGGAACGTCACCGCACTGAGGCCGATCACGGCAGGAATGACAAACCACGGCAAGCGCCCGGTCCAGACCGCAAGCCCGAGCACGGCACCGAATCCGGCCAGCACCACCTCGACCCATCCGACACGCGGCGTGGGCGAACGCCGTACTGCATGCCGGCGAGCCTGCGAAGCAAAGCGGACGGCCAAGGCCCGGGCTCGCCCGCGCTCATCCAGGGTTACCTGGTAGGTGACAATATCGCCGACCTTGGGACGGCGCAGATGCCCCCTGACCACCTGTTTCATGTGCAGGAAAATGCGCCGTTCGGCCGCGTGGGTCACGACAAAGCCGTACCCGCGGTCGTCATGCCATTCCACCACCCGGCCCTGCAGGCGCATGCGATTGCCTTGTGGAAACGCCAGGCCGGATTATACGGAAGACTGGCCGTAGCCACCCTCCACGCCCTTGCTGGCGTAGGCCACCGCATCATGCGGATGCAGGCTTTCCTGATGCTCCACGCGGATGTGGAAATCACCCAGCCGACGGTCGGCATCCAGCGCTTTCTGGATACGCCGTGCGGCATCCTCGCAGAACATCAGATTGCCACCATTGGCCAGCGCGAACGCCTGTTCGTCCTCGCGTTTCACCGCCGTCTGTACCGGCGTGCCCAGCGCCTGCTCGACCTCGTCGATCAAGCCGATCAGGTCGAAACCCGCCTCGGCCGCCGGGCGAACGCGCAGCCGCGCCACGCTGCGCTGGGCATGCGGGGTGGCCACGATGCCATGCTCGCTGCCCAGCCAGGCCAGCACGGCGGCATGATCCAGCGGCCGCGCGGCATCGAAATCGTGCGCGAACTGATCCTGGATCAGCTGGCGCGACAACGCGGCTGAAGCAGGACAGGTGGAGGAATAAACCACCTCGGTGCCGAATTCGAGCAGGAAGGTATCCCCGGTGAGACTGGCCTCGATGCATACCGGATAGGCACGCCAGCCGCTGTTGGCACTTTTCAGGGCCGGACGACGCACCAGGTGCTCGAAATGGATGCTCAGACAGGCCCGGTCGGACAGATCCCGGTGTGAATCGAGGAACCCCCGCAGCAACGCGTGCAGCATGCCGGCGTCCAGCGTCTGCGTGCTGAGTGCCTGCTCGACCTGGAGATACAGGCGCGACATGTGGATGCCGCGCTTGTCCGGCCGGATCAGGTTGACGAAAGCGCCCACCCGCGCGCTGGCGCGTTGCACGCTGCCATCACCGGCATCGAACAGCACCGGCACCTGGATTTCCGACATGCCGACCCAGTCCAGTGCCCCGGCGAGGTGCGGTTGCGCGTGCACGGCCACATCGGGCAACAGACGAGCGGTATTTTCCTGGTTCGGCATGTCCTGCATCCTGACTTCGGCGATCGACTCGCCGTGAAGCAAACAATCTTGGGGCAAGCGCGGCGCGGCACAATAGTGGTGCGGGGGAAACACTGCGTCTTGCACGAAACTACGGTGGCGCCTGCCGCTGCCACGCACGCGCCGCCTGCCACGCCTGCCAGCTGGTCATCAGCCCGGTCTGCGCCTGGCCGGCCTGCAACACGGCCAGCGCATCCCCCGCACGGCTCGCACGTTGCGCCAGCCGACGCCCGTGACGCGATTCCAGCGCGCGAAAAACGCTGAGCGGGCCGGCCAGTGCATCGGCCCGGTTCCAGCTGGCCAGCAAGGCATCCAGTTGCGCCTTGACTGCCTGCTCGCGCGCTCCACTGGGCTCACGCAGTTGCGTGCGATCCAGGCCGTGCCGTGCCAGTCGCGCCATCGGCAGTGGCAACCGATCACGTTCGGCGTCCTGTTCCAGTCGCAGCAATGCATGAAGCAGATGATTGAGCGTGGCGACCTGCGCAGCCCGTGCCGGGGAGGCCTCGCTGCCGTACCACCACGCCGTTTCCAGCGCAGCCAGGGCACCGTGCAGCGGCATCGCCGCGATCAGCTGGGCCTCGAAGTCCGGCGCCGTGCCCTGTTCCAGCTGGGCCATCGCCGCCAATACCGGCGCGAGCCACAACTCGCCGGCAATCTGATGGGCGCGGTCGTCGTCGAACAACACCTGGGTCAGTGGATGTCGGCCACCGCTGGTCGACGCGCCGCTCAGTTCCTCGGCCCACCACCCCAGCTTGGCCGCCGCCACCTGCGGCTCCCGAATGCCATAAGCCGCGCCCAGCAACTCCTGCTCCAGCGCCGCGAGCGCCACATGCCCGGGATGGCGGTGGCCATCGACGAAGACCAGCGCGACGCGCTGCTGTGGCTGCACCGCCAGCCACTTGTCGATGAAGCCCTGCAACACCGCGCCGTGTTCAACCAGCTCGATCATGCGGCGGCCGGCTCCAGTTGCAGCAACTCGGCCAGCTGCGCCGGATGATCCAGCACGGCATCGGCGCCCCAGTCATGCGGGTCACCTCCGTCGAGATAGCCCCAGGTCACCGCCACCGTGTACAGGCCGGCCGCGGCACCGGCCTGGATGTCGCGGCGATCGTCACCAACGAATAGCGCATGGCTCGGCGTCAGGCCCGACCGCTCGCACGCCAGCAATACCGGTGCCGGGTCAGGCTTCTTCATCGGCAGGGTATCACCCGAGATCACCGCGCTGGCGCGCGTGGCCCAGCCGATGCGGCGCAGCAATTCGTCTGTCAGGTAGCCCGCCTTGTTGGTGACAATGCCCCAGCGCATGCCACAAGCCTCGATTCGCGCCAGCAGATCATCGATCCCGTCGAATGCCGTTGTCGCTTGCGCCATCACCTGCTGATAGAGCTCGAGATAACGCGGAACCAGAGCCTCCACCCCGGACTCCCCGCGCTCGGCAAACGCGCATCGAAGCACAGATCGTGCGCCACGCGACACCACCTGGCGCACCGGCGGGTAAGGAGGCAGCTCGACACCCTCTTCCCTGCACTGCGCCAGCAACGCGGCATACAGATCCGGCGCACTGTCGAGCAAGGTGCCATCGAGATCGAACAGCACACCCTCGATGGCACGCGGCAACAGCCTGCTCATGCCGGCTTTTGTGCGCTGAGCACGTAGTTGACGGCGGTGACTTTGCTCAACCAGGCCTTGCGAGTCATCGGGTTGTAGGCAAGGCCGGAAACATCGTCCAGTTCCAGACCGGCCTGGCGCAGCAGGCGGCCGAGTTCGGACGGCTTCAGGAACTGGGCGTAATGATGGGTACCACGCGGCAGCATGCGCATCACATATTCGGCACCGATGATCGCCGCGCCGAACGCGGCGGGCGTGCGATTGATGGTGGACATGAACAGGCGACCGCCTGGTTTGAGCAGCATCGCCAGGTCGTTCACCAGCGCCGCCGGGTCGGGCACGTGCTCGATCAGTTCCAGGCAGCACACCACGTCGAAACTGGCCGGCTCGCTGGTTGCGAGATCGGCGGAGGATTGCACCCGATAATCCACTTGGAGGTTCGACTCGTGCAGATGCAGTCGAGCCATGTCGATCACCTTTTCGCCGAGATCGACCCCGGTCACGCGGGCACCGGCACGGGTCAGCGATTCGCTCAGCAGGCCGCCGCCGCAACCGACATCGGCCACCCGGGCGCCCGGCAGGTGCGCGCGCGCCGCGATGTACGCCGTGCGTACCGGGTTGAGGTCATGCAATGGGCGCGACTCGCCATCGGGATCCCACCAGCGCGCCGCGAGGGCATCGAAGTGCGCGATTTCCGCGGAGCTTGCATTGGTTGCTGCCGACATCGTCATGTTCCCGTTCATCCTGCCCAAGTCTAATGCGCGCGCCACTCGTGCAGCGTGATGTCCCAACCACCGCTGAGATAGGCCGGATCGTGATGGACAAGTGCGGTGGCTTCGGCCGGATCGGCCGCATGCAGCAGGTATGCCCCACCCGTGCCGTCGCCGAACGGGCCGGACAGCTCCAGCCGCCCCTGCTCGCGCAAGCCATCGAGATACGCCACATGCAGCGGCACCACGGCCGGGTCCAGCACCGGGCGACGCACGAGCATGACCAGATAACGATTCATCAAGAACTCCTTGGTCAGACAGCCGCAATGCGATCGCGCCAGGCACGCGTACGGGCGAGAATTTCCGCCGTATCCATGCCGATCAGCTCCCGCCCGGCCAGCTTGCGCTTGCCGGCAATCCATACGTCGCTGACCTGCTGCCGGCCGCAGCTGTAGACCAACTGCGACAGCACATGAAACAGGGGTTGGGTTTCCAGGTCGCTGAGCCGGATCGCCGCGAGGTCGGCCTGCTTGCCGACCTCGATCGAACCGATCCTGTCTTCCAGCCCGATCGCCCTGGCGCCATTGAGCGTGGCCGCCCGCAATGCGAACGCGGCATCGAATGCCGCCGCATCCTGCGCCACGGCCTTGGCCAGCTGAGCCGCGGTGCGCATCTCGCCGAACATGTCCAGGTCGTTGTTCGAAGCGCAGCCGTCGGTGCCGATCGCCAGGTTGACCCCGGCTCGCCGGAATTTCTCGGCCGGACAGAACCCCGAGGCCAGCTTGAGGTTGGACTCGGGACAATGCACCACCGACACTCCGGCCTCGGCGCAGGTGGCAATCTCGCTGTCCGTCACCTGGGTCATGTGCACCGCGATCAGCCGATCGTTGACCAGGCCGAGTTTCTGCAGGCGCTGGAACGGACGCAGGCCGCTCTTCTTCTTCTCGTCCTCGATCTCCTGCGCGGTTTCATGCGTATGCAGGTGCACCGGGATATCGAGCTGGTCGGACATCACGCGAATGCGCTCGAAGCTCTCGTCCGAAACCGTATAGGGCGCATGCGGCGCGAACGCCGTGCTGATCAGCGCGTCGCCGAGAAAGCTGTCGTGCACCTGCGCTGCACGTTCGAAATAATCGTCCTGACTCTTCGCCCAGGCGGTCGGGAACTCGATCACCGGCAAACCGACCACGGCACGAAAACCCAGCTTGCGGTAGGTTGCGCCGATCGCGTCGGGGAAGAAGTAGTTCTCGTTGGCGCAGGTCGTGCCGCCGCGCAGCATCTCGGCCACGGCCAGTTCCACGCCATCACGCACGAACTCCGGCCCGATCACCTTGGCCTCGGCCGGCCAGATGTGCTGCTGCAGCCACACCATCAGCGGCAGGTCGTCCGCGAGGCCACGCAGCAGGGTCATCGGGTTGTGCGTGTGGCTGTTGACCAGGCCCGGAATCAGCACGTGCTCGCCCAGCTCGACGCGCTCGCGCGGTGCATAGGCCGCGCGTGCGTCGGCCGTCGGCAACAGGGCAACGATCCGATCACCATCCACCACCACCGCGTGATGTTCCAGCACCACCGCATGCGGCTCGACCGGCACGACCCAGCGGGCCTCGATCACCAGGTCGACGGATGGCGGATTGGGCTGACTCATAGGGACTGGCTCCATGCTGCGATGACTTTGGGTACGACATGGGGCGGCACACCGTCCGGCGCCCGCCCCATGCCTTGTCTCCTCCGGCTTCCGCACGAACTCGCCGAGTTCCCGCTTTTGCCGGGATGACGAACCAGCAGGGGCGCGAGCCCCGCTCGTGCGCCGATTGGTTACTTGACGCGACTGTCGTACTCACCGGTGCGGGTATCGACCTTGATGACTTCGTCCTGGTTGACGAACAGCGGCACGCGCACGACGGCACCGGTTTCCAGTGTGGCCGGCTTGCCGCCGCCGCCGGAGGTATCGCCACGCACGCCCGGATCGGTCTCGATGATTTTCAGCTCGACGAACTTCGGTGCCTGCACGGCCACGATGTTGCCGTTGAACAGGGTCACGACGCATTCTTCCTCGCCCTTGAGCCACTTCCAGGCATCGCCCATCGCCGTCAGCGAGGCGGTCGCCATCTCGAAGGTCTCCATGTTCATGAAGTTCCACACGCGATCCTTGCCGATGCCGTCGATGAAGGACAGCTGCATGTCGGTATCGGTGGCATCGGCTTCCTCGAACGAATCGCTGGACTTCAGCGTCTGTTCGGTGGTGCGGCCATCCTTCAGATTGCGGATGCGGATGCGGGTGAACGCCTGACCCTTGCCCGGCTTGACGAAGTCGGCCTCGGTGATGATCCAGGGATCGCCGTTGTGAAGGATCTTCTTGCCCGTTTTGACGTCATTGAGGCCAAGGGTTGCCATGCGCTGTCTGCTCCGGAGTCGATTTCGCCCGAGGGGCGGCTAAAATGGATGTTTGTCACGGGCGCCTGTGCCCGCTTCAAGGCCCGCCATGATAACCGCAAGCCCCCACCTCCGCCTATCGTCGCCCGCACCGGACTGGCGCGAGCTCTGGCGTGATGCCGTTACCGACGCCGCCGAGCTGCTGCAGGCGGTGGGCCTGGGCGAGCTCGCCGGCCGACTGCCTCCGAACGACGCCGGCTTTGCCATGCGGGTTCCGCGAGGATTCGTCTCGCGCATCCGTCGCAACGACCCGACCGACCCGCTGTTGCTGCAAGTGTTGCCGCAACTGGCCGAGCTCGAGCAGGCGCCTGGCTTCGTCGTCGACGCCGTAGGCGACCTGGATGCCCGTGCCGCGCATGGTGTGCTGCACAAGTACGAGGGCCGGGCACTGCTGATCGCCAGTGGCAGTTGCGCCATCAACTGCCGCTACTGCTTTCGCCGGCACTTCCCCTATGCCGAGGAAATGGCGGCGGCTGGCCAGTGGCGACGGGCGCTGGAGCACCTGCGGCAGGATCATTCGATCAACGAACTGATTCTCTCCGGCGGCGACCCGCTCTCGCTGGCTACCGCCAAACTGGAAGATCTGAGCCGCGGGCTGGCCGAACTGCCCCACGTCACCCGGCTGCGCATCCATACCCGCCTGCCGGTCGTGCTGCCCGAGCGCATCGACGATGCCTTCCAGCAGTGGCTGGCCGCGCTGCCGCTGCAGAAAGTCGTGGTGCTGCACGCCAACCATGCCAACGAACTGGATGCCTCGGTCGATACCGCCTGCATGCGTCTGCGGGCGGCAGGCGCCACGCTGCTCAACCAGTCCGTGCTGTTGCGCGGGATCAACGATGACGCCGGGGCGCTGGCCGAGCTGTCCGAACGCCTGTTCGCCGCCGGCGTATTGCCGTATTACCTGCATCAGCTGGATCGGGTCCAGGGGGTGGCGCATTTCGAGGTCGACGATGCCTCGGCGCTGGCCTTGGTCGAGGCGTTGCGCACCAGGCTGCCGGGCTACCTGGTGCCGCGGCTGGTACGTGAAGTGGCCGGCGAACCATCCAAGCGACCGTTATAAAATGGCCCGCCGTCACGACTGATGCGGCATAACGCTGGCGGCCGCTGGCGGAATCCGTTACAAACACAGGTAGCATTGATCGTCCAGCCCTCTTCGCAAGGCGCACATCGCCCCACGGACACCGCAACGCCCCATGAAAAAAGATTTCGTCATCAAGATCCTGTTCATCGAGAACTCACTCGAAGAGGCTGAACAGATCATCAGCCTGTTGCGCAACAGCGGCATCGCCGTGCGGCCGGCACGCGCCACCAACGTCGAGCAGCTACAGGCCACCGTGAACGAACTCGGCCCCGACGTGGTGATGTTCGATCCCGCCGTCACCAGCATCACGCTGGACGAGGCGATGGGCGTACTGGAGGCTTACGGTCGTGATTTTTCGCTGCTGGGCCTGGTTGATGCGATGGAAAATGAACTGGTCGCGGACCTGTTCATCCACGGCGCCCGCGGAGTGGCTTCGCGCAGCCATCCGAAACAGCTGATTTCCGTGCTCAAACGCGAATTCGAGGCCCTGCAGACACGCCGCCAGGTACGCTGGCTGCATACCGCACTACGCGAGACTGAGCGACGCTGCGACGCCCTGCTCGATTCTTCCACCGATGCCATCGCCTATGTCCATGAAGGCATGCATGTTCGCGCCAACCAGGCTTATCTGGAGACCTTCGGCTACGAAAGCTTCGACGACCTGCTCGGTCTGCCGCTGCTGGACATGATCGATGCAGCCAACGCCGAAGAAATGAAAGCACTGCTCCGGGGGCAGGCACACCAGGGCAAGTTTCCCGCCCAGCTCACCCTGCGCGCACGCAGGGCCGATGACACCCGCTTCGACGCCACGGTCGAGTTCGCCCCGGCCACCTTCGAGGGCGAACGCTGCCTGCAGATCGTGTTCCGGCGACAAATGGTCGACCCTGCCGTACTGGAACAACTGCAGCGCGACCCGGTCACCGGGCTGTACAACCGTTCGCACATGCTGGCGCATATCGACGACGGCGTGACCGCAGCAGCCAAGGGCAAGAAGGGACAGTCGTTGCTGCTGATCGAACCGGACAACTGGGGCTCGCTGGTCAGCGGCATCGGCCTGGGCAAGGCCGACGAGTTGCTGGCCGGTTTTGCCGACCGCATCCGCATGCTGCTCGGCTCCGATGACGTCGCCGGCATGCTGGCCGAGCATACCCTGGGCGTGCTGCTCGACTCGCGTTCGGACGAGGAGATCCGCGAATGGATTGCCAAGCTGCAGCACAGCATCAGCAGCGAGATCTTCGATGCCGGAACCCGTTCGCTGACCGTCACGGCCAGTGTCGGTGGCAGTTTGCTGGGCGAGAAAAACGCCAATGCCGACGCACTGCTCAACCAGGCCAGCCACGCCTTGCGTACCGCACAAAACCTGGGCGGCAGCCAGGTGGAGCTGCATGACCCGGCCGCTCGCGAGAAGGCCGACGCCGAGCGCGAGCACTACTGGCTCGACCTGTTGCAAAAGGCGCTCGTCGGTGATGGCCTCATGCTTTACCACCAGCAGACCATCAGCCTGCAGGATGCCGAAGGCGATTATTCGGAGATCCTGCTGCGCATGGATGGCCCGCAGGGCGAGGTACTGCCCGGCTTCTTCATGCCGATCGCGGAAAAGCACAATCTCACCACGGCCATCGATCGCTGGGTAATGGAGCGGACCATCAAGGCATTGAAGGCGCGCGATGGCCAGGGCATGCGCACCACGTATTTCATCAAGCTCACTGCCGCCTCGCTGCAGGACGATACCTTCCTGCCATGGCTGGGCGAGCAACTCGCCGCGGCTGGCCTGAAAAATGGCCATCTGGTACTGGAAATGACCGAAAGCAAGGTGATGACCCTGCTGCGACCAGCCCAGGAATTCGTCAAGGAATGGAAAAAGCTCGGCGGCAGCTTCGCGCTGGAACAATTCGGTTCGGGCCTCAACTCATTCCAACTGCTGAACCATGTCGACGCGGATTACCTGAAGATCGACCGCAGCCACATGGCCGAACTGCCGCGGCATCCGGACAGCCAGAAGAAAATCACCGAAATTTGTCAGCAGGCACGCGAGTCCAAGCGCCAGACCATTGCCGAATGGGTCGAGGATGCCACCAGCACTTCGCTGCTGTTCTCCTGCGGCGTGGATTTCGTGCAGGGCAACTTCCTGCAGCCACCCATGCGGCTGGATTGAGCGACCCGGCCGGCGCGGCGCCAACCAGCCTGCGCATGCCTGCAAACACAAAAAGCCCGCGGATCGCTCCGCGGGCTTTTTGTTGCATGTCCGGCCGTCCATGGCCGGTCGAGCGAATTTACTCGGCGGCAGCAGCGGAGGCAGCCTTGGCGTTCGCCTTGGCCGCAGCGGCAGCGGCGACGTCTTCCTTGATGCGGGCGGCCTTGCCTTCCAGGCCACGCAGGTAATACAGCTTGGCGCCACGCACCTTGCCCTTGCGCTTGACCGTCACCGACTCGATCTGCTGGCTGTGCGCCTGAAACACGCGCTCCACGCCCGTGCCGTGCGAGATCTTGCGCACGGTAAAGGCCGAATGCAGGCCACGGCTGCGCTTGGCGATGACGATGCCTTCGAACGCCTGCACGCGCTCACGGTTGCCTTCTTTCACCTTGACGTTGACCACCACGGTATCGCCGGGGCTGAATTCCGGCAGCTGGCGGGTGATCTGCTCGGATTCAAACTGTTCAATGATCTTGTTCATGGCGCACCTGTCGGTTCACGTTTGCGATAGCTAATGTTGCGGACGTCACTCGCCCGCATCGTCTTGTCGCGAAGGCTTTTCTGGAGCCCGCCCTTGTGAGGCATGTTCGCGACGGAATTCATCCAGCAGTGTACGGGATGCAGCATCCAGCCCACGCTGTGACAACAAGTCCGGTCGGCGCAACCAGGTTCGTCCCAGCGATTGCTTGAGGCGCCAGCGGGCAATCGCCGCATGGTCACCGGACAGAAACACCTCCGGCACATCACCCAGCGCATCGTGCACCGGTTTTGCATAGTGTGGACAATCGAGCAAGCCGTCCGAGAACGAATCCTGTTCGGCCGATGCCGCGTCATTCAACGCGCCTTCCTGCAACCGTCCGACCGCGTCGATGATCACCGCCGCAGCCAGCTCGCCGCCAGAAAGCACATAATCGCCGATGGAGAGCTCCTCGTCGACCTCGTGCGCCAGCAGACGCTCGTCCACACCTTCGTAACGCCCGCAAAGCAGGCCGATGCGCGGCAATCTTGCCAGCGCCTCCACCCTGCCCTGCGTCAGCCGCGCTCCCTGCGGACTGAGATAAATCAGATGCACCGGCTCCGGTGCCGCCTCGCGCATGGCCACCAGGGTCGTGCGCAAGGGTTCAATCATCATCACCATGCCCGGACCGCCGCCATACGAGCTGCTGTCCACGCTGCGATGCTTGTCGGTGGCGAAGTCGCGCGGATTCCAGGCTTCCACCTGCAGCAACTCGCGTTGCTGCGCGCGTCCCACGACACCGACGGCGGCACACTGGCGCACGAAGTCGGGAAACAGGCTGACGACGTCGATACGCATGATCCTTGACCCTTTAGCCCGCGAAACCGGCGACGTCAGAATTCAGGATCCCAGTCCACCAACATGCGCCCTGCGGACAGATCCACCGAACGCACATACGAACCCTGGACGAAAGGAATCAGCCGCTCGCGCGCCCCGTCCCTCACTACCACGACATCGTTGGCACCGGTGGCGAACAGGTGACTGACCCGCCCCAGCTTCACGTCATCGGTGGTGACCACCTCGAGTCCTTCGAGATCGACCCAGTAATACTCATCCTTCGCGGGTGGCGGCAACTGCTCACGGGCGACATAAATGTCGGTGCCGATCAGCGCTGCAGCCTGTTCCCGGTCATCGACACCGGGCAGGCGTGCCACCATGCCCTTGCCCTGCGTGCGGCCAGTCACCCCGCTGATTTGCGTCACCGCGCCGGGCGCTGCACCGAGCAGCCACGGCTGGTAGTCGAAAATCCGCATGCGCGGCTCAGACCAGGATTCGATCTTGAGCCAGCCCTGCACACCATACAGCCCGACGATGCGCCCGATCAGGACGCGCCGACCGGCTGGCGTCACGCTCAGGCTGCCGTCTGCAGCTTGCCGGCTTCCTTGACCAGGGCGGCGACCTTGTCGCTCATCTGCGCACCCTTGCCAACCCACTCCTGCACGCGTGCAACATTCAGCTCAAGGCGCTTGTCCTTGCCCGATGCCACCGGGTTGTAATAGCCGACGCTCTCGATGTTGCGACCGTCACGCTTGCTGCGCTGATCAGTCACGACGACGTGGTAGAACGGACGGCCCTTGGCGCCACCGCGCGAAAGACGAATCTTGACCATGGTAAAACTCCAGAATTGCCGAACCGGCGGCAGGCACACGAGAGCCGTGCGCGGTAAACGGGGCATTTTAGCGGCTTTTCGAAAAAATGGAAGGCCCGACACCAGGCTGCCGACGCCGGCCTCCGGATAGCCGCACGGCTTGAAGGGTACGCCGCCGCCAGCAGGTCATGCCAGCCACGGGCATCGAACACGCCACCCGTCAGGCCAGCGACGGGTGGCCACCCTAATTAACGTTCAGCAAGGCGGCACGGCCGTAGACTTGTCGACCATGCCCGCTCATTTGCCGCTGCTTGAGGCAGGCTGCGATAATCGGGAGATCATTTTACGGCGTTCGCGCCTCTCAAGTATTCCAGCGGAGTTCCCCATGTCGGATGTCAGCGTCGTCATCGTCGGTTCCAAGCGTACAGCCATCGGCTCATTCCTCGGTCAGTTCACCGGCGTCCCCACGCCAAAACTGGGCGCCACCGCGATCCGTGCCGCGCTGGAACAGTCGGGCATCGCACCCGCCGATGTCAGCGAAGTGATCATGGGTTGCGTGCTGCCCGCCAACCTGGGCCAGGCGCCGGCACGACAGGCATCGCTGGCTGCCGATCTGCCGTTGGGCGCCGGCGCCACCACGATCAACAAGGTCTGCGGTTCGGGCATGAAAGCCATCATGCTGGGCCATGACCTGATCCGCGCCGGCTCGGCCGGCGTGGTCGTCGCCGGTGGCATGGAATCGATGACCAACGCACCACACATGGTCAATGCCCGTTCGGGCATCCGTTATGGCGATGGCCAACTGGTCGATCACATGGCCTGGGACGGCTTGACCAATCCTTACGACGGCAAATCCATGGGCGTGTTCGGCGAACTGTGTGCCGACAAGTACCATTTCACCCGCGAAGACCAGGACGCCTTCGCGATCGAATCGGTCAACCGGGCCAAGGCTGCACAGCAGAACGGCGCCTTTGCCGACGAGATCACTCCGGTCACGGTCAGTGGCCGCAAGGGTGATGTCATCATCGACACCGACGAGCAGCCGGGCCGCTCCGACACCGCAAAAATCCCGAGCTTGCGCCCGGCCTTTCGCAAGGAAAACGGCACCATCACGGCGGCCAGCTCGTCGAGCATTTCCGACGGCGCTGCAGCTGTCGTGCTGCTGTCAGCCGACGATGCAAGCAAGCGCGGGCTGAAGCCGCTGGCCCGCATCGTGGCGCACGCCACGCATTCGCAGGAACCGGAATGGTTCACCACCGCACCGGTCGGTGCGATCCAGAAGGTGCTGGACAAGGCTGGCTGGAAAACCGAAGAAGTCGATCTGTGGGAAATCAACGAAGCCTTCGCCGTGGTCGCCATGACGCCGATGAAGGAACTGGGCATTGCCCACGAAAAGCTCAACGTCAATGGCGGCGCCTGCGCCCTCGGGCATCCGATCGGTGCCAGCGGCGCACGCCTGGTGGTCACCCTGCTCAACGCCCTGAAAACCCGTGGACTCAAGCGCGGCGTGGCAACGCTTTGCATCGGCGGTGGCGAGGCTACCGCGATTGCCCTGGAATGCATCGACTGACTGGCACACTGTCCAGCCTGATCATTCCTTAACCTTCACATGACGATTGCTTAAATGCCTCTTGTCTGCTCGACATTGCAATGTGACAAATCAGTAGCGCAATTCACACGGACGCGTTATTAATACACGGCCAAACGGCATTCCACGGCAAAGGAGATCCACCATGAAGTTTACGCGTACCCTACTCGCCACCGCGCTCGTCGCGCTGTTGGCGGCATGCAGCAATGGCGCGCAGGATTCCGCGCAAGACGCACAGAAGTCGGCTGACACTGCCCAGCAGGCAGCGGATCAGGCCCAGCAGGCTGCAGCGGCGGCTCCAAACACTGCCACCGACCAGGCAGCGGATCAGGCCAAGACGGCGGCCGACGCCGCTGGCCAGGCTTCCGATCAGGCGCAGCAGGCTGCCGCTTCGGCCTCGGCAATGGCACCAGCCAGCTCCAGCACCGCCAAGGATGCGATGTCGATGGCGAAAGACGCCGCCGGCAATGCAGCTGACGCCGCCAGCAAGGCAGCCGCCGCCGCCAAGAGCGCCGCCAGCAACGCCAAAGACGCTGCCGACAAAGCCAAGGACGCCGCGAAGGGGCACTGATCCCTGCGCTGGCTTGCAGAAAAACGGCCGCCACAAGCGGCCGTTTTTTTGTGTCCGCATCCCGGTCCGCCGGAGCCC
>DATMTH010000218.1:0-7687 GCA_035564915.1 Rhodanobacter sp.
CTGAAACGATAAAGACCGGCAAGTATAGCGAGGGAGGAGTGAGGGAAGAGGAGTGAGAAGTGAGAGAAGGCAGCTTGCCGGGAACTCATGCCTTTCTCTCACTTCTCATCTCCTCTCCACTCACTTCCCGCTCCTCTTCCCTCACCCCTCGACTGGCTATACTTGCCGACCTTTCCGCCTTGGGTGTCGCCGTGACCGCCGAGCTTGCCACCATCATCGACTTCATCCGTTATGGCGCCAGCCGTTTTTCGGCAGCCGGGCTGACTTTCGGTCACAGCCACGACAATCCGATCGACGAAGCCACCCATCTGGTACTGGCCTGCCTGCACCTGCCGCCCGATATCCCGCCGGCTTATGGCGCCGGTCGACTCACGGCGGAGGAGCGGGCGAACGTGCTGGCGCTGATCGAGCGCCGCGTCGGCGAGCGCCTGCCGGTGGCCTACCTGGTCGGTGAGACCTGGTTTGCCGGGCTGAAATTCAAGAGCGATCATCGTGCGCTGGTGCCGCGTTCGCCGATTGCCGAGTTGATCGAGTCGGGTTTCGCGCCATGGCTGGACGAGCGCCATATCGAGCGCGCACTGGACCTGTGCACCGGCTCGGGTTGCATCGGTATCGCCATGGCCGAGTACAACCCGGGATGGCAGGTCGACATTGTCGACATCAGCGAGGAGGCGCTGTCGCTGGCGCGCGAGAACATCGTGTTCCAGCATCTCGAGGGTCGGGTCGAGGCGATCCAGTCCGACCTGTTCGCCGGGGTGAAGGGGCATCGCTACGACCTGATCGTTTCCAATCCGCCCTATGTCACCGAAGACGAATACGCCGCGTTGCCGGGTGAGTACGCGCACGAGCCGAAGCTGGGCCTGACCTCCGGCGTGGACGGGCTGGATCTGTGCCTGCGCATGCTTGACGAGGCGGCCGATCATCTCACTGAAGACGGCCTGCTGATCGTCGAAGTGGGCGAGAGCGAGCACGCACTGGCCGCATTGCTGCCGCAAGTGCCGTTCATCTGGATCGAGTTCAAGGTTGGCCAGATGGGCGTGTTTGCACTGGAGCGGCGCGACCTGGTCGAGCATGCCGCGGCCATCCGGGCTGCCGCCGCCGCGCGCCGCGCGGGCTGAACGATGGAGCTGGTCACGGCGCGACTTCGGATCGACGCGCTGCGACCGGCCGATGCGGTGGATCTGTTTGCCTGCCGTGCCGATCCTTCGGTGGCGCTTTACCAGGGCTGGTGTCCGGCCGATCTCGCCGCCGCCAGCGCATTCATCGAGGCGCAGGAGCAGGCGTCGTCGCATGGCTGGTTTCAACGCGCCATCCGGTTGCGCGACGGGGACGGGCTGGTCGGCGATCTGGGCATTTGCCTGCCGGAAGATCCGCACGGGTCGGTCGAGTTCGGCATCAGCATCGCGCCGGTTCACCAGGGTTGCGGATATGCCGGCGAGGCGCTGCGCGGGTTGTTTGCCTTTGTCTTCGGCCAACTCGGGCGCCATCGCGTCCATGCCTCGGTCGACCCGCGCAATCTCGCCAGCATGGCCATGCTGAATGCGCTCGGCCTGCGCCAGGAGGCCCATCACCGCGAGAGCCTGTGGTTCAAGGGAGCGTGGGTCGATGACGTGATTTTCGCGATGCTGGATCATGAATGGTCGGCACGGCAGGCACTGGGACGCCAACGCGGTTAAGCTGTGACGCTTTCCCGATGGACGTCCAAAACCCGTGTCCAGCAATTCTTTCGGCAAACTCTTTACCGTCACCACCTTCGGTGAAAGCCATGGGCCGGCCATTGGCTGTGTCATCGATGGTTGTCCGCCGGGACTGGCGCTGGCGGCGGATGAGTTTCGTGGCGATCTCGAGCGCCGTGCCACCGGCCGCAGCCGCTACACTTCGCAGCGGCACGAGGCGGACGAGGTGGAGATTCTTTCCGGCGTGTACGAGGGCAAGACCACCGGCACGCCGATCGCGCTGCTGATCCGCAATACCGACCAGCGCAGCAAGGATTACGGCGACATTGTGTCGACCTTCCGCCCCGGTCATGCGGATTACACCTACTGGCAGAAATACGGCATCCGCGATCCGCGTGGCGGCGGGCGTTCGTCGGCGCGCGAAACGACCATGCGGGTGGCCGCGGGTGTGGTCGCCAAGAAGTGGCTGGCCGAGCATCATGGTGTGCGGGTGCGCGGCTACCTGGCGCAGATCGGCGAGCTCACCCCTGCATCATTCGACTGGGATGCGGTCGAGCAGAACCCGTTCTTCTGGCCGCATGCGGCGCAGGTTGCCGAGCTGGAGAGCTACATCAACGCGCTGCGCAAGTCGGGCGATTCGGTGGGTGCGCGGGTCAGCGTGGTGGCCGACGGCGTGCCACCGGGCTGGGGCGAGCCGATCTACGGCAAGCTGGACGGCGATCTCGCCGCCGCGCTGATGTCGATCAACGCGGTCAAGGGCGTCGAGATCGGCGATGGTTTTTCCGCGGTGAGCCAGCGTGGAAGCGAGCATCGCGACGAAATGCATTTGGACGGCTTTACGTCCAATCATGCTGGCGGTATCCTCGGAGGCATCAGCAGTGGTCAGTCGGTGACGGCCTCGATCGCGCTGAAACCCACCTCCAGCATCCTGATCCCCGGTCACAGCGTGAACCTGGCCGGTGAGCCGGTGCAGGTGGTTACCAAGGGCCGTCATGATCCCTGCGTCGGTATCCGCGCCACCCCGATCGCCGAGGCGATGATGGCGCTGGTGCTGGTCGACCATGCGCTGCGCCACCGCGCGCAGTGCGGTGACGTCGGGATGATGGCGCCGCGTATTCCCTAGACGGCAACCGCTGCAGGAGCCGTGCCGATGTCTGACAAGCCGCGCGTCTGGATTTCGCGACCCACTTTCCCGGGCATCGTTGCCCGGCTGGAGCCGTATTTCGAGGTCAGCGAAGAGGCCGGCGAGCGGGCGTTCAGCCGCACCGAGCTGGCGGCGAAACTGGCGGGGCAGGACGCGGTGATCGTGGGGCTCAAGGATCGCATCGGCGCGGCGGAAATCGCCCGTGCCGAACGGCTGCGCATCGTCGCCAACCTGGCGGTGGGTTACGACAATCTCGATCTCGATGCACTCAGCGCGGCCGGGATTGTCGCGTCCAACACGGCCGATGTACTCAACGAGAGCGTGGCCGATTTCGCCTGGGCGATGATGCTCGGTGCGGCGCGGCGATTGGGTGCGGCCGAGCGCTGGCTGCGTGCCGGACACTGGCAATCCACCGAATTCAAGGCCTGGCTGGGTACCGACGTGCGCGGTGCCACACTGGGCATCCTCGGCATGGGCCGCATCGGCCAGGCCATCGCCAGGCGTGCCGTCGGCTTCGGCATGCCCGTTCTGTATCACAATCGTTCGCCGCTCTCCGACGCCGACGAGCGTGCCTGCCACGCCCGCTACGTCGACAAGACGCAACTGCTGCGCGAGGCGGATTTCCTGATACTGGCGCTGCCGTTGACCACCCAGTCGCGGCATGCCATCGGTGCTGCCGAACTGGCGTTGATGAAACCGACCGCGATGCTGATCAATGTCGCCCGCGGCGGTATTGTCGATGATGCCGCCTTGGTGCAGGCCTTGCGCGAACGCCGCCTGGCCGGGGCCGCGCTGGATGTGTTCGAGGGCGAGCCGGCGCTGAATCCAGGGCTGTTGCAGTTGGACAACGCCGTGCTCAGCCCGCATATCGCCAGCGCCAGTCAGGAAACCCGCCGCGCCATGACCTCGGTGGCCGTGGACAATGTGCTGGCCCTGTTCGGCCATGGGCCGCATGCGGGCAGACCACCCAATATCCTCAACCCGAACGTGCTTTGAACGGCACGCCATACCTCAAGCAGGGCATTTCTACCCATGAGCAAGAAGAGTACTTACAAGGTCGCCATGGTCGGCGCGACCGGTGCGGTCGGCGAAACCGTGCTGGCGATTCTCGCGCAACGCGATTTTCCGGTCAGCGAACTGGTGCCGCTGGCCAGCGAACGCTCCGCCGGTGGCAAGGTGACGTTTGCCGGCAAGGAACTTACCGTCCAGTTGCTGGATACGTATGATTTCGCCGGGGTCGACATCGCGTTTTTCTCCGCAGGCGGCTCGGTCAGTCGCGAACACGCGCCGCGCGCGGCGGCGGCCGGTGCGGTGGTGATCGACAATACCTCGGAGTTCCGCTACCAGGACGACATCCCGCTCGTGGTCAGCGAGGTCAACCCGCATGCGATCGCGCAATATACCCGGCGCGGCATCATCGCCAACCCGAATTGCTCGACCATGCAGATGCTGGTGGCGCTGGCGCCGATCCACCACGCGGTGCAGATCGAGCGCATCAACGTGGCGACCTATCAGTCGGTTTCCGGTGCCGGCCGCAGCGGAATGGAGGAGCTCGGCAGGCAGACCGCGGCGCTGCTGAACTTCCAAAGCGTGGAACCGGGCAAGAAATTCCCGGCCCAGATCGCGTTCAATGTGATCCCGCAGATCGACGATTTCCAGCCCAATGGCTACACCAAGGAAGAGATGAAGCTGGTGTGGGAAACCCGCAAGATCCTGGAGGACGAGTCGATCCAGGTGAATCCGACCGCCGTGCGCGTGCCGGTGTTCTATGGCCACGCCGAGGCAGTGCACATCGAGACCAGCGAAAAAATCAGTACCGAACAGGCCCGCGCATTGTTGCGGGAGGCTCCGGGTGTGGTGCTGGTCGACGAGCGCCAGCCGGGCGGCTATCCGACCCCGGTGGGCGAGGCGGCCGGTACCGATGCGGTGTATGTGGGGCGCATCCGCGAGGATATCTCGCATGAGCGCGGGCTCGATCTGTGGATTGTTTCGGACAACATCCGCAAGGGCGCGGCGCTCAATGCGGTGCAGATTGCCGAGTTGCTGATTGAGGATTATCTCTGACCATGTCTGTCATGCGGCTCCTGCTTGTTACCTGCATCGTGCTGGCCGCGC
Source organism: Rhodanobacter sp. (assembly GCA_035564915.1). Classification (GTDB taxonomy): domain Bacteria; phylum Pseudomonadota; class Gammaproteobacteria; order Xanthomonadales; family Rhodanobacteraceae; genus Rhodanobacter. The sequence goes on from DATMTH010000218.1 coordinate 4,936, forward strand.
CAGCCTGGGCTGAAGATGTTCCTCCGCCATCGACCTCGGTGTCGGCTGCGGCGGCTGTCCCGGAGGCCGCGCGCGAGCTGCCGCAGGTGCATCGACGGTTGCGCCACGATCAGATCCAGGTGAAACGGCTGCAACGCGACGTGGCAAAGCAGGAGTCGGACAGCCGACGGGCCAGCGAACGTCTGCAGCAGCAGGATCGCGCGATAGCCGAGTTGCAGCGGCAATTGCGACAAGTTCAGGCGAATCAGGCGGGCGAGGCGCAGCATTGAACCGGCTGCAACGGTGAGAACGCGCAACAACAATGTACCGCAAGTATTCGTCACAGCTATTGTTGATTGCCCCGCATATAACTAAAGTGGCGGCACAACTGGCTGTCGCCAGCATGGTGGCGGCACCCAAACAAGAGTCGCGTAACGGATCGCTCGGGGGAAAATGCATGAATCGTTCGTTGAAGTTGTCGATGCTTGTGGCGCTGGCACTGGGCAGCAGCCAGGTGATGGCACTGGATCTTGGCAAGGTTCAGGTCAAGTCGGCGCTGGGCCAGCCCTTGCTGGCGGAGATTCCGCTGCATCCGACCCATCCGGGGGAATTGCAGGGGCTCACGGTTCAGCTTGCTTCCAGCGATGAGTTTGCCCGTGCCGGCATCGTCGGTGGCCGCACCACGATCCCGTTGCATTTCAGCGTGGCGGATACGGGGGACGGGCATCGGGTGATCCGCATCACCAGCAGCGCGTCGGTGGACGATCCCCTGCTCGACCTGTTGATCGAAGTAAAAGGCAAGTCGGGCAAGAGCGTGCGTGAGTACGCCATCCTGCTCGATCCGCCAGGCAGCCAGCCGGTGACGCCGGTGGCTGCAGCCAGTCATGCCGCTGCCAGTCCCCGGGCAACGGCGAGGCCGAAACCGGTTGCGGCCGCACCAACTGCGCCGGGGCCGGCCGTCGGCAATGGCCAGTACGGCCCGGTCAAGGCCGGGCAGACCTTGTCCGGAATCGCTCGCAGCACCGCACCGGCAGGTATTGATGTACAGCAGATGATGCTGGCCCTGCAACAGGCCAACCCCGATGCGTTCTATCGCCACAACATCAACGCGCTCAAGCGCGGCGCGGTATTGCGTGTGCCCAGTGCGACCGATGCCCAGGCCGTGAAGCTGGCAGCGGCGATCGCTGAAGTGCGTCGGCAGAACAGCGACTGGCGTGCCAACGCGCCCGGCAAACCTGCCGTAGTGGCTGACACTGCGTCGCGTACCTCGAACTCCGGTTCGACCAGTTCCGAGTCGGCCGACAATGGCGATCGTCTGGCACTGGTTCCACCGAAGACGGGTGACGATGGTACCCGGGGCGGTGGCAAGGGTGACAAGTCGGCAGCCAGTGCCCGCGCCGATCTCCTGCGCGCCAGGGAGAGCATGGCCAGCCTGCAGCAGCAGAGTGCCGACCTGAAGACCCGGTTGAAGGATCTGACCGACATCAACAACAAGAACGAACACCTGCTGTCGTTGAAAGATGGCGAGATTGCCGAGCTGCAGGCCAAGCTGGCGGCCGCGCGCAAGGCCTCGGCCAAATCGGTGCCTGCTGCAGCGGCCACGGTGGCCGAGGTCGCAAGCAAACCTGTGGCGACCGAGACTCCGGCCGCGGCCAAGTCGGCGCCAGGCACCAGCACGAGTGCCGGCAGCATGATGGCCAGCGCAAGCACGGCGCTGGCGCCGGCTGCCGCTGCTACCAACAGCATGAGCATGACCCCGCCTGCCGCAGCATCCACTGCGCCGGCGAGTGCCGGTTCTGCGATGGTGCCAGCGTCCGCCAAGCCCGCGGCCGTGAAGCCGGTGAGCAAGCCGACACCGCCGCCGCATCCGACGGAACAGCCCTGGTACATGCAGACCTGGGCGTGGGGAGCCGCGGCGGTGGCAGTGCTGCTGCTGATCGTGCTGATCATGATGGGGCGTCGCCGCAAGCCGGCTGCCACGGCATCGAAGTCCGCCTCCTCGCTGGCCGACCGTTTCGGTGCGCCGTCGTCGGATGACGACAACCTGCTTGACGACGCCGATACCGACCAGGAGCAGCTGCTGGATCAGCTGGCCGAGCATCCGGACGACATCTACCTGCATCTGGAACTGGTCACCCTGTATTACTCGCGGCGCGATGTCGAGCATTTCGAAGCTGCAGCCGAAGCGATGTATGCGCACGTCACCGACCCGGCCCAGGACGAATGGCAGGACGTGGTGCACATGGGCGAAGACCTGGTGCCGGAGCACCCGTTGTTCGATCACCATGATGAATCGCACGCGGAAGCTGCAACGGGTGGCAATTTCGATATCAACGACTATGACGATGCAAGCGACGCCCCGACCGTGGTGTCGTCGATGCCGCCAGCGATGCCGAAGAAGGTCAGTGAATACAATTTCAATTTTGACCTGACCCAGCCGCATGCGAGCGAGCCGGCGTTCGATCAGCCGGTTGCTGCGGATGATGTCACCGTGGTTGCTCCGCACGTTGCCGATGTGGCACCCATTGCGCACGACGACGTGATGCCGCCGGTGCATGCGGCTGATGAACGGGGCAACGATGCCGTCGAGTTCAGCGACGATCCGATCGATACCAAGCTCGACCTGGCGCGCGCCTATCTGGACATGGGCGACGCCGACGGCGCGCGCGCCATGCTCGGGGAGGTGCTCAAGGAAGGCAGCCAGATACAGCGTGATACCGCCCAGCGCCTGCTCGACGGCCTGGTTTGATCCAGCTCTTCATGCAGGCCGCAT
>DATMTH010000219.1:0-10639 GCA_035564915.1 Rhodanobacter sp.
AAGGCAGAGCAGGCGCTGGGCCCGAAGTTCGACGTCCGTCACTTCAACGACACCATCCTGTCGACTGGCTCGGTGCCACTGCCGGTGCTGGCCAAGCGCATCGATCACTTCATCGCGGACGGCGGTCCGGAGCCGGATTACGGCTGCGACTGCGCGAAAAGTGACAAGGCCACCTCGACGACGCCTTGAAAGCAGGCCGATCAGTCATTGACCAAACTTCTCTTGTGAAGTAGATTGAAGTTTAACTTCACAAGGAGAGTTTCGCATGCCAGCCCAGACGCTGCCCGAAACCGCTCCCGCCGGCGAGCTCGGTGGTCCGGCCTTGCGTGCCTTCTTCCGCCTCGCCGAGCAGTGGAAGCTGCGCATCACGGAGCAGCGCAAGCTGCTCGGTGATCCTCCCGAATCGACGTTCTACAAGTGGAAGCGTCAGCAGGATGGTGCGCCAGGTCGCGACACGATCGAACGGATCAGCTACCTGCTGGGCATCTGGAAGTCGCTGCAGATCGTGTTTCCCGATCCGGCACAGGCCGACGCGTGGCTGCACAAGCCGAACGCGGCAGCATTGTTCGGCGGCCATTCCGCGCTGCAGCGGATGCTGTCGGGCAACGTCGCCGATCTCTATGTGGTGCGCCAATACCTGGATGCGCAGCGAGGTTGAACCCCGCTGTCGCGACGTGCGCGACCAGCGCCTGCGATGGTTCTCCCGTCGCCCGCGTCCCTTGTGCAGCAGCCTTTCCGGATATCCCATGTCGACCGACCTGCCACCACTGAAGCGTGTCCGCTGGAGCCATGCCTATCGCATCGTGCCCAGCCGCTTTCCGCCGATCGGCGTATATGACCGGATCGTCGACCCGGCCGACATGGAATCGGTCTTCGCAATCGAGGCATTGACCAATCCGCGCCTGCGCGAGCAAGCCGGCGCGCTGAAGCTGGTGCCGAAGGAGCATCGCATCAGTGGTCCGGGCTCGACCCCGGTCATGGCCGCCTTCACCCACCTGAATCCCGAGGGAAGCCGCTTCTCCGATGGCAGCTGGGGCGTGTTCTATGCGGCGCACAGCGTGGCGACCGCCGTGGAGGAAACGGTGTATCACCGCGAGCGCTTCCTTGCCGCCACCGCCGAGCCGGCCTGTGACATCGAAATGCGTTGTTACCGCACCAGCGTCGACAGCAGGCTGCACGACATCCGTGGCGGCTGGGCTGCGGCGCACGATCCCGCCAGCTACGCCGCCAGCGTGATGCTGGCGCGCGAGCTGCGCGACGCAGGCTCCAATGGCATCGTCTACGACAGCGCCCGCCATCGCGGCGGCGAATGCCTGGCCGCGTTCCAGCCCGATGCGGTGGCGCCGTGCACGCAGGCGCAACACCTGGTGTATCGCTGGGACGGCGCGCGCATCCCGCAGGTGCTGGCGGTTTCGGAACTGGCGCGGCCGCGCTAGCCTGCGGACAGACAAGCTGGAGGTGAGCCGATGAAGACCCTGCGCAACCTGTTGCTGTTCCTGTTGCTGTGGCCGTTGCTGGCGACGGCGCGCGACAACCGCGAGAACGACCACGCGCAGTGGAACGCGGAGATCGCCGCGTTCCAGGCCGGCGACCGGACACATCCGCCAGCGGCTGGTGCCGTGGTGTTCATCGGCAGTTCGTCGATCCGCATGTGGACCTCGCTGGCGACGGATTTCCCCGGCGTGCGCACGATCAACCGCGGTTTCGGCGGCTCGGAGATCGACGACGCCACCTTCTTTGCCGACCGCATCGTGGCGCCGTACCGCCCGCGCGCGATCGTGATGTACGCGGGCGACAACGACCTGCAGGACGGCGACAGCCCGTCGTATGTGCGCGACGACTTTGCCGCCTTCGTGCGCAAGGTGCGTTCGTTCGATTCCCATGTGCCGATCGCCTTCATCGCGATCAAGCCCAGCGTGGCGCGCAAGGCGTTGCTGCCGAAGATCCGTGAGGCGAATGCGCTGGTGCGCGAGTACGCGGGCAGCCAGCATGGCGTCGCCTATCTGGATGTGTTCACGCCGATGCTCGGCAAGGACGGCCAGCCGCAGTCACGATGGTTCATCGCCGACGGTCTGCACATGAACCGGCAGGGTTACGTGTTGTGGATCGGTATGGTGAAACCCTGGCTGGACGCGGCGCTACGCTGATCGGCGGGGGCTAAGGCCGTGAGGCGATTTCTCGCTTGGCGGTTATCAGTAGTACGCGGTAGGCTGCAGCGAACAGGTAGGTAGTGGAATGAATGGGGATGCGAGCAGGGGACGGATCCAATGGCAAGTAAGAGTTCGGCCGTGCCCGATCCGGCCATCGTGTTAGAGATCAGGCAAATGATCAGCCTTTCGAAGACATGGGTCGCATCGCCTGAGATGACATGGGTGGACGCTGGAGGTCGGCCGAAGGGCTTCAAGTTCAGAGAGCGCTTGGCCCTTCCGGATGGATCGCAGCCGGCCAGCCTGTTCGTTGAGTGCTACTTCAAGACATCCAGCATTCAAGGTTGCCCCGACAAACTAAGCCTCAGCCTTTTCTTCAACCATTACCGGGTGTTCGCTATTGACGAAAATGGGCCATCCGGCCACGTCAACGTCGTTGGTTTGGGCAGGCCGTACTTCGGAAAGCGTGTTGGTCACCCTCAAGTTCACACGGTCAGCGACGACTGCATTTACGGATACGCCGAGCCACTTGAATCGATGTCTCTTGAGAAATATTGGGACTATTTTGTTTCCGAAGCCGGAATAACCGGCGCACCACCATTTCAGCTTCCGATACAGCAACTTGGACTGCCAGTATGAACCACGACGCCATTGCTACTGCGCTTTGTGGCCGCTACGTAAAGTTGGCGGAGGATTCGGGCTATCTGGAATCGAACTGGACGTTCCCCAGCGACGGTGCGCTGATCGGCGCATACATTATGGCTGCCGACGACGGTTGTGTTCGCATCACAGATGACGGTGATGTCGTATTCAACGCTGCTGTGAGTGGCTCGGACGTTACGCGCAAGCGTGCTGCGCAATATCAAACTTTGGCGAAGGGATTTGGTTTGACGCTTGGTGACGATGGTGTAATCAGTACGACGTGTAGCCTTGACGAACTCCCGTATGCAGTTGCCCGCTATATGCAGGCTGCGAGCGCGATCGCGCAGGCAAGCCTTAAACATCGACCAAAAGATAATGAGCGGTTCGAGAGGATCATTGGCACTCTGCTGGAGGCGCAATTCGGCAAGCGCGTTATTCGGCGGCCGGAAGTTGTCGGGATCAGCGGTCACCAGCTTCGGTTCCCGTTCGGGCTCGACCTCGACGGCCACAAGCCAACTCTGATTCAGACCATCTCGGCTGATGACGATCAAACCAGTTGGAAGTCAGTCTATGAGGCCGGTGGCAAATTCAGCGACATTCGATCGGTCCGCCCGAACCTTCGTTTGATAGCTATTCTGGAGGCGGCGAAGGATACCGAGAAGGCTGGTCGGTACTTTGCGGATGCAGCGGACGTGGTGGTATATGGAGGTGGGGCGTTGTTGCTCGCTGCCTGATTCTTTACGGTGCCGATAGCGGCCGAGCCAAATGCATGATTGAACAAGCTAGAAGGTGACATTCAACCGCTCACTGCTTGCTATCGATCTCAATGCCCCGAATAGCGGTTAATAATAAAAAGGGTCGACATGTTGGTCGGCCCTCGTGCATCAAGTGAAGCAATTACTTCAGGTATCCGCGTTGGTCGCCCAGCCCTCGCGGCTGCCGCGGGTGAACACGCGATCGCCATCGAGCACGTCGCCGGCCGCATGCGCGGGTTGCTCGGCCAGCGTCGCGTAGATCGGCGTGAAGTCCGGGCGTGTCGCCTCGAACAACTGCTCGAAGCTGTCGATCACGAAATACGTCTGCTGGTAGGTGTCGATGCGGTAGCGCGTGCTCATCACGCGTTCGATGTCGAAGCCGATCCGGTTGGGCGAGGGCGAATCCAGCGAGTAGATCGACTCGCCCTTGGAGCTGACGATGCCGGCGCCGTAGATGCGCAGGCCCTCGTCGGTGTTCATCAGGCCGAACTCCACCGTGTACCAGTACAGGCGGGTCAGGTTCATCAGCGCCTCGGGACCGATCTTGTACGCCTTCATGCCGCCGCGGCCATAGGCCTGCATGTAGTCGGCGAACACCGGGTTGAGCAGCAGCGGCACGTGGCCGAACATGTCGTGGAACAGATCCGGCTCGCTGAGGTAGTCGAGCTGGTCGGGTTTGCGGATCCACCAGCTGACCGGGAATCGCCGATTGGCCAGGTGATCGAAGAACACCTCGTCCGGCAGCAGGCCTTCCACCGCCACGATCTGCCAGTTGGTGGCGGCCTTGAGCACCACGTTGAGATCGCTGAATTTCGGGATGCCGCCATCGCCCAGGCCGAAACGCTCCACACCTTCCAGGAACTCCTTGCAGGCGCGTCCGGGCAGCATGTCGCGCTGGCGCTTGAACAGGGTGTCCCAGACCTCGTGTTCGATCTTGCTGTAGCTGGCCCACGGCTGCTCGACCACGCCGGTGGCGTAGACCGGCACGTAGCCGCGATCGGTCTGCTGATGTTCGACCTTGCGGGGTGGCGTGTTTTCCATGGGAGGCTCCAGATCGACGAGGCGCGGTGTGGGTCGCACCAGCTTACGGCTGATCGGACGCACGATGGTTGCCATGTTGTCTGCGCAGCCCCGTGAATTGCACTATTCTTGTGAGAACAAGCTCGATACCCGAGATTTATTGCACATGACGACACTCGATCGCACTGACTTGCGTATGCTTGCCGTGTTGCAGGGCGAGGGTCGCATCAGCAATGCCGAACTGGCCGAACGGGTCAGCCTGTCGGCCTCGGCGTGTCTGCGCCGGCTGCAACGGCTGGAAGCGGACGGGATCATCACCGGTTACGCCGCGCAGATCGATCCCGCGTCGGTGGGCCTTGGCCTGCAGGCCTTCGTGCGGGTGCAATTGGGCAAGCACGAGAGTGCCGCCATCGAAGCGTTCGTCAAGCACGTCAGCGGCTGGGACGAGGTGGTGGCCTGTCATGCGCTGACCGGTGACATGGACTATCTGCTGCATGTCTACGTGTCCGACCTGCAGCACTTCTCGCGTTTCGCGCTCGACCAGTTGCTGAACACGGCCGGGGTGGCCGATATCAACTCCAGCTTCGTGCTGCGCACGGTGAAGCGTTCACCGTCGCTGCCGCTGAATCAGCTGGAGCGTTAGCATGGCGGACGCTCGTTCAGCGCGGGCATGGCCGCACGGGGCCTGACTAACGCTAAACTAACCGACTGATGAGCATCGACACCGCCACCGTTGCCGAACGCGATCTGCTGCGCCCGCTGCGTTATCTGTGGCGGGTGCCGCTGCTGCTGATCCATGCGGTGCTGGCGATCCTGCTGGCTGCATTGGTATTGAGCTGGAATCGTGACCGCGTGATGCGCGATGGCCACGAACCGTTCGTGCATCGGCTGATCCGCTTGTGGTCGGTCGGCCTGATGTGGATCTTCGGCCTGCGCGCGGTGCGGATTGGTCAGCCATTGGCCGATCCGGTGCTGTTCGTGGCCAACCACACCTCGTGGATCGACATCGAATTGCTGCACAGCCAGCGCGCCGCCTGTTTCGTGGCCAAGGCCGAGATCGCCGGCTGGCCGCTGGTCGGCTGGCTGGCTGCCAGCGGTGGCACCATCTTCCATCGTCGCGGCAGCAATCATTCGCTGGCTGCGGTGATGCAGGTGATGGTCGAACGCCTGCGCGCGGGACGTTCGGTGGCGGTGTTTCCCGAGGGAGGCAGTGGTTACCAGGGCGTGCTCAAGGTGTTTCACGCGCGCATCTTCCAGGCTGCCCTCGATGCCGAGGTGGCCGTGCAGCCGGTGGCATTGCGTTTTGCCCGCGACGGACGGCGGGTGATCGACGCCGGCTTTCGCGAGAACGAGAGTTTCGTCGGCAATTTTCTGCGCCTGCTGGCCGAGCCGCCGATGGATGCCGAGGTGCACTTCCTGACCCCGGTGCCGGCCAGCCCGGATGCCCGCCGACGCATGGCCGAGCTGTCGCGTGAGCGCATTGCCGCCGCGCTGGAAGACCAACCGGCATGAGCTTGCCCAGCGGAAAGGACTTCCTGCCGCCGCGGCTGCTGCGCAGTGGCCATATCCAGACCATGTTGTCCTCCAGTGGCGTACGCCGCTTGCTGCTGCCGCGAGCGGCGAAGACCGTGCTGGCCGGCGCCCGGGCGGTGGTGGTCGACGGCGGCGGCGGTGTGCGTCTGACCGGGGCTTACACCGCGCAGACCTCGCGCCCGGCATCGCGCGGCCTGGCCGTGCTGTTCCATGGCTGGGAAGGCAGTGTCGATTCCACCTACGTGTTGCAGACCGGCAGCCGCCTGCTCGCCGATGGCTGGGACATCTTCCGGCTCAACTTCCGCGACCACGGCGACAGCCATGGCCTGAACGAGGCACTGTTCCACTCCTGTCGCATCGACGAGGTGGTGCATGCGCTGGGCGATATCGCGCAACGCTGGCCGGCGCGGCCGATCGCCCTGGCCGGGTTTTCCCTCGGTGGCAATTTCGCCTTGCGCGCGGCGATGCAGACCTCGCGCGTGGGCATTGCGCTGAGTTATGTGCTGGCGGTGTGTCCGATCATCGATCCCGCGGTGGGCCTGTTTTCGCTGGAGGAATCGGCGCCGTGGTTCTACCAGGCGTATTTCATGCGCAAGTGGCGCCACTCGCTGCTGCTCAAGCAGCAGGCGTTCCCGCAGCACCAGTATTTCGAGATGTCGGAGCTGAAACAGCACCTGCGCGGGCTGACCGAGGCGCTGGTGTTGCGACATACCGACTTCAAGTCGCTGCAGCAGTATCTGGATGGCTATTCGGTGGCCGGCGATGCGATGCAGGCGATGCAGATTCCGGCCACCATCCTCACCGCCAAGGATGACCCGGTGATACCGGTCGGCAGTTTCGAAGAGCTCGAACTGCCGCCCAACATCGAACTCGACCTCGCCGAGTATGGCGGCCATTGCGGCTTCATTCGCGACTGGGGCATGACCAGCTATACCGACGACTACATCGCCGCGCGCTTCAACGCGCTGGCGGATGGCTGCTCGCCGATAGGCTGAGACAGGCCGAGGTACCGGACACGCGTGGCACGTGTCATATTTGCCCGTGCAACGACGGAACGGGGATGTCGACATGGTTCGATCAGGACGTACCGGCACGCGGGCGGCGATCCGGCTGCTGCGAAGCTGCTGGCTGCTCTGCCTGCTGCCCGGTGTGGTGGTGGCGGCCGCACCCGGCAACCGCGCATCGGAAACCAGCGTGGCGTACTCGTTCGAGCCGGGTGAGCCGCTGCCCGTGGCGGCATCCGTTGATACCCGCTTCAGCGTCAACCTGGCCGACGGCCCGTCCAGTCAGGCGGCGCTCACCGCCAAACCCTACGTCGGTTTCAGCGGACTGCACTCGCTGCATTATCAAGGGCGTGCGGGTGGCCGGCAGCACGCCAGGTTGTTCGCGGTGAATCTGCCGGTGCGGGCAGATACCCGACTGTCGTACCTGATCTTCCCGTGCTCCACCCCGAACGATCTGCGCAACCCGGCCAACTACGTCGCGGTGGATCTGCGCTTCGCTGACGGCAGCTACCTGTCTGCCCTGGCGGCCGTGGATCAGCACCGCATCGGCGCGTCGGCCCGCGCGCAAGGTGAGGGCCGTGTGCTGTATCCGGACCAGTGGAACCGGGTCTCGATCGATCTCGGCCGTGTCGCCGCCGGGCACACGGTCGTGTCGATCGAGCTGAGCCACGATGATCCGGCGATGCCTGGTGACCGTCGTTTCGAGGGTTACCTCGACGACCTGCGGGTGGGCCCGGCAGCGGCCGATACACGCCGGCGGCCGAGCGACTTCGTGGAGACCCGGCGCGGCACCAATTCGGGCGCCCGGTTCTCGCGCGGCAACACTTTTCCGGCCGTGGCGATGCCGCATGGCTTCAACTTCTGGACGCCGGTAACCCAGGCCGGCTCCGACTGGATCTACCAGTACCAGCAGCGCAACGGCGCGGACAATCGGCCGCGACTGGAAGCGTTCGCGTTGTCGCACGAACCGAGCCCGTGGATGGGCGACCGGCAGACCTTCCAGCTGATGCCGGCCGCGACCCCCGGCGGGCCGCCATCGCTCGATCGCGCCGCCCGTGCGCTGAGCTTCAGCCACGCCAACGAAGTGGCGCATGCGCACACGTACCGGGTCGCGTTTGACGACGGCATCGTTGCCGAAATGGCACCAACCGACCATGCCGCGATGTTCCGCTTCCGCTTCCGCGGCGATCGCTCGCAGCTGATCTTCGACAACCGCGACGATCACGGCGGCATCGTGCTCGATCCCGCCGGGCGCAGCTTCAGCGGCTGGTCCGATGTGAAAAGCCGGTTGTCGGCCGGCGCCACCCGTCTGTTTTTCTACGCCGAAGTCGATCAGCCGGTCAGCGAGAGCGGTCGCCTGCGTGATGCCGGGCGCGACCATGTCGGTGCCTGGTTCGGTTTCGACACCACCCGCAACAAGACGGTCAACCTGCGCATCGCCACCTCGCTGATCAGCCTGGCCCAGGCAAGGCACAACCTGGCACTGGAGATCGCCCCCGCCGAAAGTTTCGATGAAGTGCGTGCGCAGGCGCAGCAAGCCTGGGATCGGCAACTGGGCATCGTCAGCGTGAAGGGAGCCAGTGCCGACGAGCTGACCACGCTCTATTCCAACCTGTACCGGTTGTTCCTCTACCCGAACGAGGCCTACGAAAACACCGGCACGGCAGCAGACCCGGTGTACCGCTATGCCAGCCCGTTCGCCGCGCCGGTGGCTGCCGACACACCCACCCATACCGGTGCGCGAGTCGTCGATGGCAAGCCCTACGTCAACAACGGTTTCTGGGATACCTACCGCACCGCATGGCCGGCCTACACCTTGCTGGTGCCGACCCGGGCCGGTGTGATGATCGACGGGTTCGTGCAGCAATATCGCGACGGCGGCTGGATCGCACGCTGGTCCTCGCCCGGCTATGCCGACCTGATGGTCGGCACCAGCGCCGACGTCGCGTTTGCCGATGCCTGGCTCAAGGGCGTGCACAATTTCGACGTGCGCGCGTTCTATCAGGCCGCATTGAAGGATGCCACGGTGGTCAGCCCGCTCGCCGGCAGCGGACGCAAGGGGCTGCAGCATTCGATCTTCGACGGCTATACCAGCACCGCGACCAACGAAGGCCTGTCATGGTCGACGGCCGGCTATCTCAATGATTTCGGGCTCGGCAACCTGGCGGCGGCGCTGGCGGAAAGGCCGTCGGCGGACGATCCGCATGCCGCCGACTACGCCGATGATGCGGCGTACTTCCGCCAGCGCGCGCTGGACTACGTCAATCTGTTCGACCCACAGGTCGGCTTTTTCGTCGGCCGCGACGCCGCCGGCCACTGGCGTCATGACGCGAAGGATTTCAATCCGCTGCGCTGGGGTGGCGACTACACCGAAACCGATGCCTGGAACATGGCCTTTGACGCACCGCAGGACGGCGCGGGTCTGGCTGCGCTGTATGGCGGGCGCGCCGCGCTTGCGGCAAAGCTCGACGGGTTCTTTGCCACGCCGGGCGATTTCGATGTCGGCAGCTATGGCTCGCCCATCCACGAGATGCTGGAGGCGCGCGACGTGCGCATGGGCCAGTACGGTCACAGCAACCAGCCCTCGCACCACATCATCTACATGTACGACGTCGCCGGGCAGCCGTGGAAGACGCAGGACAAGGTGCGCGACGTGCTGTCGCGGCTCTATGTCGGCAGCGAGATCGGCCAGGGCTATCCGGGTGACGAGGACAACGGCGAGATGTCGGCCTGGTACCTGTTCAGCGCTGCCGGCTTCTATCCATTGCGCATGGGTTCGCCGGAGTACGTGATCGGTGCACCGTATTTCCCGCATATGGAAATCGCGCTGGAAAACGGCCGGCATATCGTGATCGATGCGCCTGCGGTCAGCGACGAGAACCGCTATGTGCAGAGCCTGCGTGTCGACGGCAAGCCATGGAACAAGCTGACCCTGCCGCACGCGCTGCTGGCGCAAGGCGCCACGCTGGAATTCACGATGGGGCCGAAACCCTCGCGCTGGGCCAGCGACGCATCGGCGTTGCCCGCGTCGATCACGACACAGGGCGTGCCGCGGCCATGGCGTGACCTCACCGGCCTGAGCCGTGACACGCCGCGCAGCACGCCGGCGGTGCCCGGCCTGTCGCTGCTGTTCGACAATGATTCGGGCACGAATGTCCATCTCCCGGCCGGTGGCTGCGAGATCCGCTGGCAGTTTGCCGCGCCACGCCGTGTCGACATGCTCACGCTGACCTCGGCGGGCGCTGTCGACGCACCGTCGGCCTGGCATCTGCAGGGCTCCAGCGACGGCCGGCACTGGATCACGCTGGACTCGCGCACGCACCAGCATTTCGCCTGGTCGCAGCAGACGCGTGCGTTTGCACTGCGTGCGCCTGGAAGCTACACGCATTACAGGTTGCTATTGGATGCGACGCAGAAAGGCTCGCCACAGACGCTTGCCGAAATCGAGTTGCTCGGCCCGCCGGGTTTGCGGCGATAGCAGGTTGACGCATCTATCCAAGTGGCCCGGAAAGAGCCAGCCACTTCACTCTTGCCGACG
>DATMTH010000220.1:0-14676 GCA_035564915.1 Rhodanobacter sp.
CAAAGATTCTCAGGATCATCCTCGAGAACTCATTCTCTGACCTTCTTCATGGTAAATCGTGGGAAATTGCTGCATTCGACTGGAGTCCGTACAAATAGACGAAGTCGCCTGATCCTTTGCGGCTAGAAGCCGGTGCAACGCGAGGCATTGGATCGCGCCGGAAGCAAGCTGCTGCTGTCTCGCCAGATCCGGCTCTCGGGGTATGCGGCAAAGCGATGCTCAGGCGCGGACTTCAGAGTAACGTCCGCCACTCACCCGATCCCGCTGCTCCAGGTCCCTCGCCGTGAACACCTCGACGTAACCGGCATCGACCAGCAGCGCGCGCGCCGCCTCACCCTGGTTCCAGCCATGCTCCAACAACAGCCAGCCGGCCGGGTTGAGGTGACGCCGAGCACCGTCGACGATGCGACGGATATCGTCCAGGCCGTCACTGCCGGACGCCAGTGCGCTGGCCGGCTCGAATCGCAGATCACCTTTCGTCAAGTGCGGGTCGGCGGCCTCGATATACGGCGGATTGGAGACGATCAGATCGAAGCGCTGGCCAGCCAGGGGCTCCAGCCAGTTGCCCTGCGCGAAGCAGACATTGCCGATCGCATGCCGTTGCGCGTTCTGTCGTGCCACGGCAAGCGCTGCGGCACTGGCGTCCGTGGCGACGACCTCGGCGCGGGGTCGTTCCAGCGCAATGGCCAGCGCAATCGCACCGCTGCCGGTGCCAAGGTCGGCCACGCTTGCACTGGAATCTGGTGGCAAGCGTTGCAATGCCAATTCCACCAGCAACTCAGTCTCGGGTCGCGGAATCAGCGTCGCCGGACTTACCTCCAGCTCCATTGACCAGAAGCCACGGTGGCCGGTGATATAGGCTACCGGCTCACCGCACACGCGGCGATCGACAAGCGCCACATACGCCGCCTGGACGTCCATTTCCACCATGTCGTCCGCGTGCGCAAACAGCCAGCTTCGCGGCTTCTGCAAAGCGTGCAGCAGCAGCAGTTCGGCATCGCTCCGTTCACCCAGCCGCGCAGAGGCGACGGCCAGCAGGCTGCGCAGGTCAGGCATGCGGCGACTCCGTGGACGACGGCGGCAGCTGCGGCGGTGCCACACCCGCTGTCGGAACGCGCTTGCGCCAGTAGCCGCCGCGGGTCCAGGCATCGAACGCCCAGCGCAGCCAGCCGATCAGGGCATTCGCCAGCCATAGCGCCCACGCCAGCATGGCGAGCTTGTAGACCCATAACGGCAGGCTGAAGGCACCGGCCAGCGGCAGCGTGCCGTTGCTGCGGTCGGCGAACCAGTGCAGGCTCGATGCGGAGGAGCCGTTGCCGGCCAGGTGCATGTCAGGCAGGCCGAGCAAGCCCTGCGGCACGGCGGCGATCAGCACCAGCAACGACAATACGGTCAGGCCCGCCAGACCCACCTGCAACAGGTTGAAACGCGTGCCGTTCATTGCTTCTGGTGCACGCATCCGCGCACGCAGGCCCAACACGATCAACCACAGCACCACCAGCGCGTACGCACTCCACGCAAACGCCGAGAAACCCAGCCCCAGCAGCAACCAATGGTGCAGGCGCAGCGGTGTCGGTGCATGGCGCGCCAGCAGCCAGGCGGCCACCAGCAACAGCAGCAATTGCGACCAGTACAGCACGGCCGGACCGTCGGTCGGCCCCCACGTCCACAGCACCCAGCGATCCTGCGGCAGTTGCAGGGTCAGATCGATATTGGCGACCGGCGCATGGAGGTTCAACGAGGACGTGGTCACCCGCGCAGCCACGCCTTGCGACCCGCGCAGGTGCACGCTGTAATCGTGCCCACCCGGCAGCAATGGCAGACTGAGCTTGCCATCGCGCATGCTCAGGTTGAGCGGCTGGTTGTCGCGCAAGGCGCCGAGCAACGTGCTGCCGGCGGGCAGATCGATGGCGTGTTCGCCACCACGCGTGCTGCGTGCGTGCAGGTTCAATTGCAAGTCGCTGGCACGTTCGCCGATGCTGCTGCTCAATTGCACGCTGTCGACTGCGAGGCTGTCGCCCGCCATCGCCGTCGGCCGGGTAATGGCCAGTTGCAGCTTTTCGCCCGGCAGCGGATCGAAGCGCAAGCCGTCGTCGCTGGCGCTGGTGGGCACGCCGCTGGCGGCGACATGCCACATCGGCGCGGCGACCACCTCCCACACCTCGGAACGCGTACCCAGCGACGGCGCCTTCATGGTGATATCGGCGGAATGATCCAGCTGGCTGTCCCAACTCACGGTCGACTGGCCCGCCTTGAAGGTGATGTTGATCCGGCCGTCCCTGACCAGCACACCTTCGCCCCGGGGATGTTCGCCCGGCAACAGCGGCAGGCTGATGCTGAAGCCGCCCTCCTGCGGCGCGATGCGGTCGACCCGATTCAGCACGATCCAGTCCAGCCCCAGGCCGATGCTGCGGGTCAGCCGAACATACGGCGGAAAGCTCTGCGCAGTCGGCAGCTGTTTGCCATCGGCGGCAGCCTGCACCCGGCGCAAGCTGATGCTGTCGCCCAGCACGCGACCGTGATCGACACCTTCCAGCGACCAGCCCGTGCCGGTGAAGTCGACATGCTGCGGCGGCATCGCGAAATGCAGCGTTGCACTGTCGACGCCGTCGAGCCGGTAATGCAGGCTGACCCGATGCACGCCGCGATCCAGCCGCAACAACAGTTGGCCATCGTTGCGCAGCCATGCCGGACTGGCACGGCCATCGACACTGACATCGGCCAGCGCGATGCTGTCGCCAGCATTCGGCAACGGCAGCGCCACCGTGGCACCGGCATGCGCCTGCAGTTCCACATCGAGCATTGCGCCGTTGATCTGCAATTGCGCCTGCGCCACATCGGCGCATTGCGGCGCACAGGCCGGTGCCTCGGTCAGCCTGCTGCGAAGCTGGTTGAGCAACTGCGCATCGGGTATGGTCTGCGCGCGGCTGGCGGTGGGTAGCAGGGCGATCGCCAGCAGCGCGGCACCAGCCACACCGACGCCCCGCGTCGGCAGCCAGCCTCCTCGCGAGCGCATGAGGTGCATGGCCAATCGCGCCAGCAGCGCCGCCAGCAGCCCGACCATCAGCACACGCAACAGCCGCACCAGCCACGCCGGCGCGATCAGCAGTCGCGTGGCCTGCTGCGGTGTCACGGGGCCGGACCAGCCGAGTCGGTAGTCATTGCCTTCATCCCAATGCGGCGTGCCGGCACCGGCCTGGGTCACGTTGCGGCTGTCCTGATCTTCCCCCACCAGCTGGTTCACGCTGCGGACGGCCCCGGTCACGGCCACGCTGCTCAAGTCGCCAGCAGGCGCTTGCACGGCATTCATGCTCATCTCCTGCACCGGTGCGGGCGGTGCTGGCGGTGCGGGAGGCGGCGGCATCGCGCGCCGTGCCTTCATCTGCACAACCATGTCGGGCGGGGGCGCGATGAACTCCGCCGAGACGACCCGTGTCGTCACACCCTGTTCCAGTTGCGGATGCAGCGCATACTGCAACTGCGCCGCCGTGAAAGGCAGCGCCCACAACGCCGCCAGCACAAACAGGCCGAGCGCACCACCACGCGCGAACCGGCTCAGGCGTCCTTCGGGCAAGGCACGCAACAACAACGCGAACGCCAACGCGACGGCCACCGTCCACAACGGCGCCATCGCCTCGTGCTGGGCCAGCACCAGATAGCCGGCCGCCAGCAAACCCCACGGCCAACCGAGCAGACGGCCGGCCAGCAACGCGATCAGCGCCAGCACGAACAGGTCGAGCAGACTCCATTGCGCAGCCCAGGAATCACTCGAGCGATCCGCGCCGATCACACCCAGCAGGCGATAACCATGCGGCAGGTGCACGGTGGCATCGATGCCTTCCAGCGGCAGCTGCCAGCCGGAACTGGGTATCGCGCCAACCTGCGCCGGCACGCGCAGGCCGGCGGAGACATTGATCTGGCGATCGCGCAACTCGACGCCCACACGCCCCCTGGCCTCCCGGGTGACCAGCAATGGCGCGCCGTTTTCCGCAGCGCGCTGCAACTGCCACGGTGCCGCGACATCGAGTCGCTGGTGATGCCGCAGTTCGCCATCGAGCTGATCGACGACACTGAAACTGCCGCCGTCGAAATCCAGCCACATTTCGCGCCGCAAATGCAGCGCATCGCCCTGGCCAGCTTCGTTGCCCCGATTGCCCTGCTCCACGCTCAACCCGCTGCGATTGTCCAGCACATAGGCGGGAAGACTGTTCCAGTCACCCGGCACCCCGGCCTGCGCGGCATCGGTGGCGTTGCCTTCGACTCGCGTGCTGCGCAGCGCGTTGTCATCGGCATAGCTCCAGATTTCCTGTTTCGGCCACGGCGCCGGAGGCAGGCTCACGCCGACTTTTCCCAGCGGCGCGATGCTGCGTGCCGACAACGTCAGCACCCAGCGCCCGGGCCGCAATTGCACGCGCAGATGCCCGTCACCCTCCAGTCGCGCAGGCAGCCCGCCGTTGAGCGCCGTGGCGACAAAACCGGCAGGCAGCACCGGGCCCAGCACCTGCTCACGCGCACTGCCGGTGACATCGAGTTGAAGCTGCGTTTCCAGCGTGGCCGGCAAGCCATCGCCGAGACGCCGATAGACGCGCAGCGACAGCGCATCGGCCACGCGCTGGGCACTGGCCGCCTCGCCAAGCGTGAGTTGCCGGCCATCGCGCTCGACCCGGTTGACCACGGTGCCATCGACACTGAGCGACACCAGCCCGATCGTATCCGGCACGCGCAAATTCGCGGGGCGGGACGCCCATGGCAGCTGCCCTTGGATGGAATAATCGCCCGGCGTCAGCCACACCATCGGCTCGCCCTGCTGCAACAGCACGGTGGCCGGCTGCTTGCCCACGCTCACCTGCTGCGGCCAGTAGCGGTGGTCGCCTGGCAACGCGACCCAGCTCGATGCATCCACATGCACATCAAGGCTGAAGCGGCCACCGTCCCTGTCGGCATCGAGCGTGAGCCGACCGGGCCACGCACAGTAGCGGCTGTTCGAGTCCGGCGTCTGGCTGGCCAGGAACGGACAGCCATGCCGTGGCATGTCGTGCAACACCCAACCCTGCCAGTCGCGCAGCGGCGGTGGAATGTCCTGTGCCGGCAGCGGCGCGGCAAACAGCAGCCCCAGACCCAGCAAAACGCACCATCGACGAAGCATGCCGTTCTCCCCTGTGTGCCGGTCGGCCGGCACAGTGTAAGTGGAACACATCAGACACACGAAGCTGCCTGCATCCTGTGGCGGCTGCAACACGTATCTACCGATGCGCACGCCGCACCCTCGATTCAACGCAGCACGCGCCGGAAAGGGGTCACGGCAAGCACCCCTCCTCCTCACTCGACCCACCAGGAAAGCGCATGCCCGCCAGTTTGAAGCCGTCATCCCCGCACTCACGACCGCGCGGCCTGCTGGCCACGTGCCTGTTGCTGCTCGGCAGCGGCCTGCTCACGGGATGCCAGGCGGTCCTGTTCCACAGCCTCAATGCCACTGCCGGCAGAACCGGCGTCGTGGTGCAGCACGGCCTGGTCTACGACCGCACCCATCAACTGGCTCTCGACGTGTATCGTCCCCGCGACGCACGCCAAGCTCCGGTCGTGGTGTTCTTCTATGGCGGCAGCTGGAAATCCGGCAAGCGGCAGTGGTACCACTGGGCTGGCGAAGCATTGGCCAAGCGCGGACTGGTCGTGGTGATTCCCGACTATCGCCTGTGGCCGAAGGTGCGCCTGGACGGCTTCATGCAGGACGCCGCCCATGCCGTCGCGTGGGCCCACGCGCACGCCAGCGAATACGGCGGCGATCCCTCCAGACTATTCCTGATGGGCCACTCCGCCGGCGCGCACATCGGCGCGCTGCTGGCCACCGACGGACACTGGCTGGCCGGCGTCGGCATGCATCCGCGCCAGCTTTCCGGCTTCATCGGCCTGGCCGGCCCCTACGATTTCCTGCCGCTGAAGAACCCCGACTTCATCGACATGTTCGGCAGCACGCATGCAGCACAGCTGCGCTCGCAGCCGGTGCACTTCGTCGACGGCGACGAGCCGCCGATGTTGCTGATGCAGGGCAGCGCGGACAAGGTGGTGTGGGCACGCAACGCCACCTCGCTGGCCATGGCGATGCAGCGCATGGGCGAACCCGTCGAGGTCAAGCTCTATCCGGGCATTGGGCACGCCGCGATTCTGCTGGCGATGTCCAGGCCATTTCGAGGCAAGGCGCCGGTGATTGATGATGCGGTGGCGTTCATCGAAAAGCAGATGGCAACGAATTCCCGCCGGAATCAGCCAGATCGGGCCGAACAGCCAAAGGCCGCCTCCGTTGACCATCGCGATGACCACACACCCTTTTGAAGCATCGTTCAACACAGGCTTCGCTGAACGGTCGCAACTGGCTCGATCGCCCGGTGTGGCACATTTCGGAGTGGCATCCCGCGCGGCATCTCCCACGATCGCGAATGGCCGGCCTGCCACCCATCGTCCATCGGCAAGTGCGACTGCCTGCCGCCACGCAGTCGTTCAAACCTGCCGCGTCGACGACAGCCTGCATCTCGGAGTTGAACCCGTCCCGGGTGCGCTTGTGCACGACCCGCCTGCCCACGACCCGGCCCTGCCCTGCACACCGCGGACTGACGCCGGCAACGGCTCGATGTGGCGGACACCGCATTTGTCGCCACCGTGGACCCATGTCCACAGTTGAGCCCACGAAATCAGCGAGGTTATGCTCGCGTCATGGTTTTCTCGATACGCCGCGTGCAAGGCTGTCGCTGTCTGCAGATGATGGCGCTGCTGGCGTGCCTGCTGTACGTCACGATGACGGCCATCGCATCGGCCATGCCGATGACGACGCAAGCCATGATCCAGGATGGCGCGGGTACTACCCACCGAAGCGGCGCTGAACAGGTGCTGCATCAACACGCCGCGCACGGCTCCGCCGATCTTCCGTCTTCCGGTTGCGGCGATGCCGAAGGCTCGGCTTGCCATTGTGCGGCAATGAGCGCGGGCATGCTGCCGATCATTGCCGTCACCTCCCTGGCGCCAATGCATCGGCCGCGTTTCGGCCTGCCTCCGCACATCGCGGCGCCCGCACCCGCCCGTGCCGCTCCGCTGCGCCCGCCTCAAGCGTAACTCTCCCCACGACTGGAACCCTCCCGTCAACCCTTTGGCCGCAGCGTGTCGCCGGCCAGGGTGACTCTCGGGAGGATCGTGAGCGGCATCCCTGCGATGCCGCCTGACAACGGAGAATCCATTTCATGTCATCCCGATTCGATTTCAATGTGTCGCGCCGACACTTTGTGCAGGGCCTGGCCTTGAGTGGCGCCGCAGCCAGCCTCGGCCTGCTGCACGCACCGAACGCCTGGGCCGCTGGCCGACAGGGTGCCCTCATCGGCGCCCATCACCCGAACGTACTCAGCGGCCTCGACTTTGCGCTGGGCATCGGCGAAGCGCCGGTCAACTTCACCGGCGTGCGTCGCCAGGCCATCACCGTCAACGGAGGCATTCCCGGCCCGCTGCTGCGCTGGAAGGAAGGCACCACGGTCACCTTGCGCGTAACCAATAACCTGCGTGTCGCCACTTCCATCCACTGGCACGGCATCCTGCTTCCGTTTCGGATGGATGGCGTGCCAGGAACCAGTTTCGAGGGCATCGCCCCTGGCGAAACCTTCGTCTATCGCTTCCCGGTTCGGCAATCGGGCACCTACTGGTATCACTCGCATACGCACTTTCAGGAACAGACCGGCCTTTACGGCCCGATCGTGATCGAGCCCGCCGGGGCAGAACGCTATCCAAGCGATCGCGATTACGTGGTCATGCTCAATGACTGGAGCGACGACGATCCCGAGCACATCTATGCCACGCTGAAACGGCAAAGCGACTACTACAACTTCGCTGAACCCACGGCGCCGGAATTCTTCCGCGACGTGCGCACTCTTGGCCTTCAGAAGGCACTGGCCAAACGGCGCATGTGGAACCGGATGCGCATGAGCCCTTCCGACCTCAGCGACGTCTCCGCTTGCACTTATACCTACCTGATGAACGGCCATGCACCGGCAGGCAACTGGACGGGGCTGTTCAAGCCCGGCGAAAAGATTCGCCTGCGCTTCATCAACGGTTCGGCAATGACCTATTTCGACGTGCGCATCCCGGGGCTGAAGATGGCCGTGATCGCGGCCGACGGACAGGATGTGGAGCCGGTACCGGTGGACGAATTCCGCATCGGCGTCGCCGAGGTTTACGACGTGCTGGTGGAACCGCAGGAGGACCGCGCATACACCGTGTTCGCCCAATCAATCGACCGTACGGGCTATGCACGCGGCACGCTGACACCGCGCGAAGGTGTGCAGGCGGACGTCCCCGCGATGGACCCGCGCAAACCGCTGGCGATGGTTGACATGATGGGGGCCATGGCCGTGGGCGGTGGTCAGCATGCCGGCATGGATCACATGATGCACATGACACAGCACGACATGCCGGGCATGGCCAGGAAGGGCACGGGCACCCCTGCGATGATCGGCGCGCGGCACGCACGCACCGAATACGGCCCCGGCGTGGACATGCGCGTGGACATGCCACGCACCAATCTGGACGATCCGGGGGTCGGCCTGCGCGACAACGGTCGACGCGTGCTGACCTACGCCGACCTGCATACCATCGGCGGACCGATCGATGCGCGCGAGCCCGGTCGCGAGATCGAAATGCACCTCACCGGGAACATGACCCGTTACATGTGGTCGTTCGACGGCGTGAAGTTCGCCGACGCCAGGCCGGTGCATTTCCACAAGGGCGAGCGCCTGCGCATCGTGCTGGTCAACGACACCATGATGCCGCACCCGATTCACATGCACGGCATGTGGAGCGAACTGGAAGATCCCGACGGCCGATTTCAGGTCCGCAAGCACACCGTCAGCGTGCAGCCTGCGCAACGCGTCAGCTATGCGGTAAGCGCCGACGCACCCGGAAGATGGGCGTATCACTGCCATATGCTCTACCACATGGAAGCGGGCATGTTCCGCGAGCTGGTGGTGTCATGAGCATGCGCAACAGGTCAATCCGCGCCAGCCCTGGACGCTCCGCCCTCACTATGGCCATGCTGCTTGCCGCGGTACCGCTGGCGCTGGCCCGGCAGGCGCCAGCACCGGCCAGCAGTGCGGCAGCCGTGGATGCGATGCCCGACATGGCGCCACACGACATGCATCACATGGAGATGTCGGCCACCCATACTCTGGCCACACGGGATCGGAAGAATGATCCGGGGTCAACCGGCAGCCTCATGACGCATCACGCGAACATGTCCGGCGCAGACCGTCGGGCGGCGAAGCCTGCCATCGATGACTCGATGCCGGCTATGCCGCATGGAAACATGCACCACGAGTCTGCGCGAAGTCCCGGCAAGTCGGAGCCGGCCCATGTGGCCGTTGCTGTCCGGATGGACGGCATGGACATGGGTTCGATGCAGGGTGGAAGCGCGCCCGCGGGCGCACGCAGCCCGGATTATTCCGATGGCGTGGGCTATGGCACCATGAAACCCCACATGGCCGGCGACCACGCCGTGGGGATGCTGCTGTTCGATCAACTCGAAGCCGCCCATGGATACGACGCCAACACCCAGGCGTGGGAACTTGAAGGCACTTACGGCCGCGACCTGGACAAACTGTGGGTACGCGCTGAAGGCGAACGCCGTGCCGGAACAGTCCGGCATGGTGATGTCGAGGCGTTCTGGTACCACGGCATAGCCGCCTATTGGGGCAGCCAGTTGGGCATGCGGCATGACTTTGGCGTCGGGCCGCAACGCCAATGGGCCGCAATCGGGGTGGAGGGGCTCGCGCCGTATTTCTTCGACGTGCAGGCAACCGCCTATATCGGCTCCGCCGGTCGTACCGCGGCGCGCTTCCGTGCCGATTACGAGGTCCTCTTCAGCCAGCGCCTGATGCTGCAACCGGAACTGGAATTCAACTTCCATGGCAAGGACGATCCGGCGCGGAAGACGGGCCGCGGCCTGTCTGATGTATCGCTCGGCTTGCGCCTTCGCTACGAAATTCTGCGCCAGTTCGCGCCCTACATCGGCATCAGCTGGGTGCGGCGTGTGGGCAAGACCGCCAACTACGCGCGTGCCGATGGTGAACAAGTGTTCGAGCAGCAGTTTGTGGCCGGCATCCGGCTCTGGTTTTAGGAGGACATTTCATGAAGCAACAACTCAAGCAACACAGCTTGACCGTTCTCGCCGTCCTGATGGTACTGGCCACCGGTGCGGGGGCCTTTGTCTACTCGGGCCTTTACGACATCGGCGCCGACGACCACCACACGCGACCGGTGCTTGCAGTATTGCAGGCCTTGCGCGACCGCTCGATACACCTCCGCTCGGAGCACATCAAGGTTCCCGATCTCAACGATCCACAGTTGATTCTCAAGGGTGCCGGCCAGTATGCAGCGATGTGCACTGCCTGCCATCTCGAGCCAGGCGTGAAACATTCCGAGCTCAGGCAAGGCATGTATCCGCAGCCGCCCAATCTCTCGCAGACACACGTCGATCCACGCAAGGCATTCTGGATCATCAAGCACGGCATCAAGATGAGTGCGATGCCGGCATGGGGCATGGCCGGCCACGATGACCGGACCATCTGGAGCATGGTCGCGTTCATCGAGACGCTGCCCGGCATGACACCGGCACAGTACAAGGACATCGTGGCCAGGGCGCCCCCGGATGACGATATGGACATGGGTGATGACAACGCACATGAACACGCTCACGCCAATGCGGCAGGTATGCCCTGACCGGACTCGACAAGGGCAGCCAGGTGTCGAACCCGATGGCGAGGGCCCTGCGATCGTCCGTGCCGCGGCGCTTGTTGACGTTGCCGTGATTGAGGCTTCGGCACACTGCGCCTGATGCAATCAGGGAAGCCATCGCATGCTGAAAGCGATCGCCATCGCCAACATCGCTCTCTCCGTCGCGCTTGCCCTCTGGGCCTTGATCGACGTCAACCGGCGGCCGCCGCCGATGAGGATCATGCGCTGGGTCTGGCCGCTGACCTTTCTGTGGGGAGGCTTTTTTGCCCTTGCGATCTACCTGGGGTTCGGTCGCGCGCCGGCAGGCGGTCCCGAAACGCATGGCGAACGCCCGCTCTGGCAAAGTGTGGCGCTCGGCGTCACCCACTGCGGCGCAGGCTGCTCGCTGGCGGACTTGCTGGTGGAGACCGGGATGTTCGTCTTTGGCCTCGGCTTCGCGGTGCTCGGTCATGAGGTGTTCGGCAACTGGATCGCGGACTACTTCGCCGCACTGATCTGCGGGGTTGTCTTTCAGTTCGGCGCCAGGGTGGCGATGTCCGACGATCCCGCACCAACCATCTGGTGGCAGGCGTTCAAGACCGACTTCTGGTCGCTGACTTCCTGGCAAATCGGCATGTATGGCTGGATGGCGATCAGCATCTTCGTGCTGTTTGATACTGCGACGATGAAACCCGACCACTGGGCGTTCTGGCTGATGATGCAGGTGGCCATGCTGGCCGGTTTCATCACCGCCTATCCGACCAACTGGGTACTGATCGGCAAGGGCATCAAGGAACGGATGTAGCTTGCCGGAAGCCAGTCCATCATGCGTGGGCGTCGACCCCGCACCATGCTCCCCGGCGAATGGAAATGAAATGCCCGCTCGTGTCCATCGCCATCCACTGAGGCCGTGCACGAGCTGCCGTCGGACAGGCAAAAAGCCGGACCGGGATGCTTTTGCCCGCCATTCGCGACGATCTTCCCACCGCGGCTGCCACCACCGTCTCGACGAAACCCGCAAACGAAATCGGCGCGCCAGCCTCGCGGCCGACGCGCCGAATGCACCCCGATTACTTCAGAATCGCCGCCGGGTTCTGTGCCTGCTGCAACGCCGCGCACAACTCGATCGACTCGCTGGTCTGCGCCAAGCCGCGCGCGATGCCGGCCGCATCCTTCATGCGTGGCTTGAAGAACGCCTGCAACCGTTCGACCTCGGGGACCGAGCAACCACCGCCAGCGGCCACGCGCGGCAGGCCGCCACCGGCGAAACTGCCGGTGCGTGCCAGGATCTGCGGGTAGTGCGAGGTGAACCACTGCCACCTCGTGTCACGACCGGCCCGGCTATCGCTGCCGGCGGACAGCAGCGACCGCATCTCGCCGACCTTGACCTGCTTGTCCAGTCCGAAGTTGCGCACCTGCTCGGTGAGTGCCGGATCCTCCACGCTGGAAAGGCCGTCAAGGATGCTGTTGCGCAGGGCCGCGTCGCTGGTCTTGGGCAGCGTGGCGATCAAGGTATCGATGGCCGGCTTGCCCCGGGTCTGTACCGCCACGCCCAGCGCATCACCGAGGATGTCCGGGTCTGCAGCGGCGAAATCGAGACCACCATCGGCACCGGGTTCGAGTACTGCTTCACCCTGCTTGAGCAGCGCTGCGCGCACTTCGGGCACCTTGAAATCGAACGCTAGCGCGCTGACCAGGGTGCTGCGCAACAGTGAGTCGTCCTCGGATTCGCCGACCCTGCGCTGGTAGCCGAGCTGTTCCAGACGTGGCAGGTACGCGTGCTTCGCCCATGCCGCGAGACGCGCACGTTGCGCGTCGGTGCGAGCCTCGTGGTGATAGATCCATTCGAGCTGGCCCAGCGGGGCGGTGGCCACTTCGCGAATTTTGGAGGTGGTCAGTGGCTTGAACGCGGCCAGCACGTCGGCGGCATCGAGGTCGCCTCGACGGAAGCTGGCGCTGACCGCATCAGCATAGGCCAGCTGCTCGGCGTCACTGAGTTTGCCGACGTGGGCGGTCAGCGCGACCAGCTGCGGCTTGTCCAGGCTGAAGCGGTAATAGCCGCTGGCATGGGCGTTGGGCATGATCCAGGTCGGCTTGCCGGCAAGCACCATCGAGCCGCTGGCCTTGTCCAGCATTTCGCAGCCGACCTTGCTGCCATCGGCGGTACCGTAGCGCACGCATACCGGCACACCCCAGATGCGCTGCGCGTCGCCCTTGCTGCCCAGCGGCAGGTAGCGGCTCTGGCTCAGCTGCAGCACGGTCTTGCCATCCTTCTGTTCGAGCCTGGTCTGCACGTACGGCACACCGGACTGGTCGAGAAAGCTGTTGAAGGCATGCTTGAACGCCTCGCCCCTGCCTGCTGCCGTGGCGATGGCACCGACCAGGTCGGTGGCGGTGGCGTTGCCGAACTTGTGCGCCTGGATGTAGGCGCGCATGCCTTTCTGGAAAGTCTTCTCGCCCACGTAGTTTTCAAACATGGCGATCACGCCGGCACCCTTCTGATAGGTGATGCCGTCGAACGCGGTGAGGATGTCGCCGTTGCCGGTGATCGGCTGGCGGATGCTGCGCGCGCTGACCAGGGCGTCGCTGTTCATGGCGCCTTCCGCACCCCGCACGCGATCCAGGTCGGCGCGATATTCCGGGTGCACTTCCATCGTGACCTTCTGCTGCATCCAGGTGGCGAATGCCTCGTTCAGCCAGATGTCGTTCCACCAGGCCGTGGTCACGGTGTCGCCGGTCCATTGATGTGCCAGCTCGTGCGCGGTGACGTTGAACGAACCACGCACGTTGCGCGCGGGTGAATCCTTGTCCAGCAGCAACAGCCAGTCGCGGAAGGTGACCAGACCGGCGTTCTCCATCGCACCGGCGGAGAAGTCCGGCGCCGCCAGCAGATCGAGCTTGTCCCATGGATAGCCGAAGCCGTAGTAGTTCTCCAGCGCGTGGATGATGCTCGGCGTTTCGCTCAGCACATGCTTCATGCGATGCGCCTCGCCAGCCGGCGCGATGCCACGCAGGGGCAACGGTTTCGAACGATACGCATCGGGCGCGATGTCAGGCGCGGTGGCGATGCTCCACGGGCCGACACCGAACGCCACCAGGTAGGTCGGCAACGGCAGCGTCTGGGCGAAGGTCAGGGTCTTCCAGCCCTTGCCGGCAGGCACCTCGCTGACCTGGCTGGTATTGGCCACACCGACTTCATCGTTCGGGATGGTCAGGCTGATATCGAACGGGGTCTTGAAACCGGGTTCGTCAAAACCCGGGAAAGCGAAGCGTGCACTGATCGGCTCCATCTGGGTCATCGCATACGGCTGACCCTTGGCGCTGACCTTGTACAGCCCCTGCAACTGCGCGTTCAGCGGTGCGCTGTATTCGAATTTCAGCGACAGCTCCTGCGGCTGCAAGGTGGTGCCGAAATCGACACGCACCACGCCGGCGCGGGGGTCGACGTCGACATATCGGCCCGCATGCAGCGTGCCGGTCGCGTCGGTGATGTCCACCTTCGACACCTTCAGCTCCTTGCCATCCAGCCACAGATGATCGGAGGCCTTGGTCAGCTTGACCTTGATGATGGTGGTGCCGGAAAAATCCTGCTCTGCGGGATCGACCTTGAACGCGATCTTGTACGACTGCGGCACGGCCCAACCCGGCAGGCGACCCTGGGGCGCCTGCGCGGCGGTGGCAAGGGCACTGGCGCAGCAGGCGGCAAGGGCGGTGAACAACAACGGACGGACGAAACGGCGCATCGGGAGACTCGCGAGAACGGGGATCCCGATCCTTGAACGCCGGCAGGTGGATGGCCCAGTGCCAAAAGGCATGGGTCCGCGACCGGTTTTGCTTGTGCCGCTGTCAACCAGCCCGTAAAATTGTCGGCTTGAGTTTTCTCATGCGGGTCGTTAGCTCAGTTGGTAGAGCACTGGACTTTTAATCCATTGG
>DATMTH010000221.1:0-12584 GCA_035564915.1 Rhodanobacter sp.
GGCCGGCAAGTCATTGGGCAAGCGGCATTGCCGCAATGGCCGGTCGGCCTCGTCGAGCACGGCCAGCACGCTGTTGGTGGAATGCAGATCGATCGCTGCGTAAAGTGACATGGCTGCCTCCTGTCGCTGGGCGACGTTGAAACCGTGGTAGTTCCAACGTACCGCCAAGCGCGGGAGGCGGCGACATGAGTTTTCAGGTCTGGCATCGTAGCAATTGCCGGAGCAGAGAGAGGCCACCCTGCCTCCATGCTTGCCGGCTCTTCTGGTCAAGGGCAGCGCGCTACCGCGCACCACAGCTCGCGCTGTCCGCTCCAGCCGCTGCCATTGCCGTAGCCGTTGATCTTGACCATCAATCCCTTGTGAGGCGGTGAGTCGTGGACGACAGGCCCGCAGGGGCGACGGCAGGGATGCCGGAGTCAGAGCAACGCAGGAGCAGTTGCCGGAGTCCTGTCGAAAAGCCCGGCCGCGACTCACGGACTTGTCGGGCGGAGCCCGGCAAGCGCCGAGGAGGGTCGCCTTCTCCTGGTCACTTCTCTTGGCGACGCAAGAGAAGCGACTCGGCCACCGCAGGTGGACGAAACGCTTTTGATCCAAAAAATACCAAGACGCAGTGATCGAACAGATCCAACCGCTCGCTCACACCTCGTGATGCACCGCCTCAGCGACAGGTGCTGCCGCGCCATCCTTGCCGGGCATCAACTCCACCAGATACATGGCGGCAAGAATCAGTCCGCCGCCGACAAGCATGCGCCAGCTCAGCACATCGCTGCCGAGCAAGACCGCGAAGGCCGCGGCAAATACCGGTTCACTGGTCATCACGATCGCGGCACGGGTGGCCGGCAGATGCGATTGCGCCCAGGTCTGCATCAGCATCGCGCCGGCACCGGCGATCAGGGCCATGTACAACACGGCGAACCAGGCACTCGGATCGGGCGGCAACACCGGGCCGCGTGGCAAGGTGGCCAGCGCGCAGACCACCGCGATGGCGACCATCTGCACCGCCGACATGCCGAATGCCTCGCCTTGCTTCGACCACTGGCCCAGGCCGACGATGTGCAAGGCATACATCACCGCCGACGCCAGGGTCAGCCATACGCCGAGGTCCACCGATACGCCGTTGAGCGAGAGCAGGGCCAGGCCAAGCGTCGACAAGACGACTGCCAGCCACACCACGCCGGCCATCCGCTGGCGCAGCAGCAGCCAGGCCAGGATCGGCGTGAACACCACATACATGCCGGTGGCGAAACCGCTGACACTGGGCGCGATCAACGCCAGGCCCCAGGTCTGCAATAGTTGGCCCACACCGTAGATGGTGCCCAGCAGCAAGCCTCGAAGCAGCTGTTGCCGACCGAGTCGCCAGACGTGGCGGGGAAACAGGATCAGCATCGCCAGCGCGGCAATCACGAAGCGCACGGCGAGAAAGTCGGCCGCCGGCATCCGCGCCAGCACATCCTTGATCAACACGAAGGTCGAGCCCCAGACCGCGGTCATCGCGATCAGGCCTAGGGTGGCTAGCGTGGTGATGCTGCGGGAGCTGGGCATGGTCGGGACGTCGAACGGAGGGTCGTGCGGCGGTGGCGCAAGGCCATGGGATCAGGTCGTGGCTTCGTGGCGAAAACGCGAGGCAGGATAACCGGATTGGCCCGCCGCGTTCAGTCCCGCTGGTTCGTCGTCTGCTCCGGCGGCTTCGTCTTCAGCCACAGTCGGTGCCACAACTGGCCGGGGATCTGCAGCAGGAAATGGGTCCAGATGCCCAGCCAGACCACGCCCGAAACCAGCCAGTTGCGCGCGGCCGGATCGTGGTTGCGAAACCAGCGCCACATGCCGTAGTGCTTGTGCCGGCTGACGAATACCGGCCGGTGCCGGCTGGAGCTGCCCTTGCCGTGCAGCACGCGGATGTTGCCGGCCAGCAGCACCTGGTAACCCATGTTGCGCACGCGCCGGCACAGGTCGAGGTCTTCGCAGTGCAGGAAATAGCCCTCGTCGAAACCGCCGATGCGCTGGAACATTTCACGCGTCAACAGCATCACCGCGCCGGAAATGGCCTCCGTTTCGATCACCTCGGCCGGGATCTCGTGCGCCACGTTGATCTGTTCGCCCGGACGCCCCAGCAGGCTGTTGAGCGAGCGTCGCAACAAGGGGTCGCGACGCCAGGAGGCAGGGTCGGGCTGGCCCGTGTCGTCGCAGATCACGGCGCCGATGAGCCCGGCCTTGGGTTGGCTGGCCTGCAATTCCAGCAGTTGTTTCAAGTCATCCTCGCCAAGCAGGCAGTCGGGATTGAGGATGAGCAGTGACGGCCCGTGCGATTGTTTTGCCGCAAGATTCACGGCCTGCCCGAAGCCCAGGTTGCGATGGTTGTAGATCACCCTGAGCCGGCTGTCGTTCTGGTGTGCACGCTCGATCGCCTGGGGCACGCCATCGTGCGAGGCGTTGTCGATCAGGATCAACTCCAGCGACAGCTCGCAGGCCAGCACCATGCGGATGCATTCGCGCAGCATCGGGCCGCTGTCGGCCGCCACCACGATCACGCTGAGCGCCAGTGAGAATGGCGAGCGATGGTAGTCCGATGTGTCCATCGCGCAAGTATGCGCGCACATGCACGCGGGGAAAACACGCGGGCATGAAAAAAACCGAGGCAGTCGACGGCAGTGGGCTGGATCAGTCCTCGTCGTCGCTGCCCAGCACGTCGGACAGGCGCTGCGGCATGTCGTCGTCATGCCGGCTCAGCCAGGGCTGCTCGCGGTGCCAGCCGCACAGTTGCCAGCCGCGCAACGGGTATGGGCGGTCGCGGCGGCGATCCCACAGGATCAAGCCGTGGTGGTCTCGGGTGCGTGCGGCGAACCAGTGTCCCTGCGGGCTGAAACCGATCTGCTCGAATCCGCCCAGCGCCACCGGTGCCTCGATACGGCTGCCATCGGTGAACCGGCATACGCGATCCCGGCAGCTCACCATGCCGCCTTGCGGGTCGTGCAGGTCGGTATCCGCGGGCTGCCAGACCGGCAGCTGCAATTCGATGATTTCCGCCGGCGGCCCGATCGGCGCCAGCGCCAGCTCCGGCCAGTCGGCCGAGTCTGCCGGTGCTGGCGCGCGGGGGACGTTCCGATCCAGCCATGCTTCCAGTCCGGCCAGCAAGGTGTAGCCACTGAGCAGGCCCAGCAGGGCCATGCTCAATGCGTAGGCATTGCCGCCCAGCGTGCGCAGCACGGCAAGCATCAACCCGGGCAGGCCCCAACGCAGTCCATGCCGAATCAGGCCGCCGTATTCGGACAAGCCCCATCGCGATGGCAGCAGCACGATGGCAACCAGGGCCGACAGCAGCGGCAGGCCCAGCCACCACGGCGCCAGCGCCAGCACCAGCAGCCATGCGGCCGTGCCCGGCCAGCGCGCATGCCATGCAGACCCGCGGCGCCGGGCCATCGCTCAGCGCCTGCCTGAGCCGGGGTCGTTCGTCAGCCGCACCACACGCGGGCGTTGCGGAACATTCGCATCCATGGTGAATCCTCACCCCACTGCTCCGGGTGCCAGCTCAATTGCACGCTGCGGAACACCCGTTCCGGATGCGGCATCATGATCGTGACGCGACCCTGGGCGGCGGTGAAACCGGCCAGGCCGCCGGGCGAGCCGTTGGTGTTGAGCGGGAAATTCTCGGTCGGCTTGCCGCGGTTGTCGACGAAGCGCACCGCGCCGTTCGATTTGGCCGGGCTGCACGAGTGCGGAAAACTGACCCGGCCTTCGCCGTGCGCCACCGCCACCGGAATGCGCGAGCCGTTCATGCCCTTGAAGAAGATGCTGGGTGAGTCGAGTATCTCCAGCGTGACCAGGCGTGATTCGTACTGTTCGGAGGCGTTGCGCAGGAATTTCGGCCAATGCTGCGCGCCGGGAATGATTTCCTTCAGCTGGGCCAGCATCTGGCAGCCGTTGCATACACCGAGCGCGAATTTTGTTTCGTCGGCGAAAAACGCGGCGAACTGTTCGCGCAACATGTCGTTGTAGAGAATCGAGGTGGCCCAGCCGCGACCGGCGCCGAGCACGTCGCCGTAGGAAAAACCGCCGCAGGCCGCGAAGCCGCGGAAGTCGGCCAGCCTGACCCGGCCGCTGGCGAGGTCGGACATGTGCACATCGATCGCATCGAAGCCGGCACGACTGAACGCCGCAGCCATCTCGACCTGGCCGTTGACGCCTTGCTCGCGCAGGATCGCGATGCGCGGACGCTTGCCTTGGGCGATCAGGGAAGCCGCGATGTCCTGCGTCGGGTCGAAACTCAGCTTGGGGCTGATGCCGGGGTCGGCATCGTCCAGGCGCCATGCCAGTTCGGCATCGGCAGTGAGTGGATTGTCACGCTGCTGCTGCATGGCGTGGCTGGTCTCGTTCCATGCCTTGAACAGCGTGCTCCAGTTCCACTTGAACAAGGTGTCGTCACCGAGGAACAGCTTGATGCCGAGCTTCTCCTTCGGTCGCCCGATACGATGGCTGATGCTGGCCAGGTCGTGCTTGACCAGCAGTGCCTCGAACGCCTCGCGATTGGCTTCGGCAATTTGCACCACCGCGCCAAGTTCTTCGTTGAACAGCGCACGCAGGGTGGCCTCGGCCCAGCCATCAAGGTGGATCTCCAGCCCGCAATGGCCGGCGAAGGCCATCTCCAGCAAGGTGGTGATGACGCCGCCGTCGGAACGGTCGTGATAAGCCAGCAGCAGCCCGCTCGCGTTCGCTTCCTGCACCAGCGCAAACAGCGATTTCAACCGCTTCGCATCGTCCAGATCCGGCGGCACGCCGCCGTTGCGGTTGAACACCTGGGTCAGGGCCGAACCGCCGAGCCGGTCACGGCCGGCACCCAGGTCGAGCAGCCACAGTTCGGAGTTGCCGCGGTCGAGCTTGAGCTGCGGTGTCAGCGTGCGACGCACGTCGCTGACCCGGGCAAAGCCGGTGATCACCAGCGAGACCGGCGACACCGTGCGCTGCTCCTGCTCGCCGTCCATCCACACGGTCTGCATCGACAGCGAGTCCTTGCCGACCGGGATCGAGATATCCAGTTGCGGACACAGCTCCATGCCGATCGCGCGCACCGCGTCGAACAGCGCCGCATCCTCGCCCGGGTGATTGACCGCGGCCATCCAGTTCGCGGACAGCCGGATCAAGCCGAGATCGTCGATCGGTGCGGCCGCCAGGTTGGTGATCGCTTCACCCACCGCCAGTCGCGCGGCGTCGGCGCTGCTGAGCAGGGCGACCGGCGCACGCTCGGCCATCGCCATCGCTTCGCCGGCATAGCCGTCGAAATCGGCGATGGTTACCGCGCAGTCGGCCACCGGCACTTGCCAGGGGCCGACCATCGGGTCGCGATGATTGAGGCCGCCGACGGTGCGGTCGCCAATCGTGATCAGGAAACTCTTGCTGCCGACGGTAGGCAGCCGCAATACCCGCAGCAGTCCCTCGTCCATGCCGATGCCGGACAGGTCCGGCACCAGCTCGATGCGCGGTTTCACCCGCTTCGCATCGCGATGCATGCGTGGTGGCTTGCCGAACAGCACGTCCATCGGCAAATCGATCACGGTCAGCTCGCGACGCGGATCGTGCAGCACCAGCTGGCGCTCGGCGGTGGCTTCGCCAACGACGGCATACGGGCAACGTTCGCGCCGGCACATCGCCTCGAACGCGGCCAGGTCGTCCGTGCCGATCGCCAGGACATAGCGCTCCTGCGATTCATTGCTCCACACCTGCATCGGCGACAGCGAGGGGTCGTCACAGGGGATTTTCGAAAGATCGATGATGCCGCCGACGCCGGCATCATTGAGCAGTTCGGGGATCGCGTTGGACAAGCCGCCGGCGCCGACGTCATGCACGCTGACGATCGGGTTGTGCTCGCCACGCGCGCAGCAGGCGTCGATGACTTCCTGGCAGCGGCGCTCCATTTCTGCGTTGTCGCGCTGCACCGAGGCGAAGTCCAGCTCGGCACTCGATGCACCGCCGGCCACCGACGATGCCGCACCGCCGCCGAGGCCGATCAGCATCGCCGGACCGCCCAGCACGATCACCCGGTTGCCTGGCTGCACGGCGTGTTTCAGCACATGGCCGGGGCGCAGGTTGGCCAGCCCGCCGGCAAGCATGATCGGCTTGTCGTAGCCACGGCGCAGGCCGATCTGGCCGGGCAGTTCATTTTCGTAGGTGCGGAAATAGCCGCCCAGGCAAGGCCGGCCGAATTCATTGTTGAATGCCGCCGCGCCGAGCGGGCCATCGCGCATGATCTCGAACGCCGTGGCCATCCGCGGCGGCAGCGGACGCGCCACCTCCCATGGCTGCGGGTGGCCGGGAATGCGCAGGTCGGAGACCGAGAAACCGGTAAGCCCTGCTTTCGGCTTGCCGCCGCGACCGGTGGCGCCTTCGTCGCGGATTTCGCCACCGGCACCGGTGGCGGCACCCGGCCACGGCGCGATCGCGGTGGGATGGTTGTGCGTTTCCACCTTGATCGCGAAGTCGATGCGTTCTTCGTGACCGCGCCACACGCCGTCGGCCGGATCGGCAAAAAAGCGCCGGCCGTTGCTGCCCTCGATCACCGCCGCGTTGTCCGAATAGGCCGACAAGGTGTGTGCGGGCGAATGCTGATGGGTGTTCTTGATCATGCCGAACAGGGTTTTCTCCTGTTCGACGCCATCCACCGTCCAGCTGGCGTTGAACACCTTGTGCCGACAATGTTCGGAGTTGGCCTGGGCGAACATGAAAAGTTCGGCATCGGTCGGATCGCGGCCGAGTTCGGCGTAGCGGTCGACCAGGTATTCGATCTCGTCCTCGGCCAATGCCAGGCCAAGTCGTGCATTGGCTTCGGCCAGCGCCTGCTTCGGCGAAGCCGCCAGCGCGACATGCACCAGGTCCCCCGGCGTGCCGGCCAGGAACAGGCCTTGCGCATCCTCGATGCGGCCCAGCACCGACTGCGTCATCGCGTCGTGCAGCACGGCCATGATCGCGGTGTAATCCGGCGCGTCGGCGTCGGGCAGGCCGATCACCTGCCAGGCCGTGCCGCGCTCGACCCGGCGCACATCGAAACCGGCGCCATGCAGGATGTCGGTAGCCTTGCTCGACCATGGCGAAATGGTGCCGAAGCGCGGCACCACCCACAGCGTGGCCGGTTCCGGCGCGGCGTCCCTGGCCTCCAGTACCGCGAGCAGACGCTCGCGCAGGGTTCCCTCCGGTGCCGTCGCGGCATCCAGAAAATAGACGAACCAGCATGCCTGTACGCGCACGCCATGATGCAAGGCATCCAGGCGGGTGTTGAGGCGATCGAGGCGGAACGGCGATAGGGCGCTTTGCCCGTCGAGTGCGATCATGCGGGGGGAACGGCGCTGAAGAGGAAACGCCTATTCTAACCTATGCTGCAATACGGCATAAGCGCCGGCGCAAAGAACCGCCGGCCTGAAAGCTCATCTGCCCGACTGCAAGGCCTGCAGCAGTTGTTCCGGGGTGACATAGCCGCCCAGGATGTTGCCATCGGGGCCATAGATCGTCGGCGTGCCGCTGACCCCCAGTTTCAGTCCCAGCTCGAACTGGTCCTTGACCGGGTTGGCGCAGCTCGATGCGGGCGGTGCCTTGCCGTTTCTTGCCATGTCGAAAGCGGCCTTGCGATCCTTGGCACACCACACCGAGACCATCTCGGTGTAGGTCGGCGTGGGTTTGCCCGAGGTGGTCAACACGCCTTCACGCGGCCAGGCCAGGTATTCCACGGCGATGCCTTCCTTGTTGAAGGCGGCGATATGTTCGTGCAGCGCCCGGCAGAAACCGCAATTGACGTCGGTGAACACGGTGACCGTGTACTTCGGGTTTGGCGGGGCATACACGATACGTTGCGACGCCGGCACCTTCGCCAGCTGCTCCTTGCGGTAGCGGGCCCAGTCGGCGTCGCCCACGTTCTGCTGTGTGGTCAGGTCGACCAGGTCGCCATGCATCAGGTACTTGCCGTCGGCACTGATGTAGACCATCTGCCCGGACGCGATCACCTGGTAGAAACCCGGCAGCGGCGACTGCCTGATGGAGTCGACCTCGACCTTGCTCGACAGCTTGTGGATCGCCTGCTGCACCATTTTCACCGCCGCCGGGCTGATCGCCGAACCGGTTGCGGGCGCGGTTGCCTGGCTGCTCGAATCGGCGCACGCCGCCGTGCTGCTGGCCAGGCCCAGCAAACACATCAGCAACAGTTTCTTCAACATGGACAACCTCGGTGTTGTTTCGCGTGCGCGGAGGTGGCGCACGGTTGGTGGCGTATTCTCGCATAGCTGGCTGAACCGGCTTGTGATCGGCACGCTGTATTCGCCATCTTCCGGGTTGGCGTTCGACTGCGATCGCGGGCAAGGTTCGTAGAACAAGAGCGTTTCGACCTCCTGCGGAGGGCGAAATGCTCTTGATTCAATACACCACGCGCAAATCAGTAATGCAGCAAGCTATGCAACGGCACCCCGTCAGCCCAACGTTCGCGCCCGTGCAAACCGTCCAACTCGATCACGACACTCGCACCAAGCAGGTTTGCCCCCAGTTGGGCCAACAACTTTGCCGCCGCTTCCAGCGTGCCACCA
Source organism: Rhodanobacter sp. (assembly GCA_035564915.1). Classification (GTDB taxonomy): domain Bacteria; phylum Pseudomonadota; class Gammaproteobacteria; order Xanthomonadales; family Rhodanobacteraceae; genus Rhodanobacter. The sequence continues at coordinate 8,556 of DATMTH010000221.1, forward strand.
GTCGCCAACACATCGTCCACCAGCAACACCCATTCACCGCGCGCAAACGCATCGGTCTGCACTTGCAACCGATCGCTGCCGTATTCGAGTTGATAGGTCACGCTGCTCACCGGCGGTGGCAGCTTGCCCGGCTTGCGCAGTGGCACGAAGCCGGCCTGCAGCTTGTGCGCGAGCGCGGCGCCGAAGATGAATCCGCGCGCCTCGATGCCGCCGACGGCTTGCACTTGCCGGCCTTGCCATGGCTCGGCCAGCGCATCGATGCAGCGGGCAAAACCTGCCGCATGGGCCAGCAGCGGGGTGATGTCGCGGAACATCACGCCGGTACGCGGAAAGTCGGGCACGGTGCGGATCAGCGCGGCCAGATCCTGCAAGTCGGTCATTCCTGACACAAGCCTGCCGGCGATCAACAGGCGGCGCCAAGGGGGCCGTCGGGCAGCTCGTCGATTTCCTCGATCGCCTGACGTGCCTCGCTCAGCGTGGCCTCGACCTCGCGCACGATGCCCTGGGCGGTGGCCATGCTCGATTCGGGCACCATCACCGCGATGTAATCCATGGCCGGCAGCTGGCCCACCGCGCCGGTGAGGTATTCGCCGGAGATGAACGCCGGAATCTCGGCGGCTTCGAGCGCATCCTTGACCAGATGGGCATCGAACAGGTTCTCGGCGCGGTAAACGATATGCATGGGCTGCAAGCTACCCCGTGGCCGGATGCGGGGCAAGCATCGCCAACACTGCGCCGCGAGGGGTGACAGGTTAAACTGGGATGTTTCCACCCTGCACGCGAGCCCCAGTCCGATGTCGAGCGAAAATGCCCCTGCGATCCCCGACGCTGCCCCCGCGGCTGTCATACCGCAGGATTTCATCCGGCAGATCGTGCGTGAGGACCTGGCTTCCGGCAAGCACGCCGCCATCCACACGCGGTTTCCACCGGAGCCGAACGGCTACCTGCACATCGGCCACGCCAAGGCGATCTGCCTGAGTTTCGGCATTGCGCGGGAGTTTGCTGGCTGGTGCAACCTGCGTCTGGATGACACCAACCCGGGCAAGGAGGATCCCGAGTTCGTCCAGGGCATCAAGGACGACGTGCGCTGGCTTGGCTTCGAGTGGCACGAATTGCGCCACGCCTCGGATTACTTCGAGGTGTTCTACCGCTCGGCGCTCAAGCTGATCGAGGACGGAGTGGCCTATGTCGATGACCTCGATGCCGAGCAGATGCGCGCCTATCGCGGCACGCTGACCGAGCCGGGTCGTCATTCGCCGTATCGCGACCGCCCGGTGGCGGAAAACCTGGACCTGTTCCGGCGCATGCGTGCAGGCGAGTTCGATGACGGCAGCAAGACCCTGCGCGCGAAGATCGACATGGCCTCGGGCAACATCAACCTGCGTGACCCGGCGATCTACCGCATCCGCAAGGTGACCCACCAGAACACCGGCGATGCATGGCCGATCTACCCGATGTACGACTATGCGCATTGCCTGTCCGACGCGCTCGAAGGCATCACCCATTCGCTGTGCACGCTGGAGTTCGAGGACCACCGCCCGCTGTACGACTGGTTCGTCGACAAGGTCGACCTGCCGAACCATCCGCAACTGTGGCAGCCGTTGCCTGATGCCGGCCTGCCGACGCAGCCGGCCAAGCCGCGCCAGATCGAATTCTCGCGATTCAACCTCAGCTACTGCATCACCAGCAAGCGCAAGCTGGCGCAACTGGTCGGCGAAGGTCACGTCGAGGGTTGGGACGATCCGCGCATGAACACCTTGCGTGGCCTGCGCCGTCGCGGTTTCACGCCGGCCGGGTTGCGCCTGCTGATCGAGCGCATCGGCGTCAGCAAGCAGAACAGCGTGATCGATTACTCGGTGCTCGAAGGCTGCATCCGCGAGGATCTGGACGCCACGGCGGCACGGCGCATGGCCGTGCTCGATCCGCTGAAGCTGATGCTGACCAATCTGCCGGAAGGCCACGAGGAAACGCTGAGCTTCCCGAATCACCCGAAGGACGAAAGCTTCGGCATCCGTGAAGTGCCGTTTTCGCGCGAGGTGTGGATCGAGCGCGACGATTTCGCCGAAGTGCCGCCGAAGGGTTTTCACCGGCTCAAGCCCGACGGCGAAGTGCGCCTGCGCGGGGTCGGCATCATCAAATGTGAGGAGCTGATCAAGGATGCCGATGGTCGACTGATCGAGCTGCGTTGCTCGCTCGATCCGACCACGCGTCACGGTCTGCCGGGCGCCGATCGCAAGGTGAAGGGCACGATCCACTGGGTCAGCGCGAAACATGCGGTATCCGCCGAAGTGCGTCTGTACGACCGCCAGTTCAACGTGCCGGCACCGGACAACGAGGAAGACGGCAAGAGCTGGCTGGAGCACATCAACCCGGATGCGAAGCGCGTGGTGCAGGCGTGGCTGGAGCCGGCCGCGGCCGCGGTCGAGCCCGAACAGCGGTTCCAGTTCGAGCGATTGGGTTATTTTGTGGCCGATCGTGTCGATCACCGCGTCGATGCGCCGGTGTTCAATCGTACCGTGACACTGCGCGATGTCTGGGCAAAACCGGCCGGCCAGTGACCCTGGTGGGCCATCAACGGAGCGAGTGCATGCTGCCGCTGCAAATTCACCTGACCTTGCCGCCGTGGATCGGTGACGTGGCCGACACCAACAAGCGCTATCAGAGCGACGAGGAGCGTGTCGGCCTGGCAATCGAGCTGTCGAGGCAGAATGTGGATCGCGGCGGTGGCGGGCCGTTCGGCGCCGCGGTGTTCAACAGCCACAGCGGGCGCCTGGTCGCGGTCGGCGTGAACCGCGTGGTGCCGCAGAGCTGCTCGGTGGCGCATGCCGAAATGATGGTGATCATGATTGCCCAGCAGCGGCTCGGCCGACATCGGCTGAACGAGGACGGCGGCCACTATGTACTGGCCACCAGCTCGCAACCCTGCTGCCAGTGCTACGGCGCCAGTGTCTGGGCCGGCATCGACGAACTGCTGATCGGTGCGCGCTCGGAAGACGTGGAGGAGCTGACCGATTTCGACGAAGGGCCGCTGCCGGCCGACTGGATCGGTGAACTCAACCGTCGCAACATCACCGTACGCCGCGACATACTGCGCGAGCAGGCGCGCGAGATACTCGCCGCCTACGGTGCCGGCGGCACACCGTATTGAGTCGCTGGCGCGCCATGTTGCCGCTGCTCCTGCTGCTGCTGGCGGGGATCGTGCTGTTTGCCTCCGGCTCGCTGGACCAGCTTGGCCCGCAACAGCTGCTGGCCCATCAGGCGCAATGGCAGGCGCAGATTGGCGAACACCCCTGGCTTACCCGGTTGGCCTATATCGGCCTGCTTACATTGAGCGTGGCCACCGGCATCCCCGGCACCATCGTGATCATCCTGGCCGGTGGTTTTGCTTTTGGCGTGGTCGATGCCACCTTGACCTCGTCGATCGGGCTGACCCTGGGCTCGCTGATCCTGTACCTGGCCAGCCGCTATGCGTTCGGACCCGGCAGCCGGCAGCCGCCGGCCATCGTTGCGCGCCTGCATCATGGCTTCGAGCGGCACCCGGTGAGCTATACGTTGTTCCTTCGCTTCATCCCGGTGGTTCCGTTCGGCGGAGTGACCGTGGCACTGGCGTGGTTGCGCTGCCCGCTGTGGCTGTTCCTCGGTGCCAGCTGGCTTGGCGGCACCATCACCCTGATTTTCGAGACCTCGATCGGTGCTGGTCTCGGCGATGCGATGAGCCGCAGCGACAACTTCGGCATGGCCATGTTCATGCATCGCGACGTGCTGTTGCCATTGGGTGCGATCGCGCTGCTGGCCTTGTTGCCGTTGCTGATCGAGCGGCTTTCCCGGCGTCGACGGAAGGATCGCGGGCCGACCGGGTGAAGTCGCCGCGGGGCGTGTCGTTCGCGCCCTTGCAAAGAGAGCGGTGCAAATGCCAATGCAAAAAAAGAGCGCCCATCGCGGGCGCTCTGAAATGGTGGGTCGTCCGGGATTCGAACCCGGGACCAATGGATTAAAAGTCCAGTGCTCTACCAACTGAGCTAACGACCC
>DATMTH010000222.1:0-26014 GCA_035564915.1 Rhodanobacter sp.
CTTTCCCGGCCGCAGCCTTTTTCTTCGGCGCTGCCTTTTTCGCGGCCGCCTTCTTTGCCGCCGGCTTCTTCGCTGGTGCAGCTGCCGGCGCCGACGCGGTCACTTCCGGCAGTACCGGCAGGACGATGGCAGGCGCTTCGGCCACCGCGGGCGCTGCATTGCTGTTCATTTCAACTTCGGTATCGATCGACATGCTGGAACCCCCTCCGATGTGACAACTTGATTGCCGTACGCGAAGAGCGTGCGGCGCCTCAGAACTTGCCGTAATAGCCTTCCTTCAAGGCATCGAAGAGGTTGGCGGCGGAGTGCATTTCGCCGTCGTATTCCACCTGCTCATTGCCTTTCAGTTCGACAACACTACCGTCCTCCAGCTCGAAGCGGTAGAGGGTGCTTTCAAGGTCCGAATCCTTGACCAGCACACCCTGGAACGCCGCCGGATTGAAGCGAAATGTAGTGCATCCCTTCAAGCCTTGCTTGTAGGCGTAGAAGTAGATGTCCTTGAAATCTTCGTAGGGGTAGTCGGTGGGCACGTTGGCGGTCTTGGAGATCGACGAATCGATCCACTTTTGCGAGGCGGCCTGGATGTCGACGTGCTGTTTCGGGCTGATGTCGTCGGCGGCCACGAAGTAGTCCGGCAGCTTGTTGGCGGCCTCGTCGGTGAAGGCCTTGGCATCGGCGTTGATCAGCGCCCGATAGGCCAGCAGCTCGAAGCTGAGCACCTCGACCTTTTCCTTGGATTTCTTGCCTTCGCGGATCACGTTGCGTGAGTAGCTGTGGGCAAAACTGGGCTCGATGCCGTTGCTGGCGTTGTTGGCCAGGCTGAGGCTGATGGTGCCGGTGGGCGCGATCGAGCTGTGGTGGGTGAAGCGCGCGCCGGTTTCGGCCAGTTGCTCGACCAGGTTCGGCGCCACGCTGGCGATGCGCTGCATGTAGCGGCTGTATTTGGCGTGCAGCACGCGGCCGGGGATGGTGTCGCCGACCTTGTAGCCGTCGCTGACCATTTCGGGGCGCTTGCGCAGCATGTCGCCGCTGACGGTGAAGTCGCGCAGCAGCACCGGCGCGGCGCCCTTCTCTTTCGCCAGATCCAGCGCCACTTCCCAACCGGCGACGGCCATCTCGCGCGAGACCTCTTCGGTGAACGCCACCGCATCGGCATCGCCGTAGCGCATCTTGAGCATGGTGACGGTGGAGCCCAGCCCGAGAAAGCCCATGCCATGGCGACGCTTGGACATGATCTCGTTGCGCTGCTGTTCCAGCGGCAGGCCGTTGATCTCGACCACGTTGTCGAGCATGCGGGTGAACACCTTGACCACGTCGCGGTATTCGTCCCAGTCGAAGCTGGCCTTGGGCCCGAACGGATCGCGCACGAACTTGGTCAGGTTGACCGAGCCGAGCAGGCACGAGCCGTACGGCGGCAGGGGCTGTTCGCCGCAGTTGTGCGCGTGCAGGCCGTTGCCGTCGAAGGTGTTGATGCCCGGCACCTGCACGTCATAGACGTCCTCGACGCCGTCGGCCTGCAGCGACATCACAGTGGCGACGAAGCGCGCACGGTTGAGGGTGCGCTTGTAGCTGGACAGGACAGACTTGAGGCGGGTTGCCTTGTCACTGTCGGCGAAACCGATCAGTTCGGCGAAGCGTGCCAGCGACTCACCGGCGATCACCAACTCATGCTGGGCCTGGGTGGCATAGGCGCGCGTGCCGCCATGACCATCGGGCAACCGGGTTTCACCGGCGACACGACGGTCGCGATAGATACGCGACGGCATGCCCAAACGCAGCAGCATGCGCTGCACCGCTTCCAGCCGCGGCAAGTCCGATTGCGCCAGGCGCACGGACACGCCCCTGGTCTGACTGCCCTGCACCGAACCGTCAGCATCAAAGAACCCACGCAGGAAACCGCGATACGCGTCGCTGGACGCACGCTCCAGCGCCGGGGTGATCGCCTTGTCGCCCACGCTCATGCCCAGCTCGAACGCCAGGTCACGCAGCGCCGCGGACTTCATGCGGAACTCGCCGCGACCGGCCACTTCGGACCAGCCGGCGAAATCGGCGCGATGCGGCAAGGTCTCGGCGCAACGAAGCACCTCGGCCATCAGTGCAGTGGCCACCCCGTCGGCCGCCCCGTTGACGGCAGCAGCCTGCGGCCACACCGACAGCACGGCGGCTTCATTCTTGAGCGTGCCATCGCCGACCAGCATGCCCAGCAGGTAGCCCTGCTCGCTGGTCAGCGCACCGGGCCACGTCGCGTTGTCGCGATGATCGTTGAGCAACACCTTGTCGCCCGGCTGCAGCGCACCGGCTGCGCACCATTCGGTATCCACGCTCCAGCGGGTGAGGCGCGAGACGCGGCGCACGCGATGGTCTTCGGTCAGGCGCAGGCGGTGGCCTTCCTCGGTCTGCAGCGCCAGTACCGGCTTGGTCGCGGTACGGAAGAAACCTTCCGCACCGGTGGCGTGGTCCTTGCCATCGACGCGGGCCATGAAGCCATGGCCGAGCAAGTCGCCGACCTGGCGCGGACCTTCGGCGGTCTGCACCCAGGTGTCGGCAGTGACACAGGGGTTGGTGGCGCGGATGTGCTCGCACCACCAGTTGTTGTTCATCTCGTTGACCTTGTCGATCAGGATGAAACCCGGCTCGGCGTAGTCATAGGTGGACACCATGATCATGTCCCACAGGTGCCGCGCGCGGATGTGGCTGTAGATCTTGCAGGCGACCAGGCCGTCTTCGCGGTCGACGTAGTTTTCGTGGGTGGGCCATTCGCGCCACACCACCTGGGTCGGATCGGCGAGATCGACCTCGTCCTTTTCCTTGACGTGCACCGGGAATACCAGCGGCCAGTCCTGGTCGTTTTCCACGGCATCCATGAAGCCGTCGGTGATCAGCAGGCTCAGGTTGAACTGGCGCAGGCGACCATCCTCGCGCTTGGCGCGGATGAACTCCTTGGCATCCGGATGGCTGATGTCGAACGTGCCCATCTGCGCGCCGCGGCGACCGCCGGCGGACGACACGGTGAAGCACATCTTGTCGTAGATATCCATGAACGACAGCGGGCCGCTGGTATACGCACCGGCGCCGGAGACGTAGGCGTTGCGCGGACGCAGGGTGCTGAACTCGTAGCCGATGCCGCAGCCGGCCTTCAGCGTGAGGCCGGCCTGGTGCACCTTCTCCAGGATGTCGTCCATCGAATCGTGGATGGTGCCCGACACGGTGCAGTTGATCGTGCTGGTGGCCGGCTTGTGCGCCAGCGCGCCGGCATTGGAAGTGATCCGGCCGGCGGGAATCGCGCCGCGGCGCAAGGCCCACAGGAAACGCTCGTACCAGTGACCGCGAAGTTCATCGTCGGCCTCGACATCGGACAACGCCCGCGCCACGCGCTGGTAGGTGTCGTCGATGGTGACATCGACCGGTTCGCCGGATTTCGCCTTCAGGCGATATTTCTTGTCCCAGATGTCCTGGGAGGCAGGTTGCAGCGGAATCTCCACGGCGGCATCACGACCTGTAGCGGAATGAGTGGCTGGTGCACGCACTGTGCTCATCGATTTTGAACCTCTCGGTGTGGCCTTGCGGCCCCCGTTGATTTTTATTTGGATGCGACAACGTCGCTCGCGCTGTGTTTGCGGCCATCGACCGGCGCCCGGTATGTCTTGCGCCCGCCTGCCGCAGCTTCCCGACGACCATGCCTCCCCTCAAGAGTACGACGCCGACACCAGTGCTAGTCTCGACGCCGACGCCAAGGCACAAGATGTTGTGGTTGCTATCGGATAGGCAAGTTAACCCCGACGACGACGGAAGTAAAGTGTCTGCGCCGGCATTTTCCGCCGACGGAACCGTCGCGCCCCGAATCGGTCGAAGCAGCGCCGTTTGCATCGTTCATCAGGAGGAATCCATGTCGCCATTCAATGCCCGTCTGTTGCCCGGGATCCGTCCGTCGGAGCGACCCCACCGGGGCCGTCTGGCGTACTGGCTGCCGCGCCTGCTCGCGGCCATCGTCCTCGCCACCGGCGTGGCCCCGGGCAGCAGCGCGGCCTCCACCCTGCCGGCGGCCATCGACGGCCAGCCGATGCCGTCGCTGGCGCCGATGCTGACCAAGGTGACCCCGGCGGTGGTGAACATCTCCAGCACCACCCATGTGCCGGTGCGCGACGCGTATTTCGACGACCCGATGGTGCGCCAGTTCTTCGGCCTGCCGGCGACACCGCGCGAGCGGGTGGAGCAGAGCCTGGGTTCGGGGGTGATCGTGGATGCGGCCAAGGGCTACATCCTCACCAACAACCACGTGATCGCCGGCGCGGACGACATCAGCGTCACCCTGCAGGACGGACGCACCTTCAAGGGCAAGCTGATCGGCACCGACCCGGCCACCGATGTGGCGGTGGTGCAGATTCACGCCGACAACCTGCATGAGCTGCCGATGTCCGACTCGTCCACGTTGCGCGTAGGCGACTACGTGGTGGCGGTGGGCGAACCGTTCGGGCTGGGCCAGACGGTGACTGCGGGCATCGTCTCGGCGCTGGGGCGTTCGGGTTTGGGCGATTCGAGTTACCAGAACTTCATCCAGACCGATGCCTCGATCAACCCGGGCAATTCCGGCGGCCCACTGGTCAACCTGCGCGGCGAACTGGTCGGCATCAACACGATGATCTTCTCGCCCTCGGGCGGCAATGTCGGGATCGGCTTCGCCATCCCCAGCAACCTCACCAGCGAAGTGATGAAGCAACTGATTGCCCACGGCAAGGTGCAGCGCGGCACGCTGGGCCTGCAGACCCAGGCGATTACGCCACGCATCGCCCAGGCGCTGAACCTGAAGGACAGCCAGGGCGTGCTGGTGACCGGGGTCAGCGACGGCTCGGCCGCCGCGCATGCCGGCCTGCAGGCAGGTGACGTGTTGACCTCGCTCGATGGCAAGCCGCTGCGCAACGTGCAGGCGCTGAGCAACGCCGAAGGGTTGCTGCCGCTTGGCAGCACGGTGCGGATCGGCGTGCTGCGCGATGGCCAGTCGCGGGTGGTCAACGCCACCCTCAGCGCCGAAAAGCTGGCCAGCATCGACGGTGGCCAGCTCGACCCGCGACTGGCCGGCGTGCGCTTCAGCGAACTGAGCCAGAATCAGCGCAGCCAAGGCTGGTATGGCGCCATGATCAGCACCGTGCAGCCGGGCAGCCGCGCCGCGCGGGCCGGCCTCAACGCCGGCGATGTGGTGATTGGGGTGGGCAATCAGCGCATCACCAGCCTGCGCATGCTGCGTGGGCTGGCCGGCGTGCATCTGCGCCAGCTGGTCTTGGTGGTGGCCGATAACGAGGGCAGCCATTATGTGTTGATCAATTGACGTCTTGTTGCTGCTGAATCACCTGATGGTCGTATTGATGAACATGATGTATTGAATGAATGACATGGTCGTCATCTGCCTGACAACGACAGGCAGCGCGGCCACCAAGACGATCCACGGATGGATCGCCGATCACTCAGGCGCGATGGAGTGACGGATGCGGTGACGCCCGGAAAGCGCACCACCGTCGCTTTGCGCGGGAATGGCCCGGCCGCGCGCCTCGAAATGTCGCCACAAACTTGACCTGAGTCGCTGGCCGGGCGTGCGCCGGCGCACAACCTGAGCCACGGCCTCATGCAAACCCATGAAAGTGCTTGATGTTTTGTGTTCAGGCCGATGGAATACCATGGTCGATCACGACGCCTGCCACTGTACGCGCCGGCACCATCCGTCTGCCGCCATGAAATCACCCGGGGTTAGCCATCACATGTCTGTCCGCATCACTCGCCTGTTGTTCGTCGCTGTTGCCAGCGCCAGCCTCGCCACCAGCGCATTGGCAAGCACTCACTCCCACAGCAAATCCCGCCCCCGGTCGACCAGTCATAGCAGCCTGATATGGCGCGGCGACGACGCCACCGCCAGCGGCGTGGTCAACGATGTCGCGCAGGCATGGGAAAAGGGCGGCCACGGCCATATCGAACTGCAGCCGTTCAACACCGCCTCGGGCATCGATGCGGTAAGCATGGGCACGGCAGACCTGGCCGGCAGCGCACGCCCGTCCGACGGCAGCGCGCAGAACGATCGGCTCGTCTTCACCCCGGTGGCCTGGGACGGCGTGGTGATCATCACCCAGGTGTCCAACCCGATCCGCAGCCTTACCCTGAAGCAGGTGCACGACATCTACTACGGCAAGATCCACAACTGGAGCGAGGTCGGCGGTCGCAACGCGCCGATCGACGTCTACGCCGTCGCCAGCCCTGGCGATGGTGTCGAATACAGCCTGCGCAGCCTGCTGTTCGGCCGCGGCAATCAGCCAGTGGCCGCACCGCGGCTGTATGTGAACACGCGCAAGCTGGAGGAAGGCGTCGCGTTGAATCCCAATGGCATGGGCGCCGCCTCGCTGGCGGGGATCAGTGGCAACCCCAAGATCAAGGCCATTCCGATCAACGGCACGGCAGCGACTGCCGGCAATATCGCCAATGGCAGCTATCCGTTGTTCATCCCGCTCTATCTGGTGACCAACCCGAACAGCCCGAAGGCCGCCGAAGCCCAGGCGTTCATCGACTTCATGCAGACCGAGCCAGCCAAGGCCGCCTTGCGCGCACACTCGATACTGCCCTATCAGGACGGCGGCAGCCTGATTGCCCTGGACAGCTCGCGTCGCGACGGCATCCTTGCCGAGGTCGGCGCGCATCGCAGCCGCCTCGCGGAGACGCCGAATGCCGGCCTGCGTGCGCAAGCCTCGCTGGCCGCGGTGAACACCCTGGCGGCGGCACAGATGCGCACGGCCACCGGCAACGCGACATCGCAGCGTGCCGATGCGGCCGCCAGCGCAGGTCCGGTCGAGCCGCCACTGGCCAAGGCCACGCCGTCGAATACGCACTCGGTGACCAAGGGTGACACCCTGCACTCGATCGCCAGGCAATATCACGTCAGCACAACCCAGCTGCGCCAGTGGAACCACCTCAAGAGCGATCGGCTGCAGCTCGGCCAGGTGTTGCGCGTCAGCGAAAACTGAGTGGCGCGGAGCTTGCCGATCCTCGCGCTCACACTGGATCTGGACGATACGCTGTGGCCGGTATGGCCGGCGCTGGAACTCGCCGACCAGGCGGTCGACGCCTGGTTGAAAACGCATCACCCGACGGTCGCGCAGGCATGGCCGATCGCGGCGATGCGTGAACTGCGCGCCCAGGTCGCCGCCGAACGGGCCGACTTGGCGCATGACTTCACCCGCCAGCGCCAGCTCACCCTGCAACAGGCATTCACCCACTGCGGCATCACCGACGCACCGGTGGATGTGTTGTGGGATATCTATTTCGCGGCGCGCAACCGGGTCGAGCTGTATCCGGACAGCCTGGCCGCACTGCAACGGCTCGCCACACGCTGGCCGCTGGTCAGCCTGACCAACGGCAATGCCGACTTGCAACGCATCGGCATCCACACGCTGTTCGCCCATCACGTCTGCGCCCGCGACAGCGGCATGGCGAAACCGGATCGACGCATCTTCCAGGCCGCGGCCGATTTGCTGGAACTGGCTCCGGAGCAAATCCTGCATGTCGGTGACGATCCGCTGATGGACGTGGTCGGTGCACGCGAGGCCGGCCTGCACACTGCCTGGATCAACCGCGATGGAGACGTCTGGCCGTCCGAATTGGGGCCGGCGCCGGAGCTCGATCTGCGTGACCTGACGAGCCTGGTCGACTGGCTCGAAACGCAGGCATCCGATCGCTGATTCGGGCCTGCACAGACTCCGGTGATTGTTCTCGCTTCCGCGGACGCGCATCATGACGCCTCTGATTTGAAGGCCTGCCCATGTCCGCACTGATCGAAAGCACCGCCCGCAACCGCCGCAGCATTCCCATCGAAACCACCGATGCGGCTCATCTTGCGGCCAGCCGCCGGCGACTCAGTCCGGCGCAGCGGCGCTGGCTCACGATCTGCGGATTCACCGCGGCGCCCGGCAGCGTGGCACTGCTGGCCGACCCCGCGGGCAAGCTGGTACGCGTACTGGCGGGCGTCGACCCGCATGATCCGTTGGCGGCGCTGGCAGGCTTGCCCGGCAGCCTGCCTGAAGCCACCTACCGCATCGCCGCCGAAGGCGTGCTGGCCGATCCGGTGCAGGCCGCACTCGGCTGGGCCTTCGGCGCCTACCAGTTCACCCGCTACCGCCAGCCCAAACGCGCACCGGCACAACTGGCCGTGACTGCCGCCGAATTGCAGCAACTGGCACCACTGGTCGAAGCGACCGCGATGGTGCGCGACCTGGTCAACACACCGACCGAGGACATGGGTCCCCGGCAACTGGCTGACGCGGTCAAAAGCGTCGGCAAGCAACACAAGGCGAAGCTGCGCGAATGGGTCGGCGAGGAGCTGCTCAAGGCCAACTTCCCGACCATCCATGCGGTGGGTCGCGCCAGTCATCGCGAGCCGCGGCTGGTCGAGCTGAGCTGGGGCAAGCTGACCGACCCCAGGCTGGTGGTAATCGGCAAAGGCGTGTGCTTCGACACCGGCGGCCTGGACATCAAGGGCAGCGACGGCATGCGCAACATGAAGAAGGACATGGGCGGCGCCGCACATGCGATCGCGCTGGCCGGCCTGATCATGCAGGCCAAACTTCCGGTGCGCCTGACCCTGCTGATTCCCGCCGTGGAAAACTCGATCGCCGGCAACGCGATGCGCCCGGGCGAGGTCATCACCACCCGTGCCGGCCACAGCGTGGAGATTGACAACACCGACGCGGAGGGTCGCCTGATCCTGTGTGACGCCCTGGCCTTTGCCGGCGAGCAGCAACCCGACCTGATCATCGACTTCGCCACCCTCACCGGCGCCGCGCGCGTAGCGCTCGGCCCGGATCTGCCGGCCTTGTTCGCCAACGACGACACACTGGCTGCGGCAGCCTTGCAGGCCGGTAGCGAGGTCGCCGACCCGCTCTGGCGGATGCCGCTGTGGCGGCCGTACCGTCGCATGCTCGATTCGTATCTTGCCGATTTCGCCAACGCCGGCCCATCCCGCCATGCCGGCGCAATCACCGCCGCACTCTATCTGGAGCGCTTCGTGCCGGAAGGCACCCCATGGCTGCATCTGGACACCTACGCATGGAACGATGCCGACCGCCCCGGACGACCGCGCGGCGGCGAAGCCATGGGCCTGCGTGCGGTTTTTGCCTGCCTGCAAAACCGCTATCAAGCCTGACTTCATCGGCCGACCGGATGGATCGGCGGGAGCCGGGCCAGCGCGGCATGGTCGATTTGCCATGGCATGACGACAACGACCAGGCGATCAGCCCCGGAACACGGTGCACGGATTGAGGCACCCGCTGATGCACGGGTGCACGCCGTCCCGATCGCGCTTGCTGCCCGCAAGACACGCCACCGCCGCAGGATGCTGCGATCGCAGCCATCGGCGAATGCTGCCGATCCCGCGAGTCCGCGGCACGGCAACGACGCAGCCTGCCAGCCAGGCGTGCGTCCACCATGACTGCCGGGGTAGTGGTGCAGCGAACCGCTTAGAGAGTAACCTTTCTGTCGTTGGGCTCATCCAACACTTGCCGTGACTTTGCCGGGGGGCAACAAGGTCACGGCCAGCATCATCATGAATGCGGGACAGCACCAACATCCACCGGGGAGAACTCATGAAATACGACTTGAATCACCTGTCATTCGCAGTGCGCCTTGCATTGACCGCCGGCGTTTTCGCCGTAGCCGGTGGCGTGCAAGCCCAGGCAGCCACCGATCAGGCCACCACCGATCAAGCCACGCCGCCGACAAAAAACAAGGCCCAGACCTTGAAAGCGGTGGTGGTCACCGGCTCATTGATTCGTCGTGTCGACGAGGAGACCTCGAGCCCGGTAACGACGGTGGATCGCGCCGCGATCACCAATGCCGGCAATCCGACGATGGGCAATGTGCTGCAGGCGCTGCCCAGCATCTCCGGCAACGCGACCAACACCCAGAACAACACCAACGGCGGCGGCGTCGCCAGCCCCTCACTGGAAGGTGGCGACGGCGCCGCCCGCATTTCACTGCGCGGCCTGGGCGTCAACCGTACCCTGGTATTGATCGACGGCCAGCGCATGGCCAACGCCGATGTCAACATGATCCCGCAGGGCATGATCGAGCGGGTCGACGTGCTGGCGGAAGGCGCCTCGACGGTGTACGGCTCCGACGCGATCGGCGGCGTGGTCAACTTCATCCTGCGCAAGGATTACAAGGGCGTCGAAGCCAGCATCAACGGCGGCATCTCCAGCCATGGCGACGGCCAGCGGCACGGCCTCAGCATCGTCGGCGGCTTGAACGGCGACAACTACAACATCGTCGGCGGCATCGACTACAACAAGTACGACGCCGCCCTGGCCAGCCAGCGCAAGTTCTCCGCGAACCCCCTGTACCTTTCCAGCGGTGCGCTCACCGCGTCCGGCTCCAGCACCATCCCGACCGGCAAGATCCAGTTGCCCGCATCGTTTGCCGGCCAATATGGCTGCACGGTCAAGAACAACAGCATCCTGGTCACCAAGGCACAGAGCGACGGATCGAGCCAGGCCGATTACCGCTGTGACAATTACCCTGCGGACGCGTACAACTACAACACCTACAACTACATCCAGACCGCGCAGCAACGCACCGATGCCTTCCTGCTCGGCAGCTACAACCTGACCAGCAACCTGACCTTTTTCGCCAATGCATTCTTCAACCACACGCAGTCGTCCGGCCAGGACGCGCCCGCACCGACGGGAGTCGGCGACGGTTGGTATGTGGCAGCCAGCAACCCGATCAATCCTTTTGGCGTCACCTTCGGCACCGACCCCGCCAACCCGGCAGGTCAGGCACAAGGCTATGGCTTCAACCTGCGCCTGACCGGGGCCGGCAACCGCCTCCACACCTACGACACGCAGAACCAGCAGATCAACACCGGCCTGCGCGGTGCGTTCGGCGAAAGCAGCTGGAACTGGGATGCCACGTTCAACTATGGCCATGCCAAACGCGCGCAGCGTGATTACAACGAGCTCAACATTGCCCAATTCC
Organism: Rhodanobacter sp.; assembly: GCA_035564915.1. GTDB lineage: Bacteria > Pseudomonadota > Gammaproteobacteria > Xanthomonadales > Rhodanobacteraceae > Rhodanobacter. The sequence goes on from DATMTH010000222.1 coordinate 11,005, forward strand.
AGTCGGCGATCAACAGCGGCGTGAACATCTTCGACCAGGCCAACGAGCCAGCCCTCAAGGGCCTGGTGGATGACCCGGTGTACGTGTTCACGAATGCCACCAAGCAGGTGCAGTTCGACGCCAACGGCGAGCTGTGGGATCTGCCGGCCGGCAGCATGCAGCTGGCTGTCGGCGGCCTGTATCGCAAGCAGACGATGAATTACACCATCACCCCCGATGCCATCCTCAACCTGGCCACCGGCACCTGCGCGATCCTGCAGGAAGGTTGCGGTTCGCCGGGCCGCGGCAGCGACAACGTCAAGGAAATCTATGCCGAGTCGCTGATCCCGCTGCTCTCGCAGCAGCCAGGGGCGTATTCGCTGAACCTTGATCTGGGCGTGCGCTACTCGGACTACGACAGCAGCGGCTCGACCACCAACGGCAAGATCGCGATCGAGTGGAAACCGATCGCCGACTTGCTGGTTCGTGGCACGGTATCCCAGGTGTTCCGCGCCCCGAACCTGGATGAACTCTACGACGGCATCACCCTGGTCCAACCGAACTTGAACGATCCCTGCGTGGGCCTCACGGCGGCAGAGCTGGCACAGCATGCCGCCGCCTGCCAGAACGTCCCGGTCAACTGGGTCAACACCAATGCCCAGGTCAATACGTATTATTCGGGTGCCAGCACGGTAGGCCAGTCGCTCAAGCCGGAGCAGGGCAAGTCGATCGACTTCGGTTTGGTTTACAACCCCGGCTGGATGGAGGGCTTGTCCACCAGCGTCGACTTCTGGCACATCACCCTCAACGATCTGCTGACGCCGATTGCAGCCTCGACGGTGGTCAATGGCTGCTTTGCCAACAACAACAGTCCGTACTGCGGGTTGATCAGCCGCTACGGCACCGACACCCAGAAGGCGGGCGAAGTCAATGTGATCGACACGCCGACAGTCAATCTGGGCACCCTCAGCACCAGCGGCATCGACTTCACGCTGGACTACAAGATCCCGCATTTCGACCTCGGCAGCGTGAATCCGGGTGACTTCAAGGCAGGCTTCGCCAGCACCTATCTCTCCACCTACAACAACAATGCCACGCCGGGCCAGCCGGGCGCGAAGACCGTCAACTACGCCGGCACCTTCAGTCAGCAGTTCGGCAACATGACGCGCTGGCGCGGCACGCTGACGCTCAACTGGGCGCTGGGCAACTGGAACGCCCAGTGGCAGACGCGCTACATCAACCACCTGACCAACCTGAATGCGGATGCGTCCATCCAGGGCGTCAACCTGCCGATGGCCTCGGTGCTGTATCACTCGATCCAGATCGGCTACAAGGTGCCATCGATCCACACCACCTTCGACTTCGGCGTGGACAACCTCAGCGACAAGATACCGCCGCTGGTCTATCAGAATGGCACGAACTACAACGTGGACGCCGCTACCTACGACACGATCGGCCGCTACTACTGGGCACGTGCCACGGTGAAGTTCTGATCGGCTGAGCCGGCTGCAAAGCTCCACGGCAACCCGGAGGGGTCGCGAGATATTCTCGCGGCCCCTCTTGCATAATGAAGACCGGCAAACAACCGACCGGAATGATATGCCCGCAGCCACCCACAGCCTCGTCGAGACGATGAGACGCGCCTTCGATGCTGGCGACATGGAGCGAGTCGTCGCCCTGGGTGAGGGTGCAGGCGCAGCAGCATCGGACGAACCCACCCTGCTGTGGCTGGGCCTCGCCCAGTACGCGTGCGCGCGCTACCCGCAGGCAGCAAACGCGTTCGCTTCATTGACACGCCTGCGGCCGCAGGTGTCCGCATACTGGAACAACCTCGGACTTGCCTGTCGCCAGCATGGCGACATGGCGGCGGCCGAGCAGGCGTTCCTGAAAGCACTCGCGCTGGCACCGGACGATGCCGAGCTGCATTACAACCTCGGCCTGCTGCACCTGCAGCAACGGCATTGGGTCCTGGCCAAACAGGCCATGATGGATGCGGTAGCCCGCTCGCCACAATTCATCGAAGCCCGCCTGCAAGCCGCACACGCCTGCTACGTCGGTGGCGACAACGAAGGCCAGCAGGCCATGCTGGCCGGTGCCGCCGGCTGGCCGGCCCAATCGGGCGAGCAGGCCCTGACTCTTGCCGCCATGCTTTCAGCACAAGGTGAACTCGACATCGCGCTGGATACCCTCGCCAGGGCACAGCTGCCCGATGGTCCGGCAGCGGCGATCATGCGGCTGCGTCTCGCCGCCCAGCGATCGGCGCTGTACGAACGCAGCAACCAGCTCGATCGCGCACGCGCCGAGTTGCAACCGCTGCCACTGGACCTGCTCGAGCAACTGCCTGCGGAGGCCCACGATGCACGCGCCGAAGGATGGAGTGCCCATGCGGCACTGGCCATGCGTGCAGGCGAGCATGCCGTCGCTGCCGCGCTGTATCGTCGAATGCTCACGCTGCCGCTGGATGACCAGCACCGCGCCAGCGCTGCGTTTGGCCTGGCCGCCGCCAGCAGCCGGATGGGTCGGCATGACGCGGTATGGCCGGCGTTGCAGACCGCACATGCCACCCAGCTGAACATGGCACGAGACATCGTGCCCGAGCTGATGCGGGCCGATAGCGTACCGTTGCAGATGGCCAATCGTCTGGTTGGGCACCGCGCCTACCAGGGCTGGAGCCCGCTGCCCTCCGGGCCGATCGAACGCCAGCCGGTTTTCGTGGTCGGCTTTCCGCGCTCCGGCACGACCCTGCTGGAGCAGATGCTCGACGCACACCCCGATTTTCGCTCGATGGACGAACGTGCCTTCATCCATGACCTGACCGAGGCCATGGAGATGACCGGCCAGCACTATCCCGACGACCTGGCCAACCTCACCGCGAATGACGCGGACCAGCTCCGGGCCGTCTACTTCCGCCGGGTCGCACAGGTCTTGCCCGATCTCGGAACGCACCGGCTGGTCGACAAGAATCCGCTCAACATGCTGTGCCTGCCGATGATCATGCGATTGTTCCCGCAGGCGCGCATCATCCTGTGCCTGCGCCATCCCTGTGACGTGCTGCTGAGCTGTTACATGCAATCGTTCCGCTCGCCGGCCTTCATGGTGCTGTGCTCGTCGCTGCAACGTCTGGCGAACGGCTACGTGCACGCGTTCGAACATTGGCAGCAGCATGTCGAGGTGTTCGCCCCGCAGGTGCTCGAATGGCGTTACGAGGCGGTGGTCGAGAACGTTGACGAGAATCTGGCCAGGCTCGGCAGCTTCCTCGACCTCGCAGACCCTTCACCCATGGCCGGGTTTGCAGCACATGCGCAGGGCAAGAGTTTCATCAGCACGCCGAGTTACGCCCAGGTGACGCAGGGGCTCAATCGCAAGGCGGTCAATCGCTGGCATGCCTACCGCGACATGTTCGAACCGGTGTTGCCGGTATTGCGCCCGCTGATGCAGCGATTCGGCTATGCCGATTGATGCGTCAAGGCGCCAAGGCAGGCTCCGGCATGACTGGCATGGCTGGCCCGACCGGCGCAGCAGCACGAGTATGATCACGATGATCGGTTTCAACCGTGGATCACGGCGGGAACCACGTTTCCCGGACAACACGACCAGGCGCCGATGAGCAGCACGACTGCCCCACCCATGGAAATCCTCCGTGCCATTGCGAGTCAAGAGGTGGCGCGAGGTGATCTGGACGCCGCCGAGAGATCCTTCCTCGATCTTCTCGAGCAACGTCCGCATGACGTCGAGGCGCTGCGCTTCGTGGCCAGTCGCCAGTCCGCGCGCGGGGAGCATGCAGCGGCGATGCAGCGTCTGCAGCTCGCGGTGGTACTGGCCGCGGATGATGCAGCCGCATGGATGCAACTGGCCCATGCGCAGATGACGACCACAGACTTCAACGGGGCGGTGAACAGTTTCCGCCGCGGACTTTCGCTGGCGCCGCGCATCTTTGTGGCACGCCTGCAGCTGGGTATCGCGCTGGAACAACTGGGCCAGTCGCACGAGGCGCTCAAGGCCTACTTCATGGCCATCGAAAGTGCCCGCGCGATGGGCCGTTGGCAGGACAACGCAACGACGGCACCGGCCCTGCGCGAGGCCGTGAAACATGCCGTGAAGTACGTCAACCAGGGACGCCGCCAGCTGTTTCGCGGCGCACTGGACCCGCTGCGCGAGCGCTACGGCAACTCCGAGCTGGCGCGGGTGGAACGCAGCCTGGCGATCTATTTTTCCGATCTGCCGGCAAATATCCCCGACCCGCGGCAGAAGCCGAAATTCCTCTATTTTCCGGACATCGCCAGCCAACCGTATTACCCGCGCAAGCATTTCCCGTGGCTCGATGCGCTGGAGGCGGCGACCGATGCCGTGCGTGACGAGCTGCACGCGGTGCTGGCACAGGAACGCTCACTCGAACCTTTTCTGGGCGAGCCCGCGACTCCGGTGAGCCAGCACATGTTGCGCTCGTCCAGTCACCTGGAGCCTGTCTGGAACGCCTATTTTTTCCATCGCCACGGTGAGCGCTACGACGATCATTGCGCGAGTTGCCCGCAAACCACGGCCATCCTCGAAACGCTGCCACTGGTGCGCGTCCGCGATCATGCACCGGAAACGCTGTTCTCCGTGCTCAGTCCGGGGACTCATATCCTTCCGCACACAGGTGTCACCAACACACGGCTGGTCACCCATCTGCCGCTGATCGTGCCGCCCGAGTGCGCGCTCCGTGTCGGCGGCGAGGAACACGCATGGCAGGAAGGTCGCTGCGTCACGTTCGACGACACCTACGAGCATGAGGCATGGAATCGCAGCGGGCAGACGCGGGTCGTGCTGATCCTGGACAGCTGGCATCCCGAGCTCAGCGAGGTGGAGCGCGCGGCCGTGACCGATCTGGTCGAGGCCATCGGCGACTTCAACCAATCCTGCGAGATACCTGCCCCACCGGGTTGAAAGGCACCATCCGGGTGTCCGGCGCACCGGCGGTGATGAATGCCCCCATGAAAAAGGGCAGCGCATTCGCGCTGCCCTTTTCCTCCTGCCCGGACATTGTCAGTGCGTCACCACCGGGGCCGCAGGTGACGCCGCTTTCGACGGCGGCGCCGTGACCGCGGGGGCAGAGAGCGTTGCCACATAGTTGTTGCTGAACTTGCCGCCATACGGCAGCACTTCACTGGCGAGCTTCGGATCGGCCTTGATCAGGCCGATCGCATCGAACAGGACATGTGCGGTCTCGTCCAGTTCCACGTCCTTGGCTTTCTTGGCGTCGCTTTCCTGCTTGAGCTCGCTCTTCAGACTGCGTTCGTTGGCGTTGAGGCCATCGTCGAGTGCATTGTCCATGTCCACTTCAGCCGCATCGGTTCCGTCGATGGCCTTGTGACGGGCACGGAAGTCAGCCTGGATCTTCTCCTGCTGCTTGCGCTCGGCTTCGCGGGTGGCGAAGTTCAATGACACCGTGGTCTTGTCGCGCATGAGCTTGTACTGCGCCAGCTCGTCGAGCATCAGCTTCCATGCCGGCGACTTGGCCACGCGCGCGGCGTGCATTGCCGTCAGTTGCGGCAGGTAGGCATTGAGCTCAGCCACCGGCTTGTAGTCGGCCGGCGCGATCTGCGTCCACTTCAGAGCGTTGTCGTAGGTCGACTCGCCGAAGTCTTTCTCGTCGCCGTTTTTCGGGTACGCGATATCCGGCGTCACACCCTTCAACTGGGTCGAGCCGCCATTGATGCGGAAGAACTCCTGGATCGTCATCTTCAGCTCGCCCAGTTGCGGCTTCTCGCTGTCGCTCTGCGCAAAGCGGTCGAGGTCGACCAGGTTCTGCACGGTACCCTTGCCGAAGGTCGGTTCACCGATGATCAGGCCACGGTGGTAGTCCTGGATCGCGGCGGAAAAGATCTCCGAGGCCGATGCCGTGCCGCGGTTGACCAGCACTGCCAGCGGGCCGCTCCAGGCCATGCCCGGATCATCGTCGCCCTGCACCTGCACGTCGCCCTTGGAGTCGCGCACCTGCACCACCGGCCCCTTGTCGATGAACAGGCCGGTCATCGAATCGGCCTCGGCCAGTGAACCGCCGCCGTTGTTGCGCAGGTCGATCACGATCCCCTGCACACCGGCCTGCTTGAGCTCGCCGATGAGCTTGGCGACATCGCGGGTGGTGCTCTTGAAATTCTTGTCGCCGGCACTGCGCGCGCCGAAGTCGGAGTAGAACGAGGGCAGGTCGATCACGCCGATCTTGCGCGAGACGTCACCATTCTTGACGTCGATGATCTTCTTGCTGGCGGCGGCATCCTCCAGCTTGATCTTGTCGCGCACCAGGGTGACCAGTTCGTGTTTGCCATCCGGGCCGACATCGGCCGGCAGCATTTCCAGCCTGACCGTGGTGCCCTTCTTGCCGCGGATCAGCGCGGTCACGTCATCGATGCGCCAGCCGACCACGTCGACCATCGGCCCTTTCTCGCCCTGACCCACCGCGACGATGCGGTCACCCGGCTTGAACTTGTGCGACTTCATCGCCGGGCCTCCCGGGATCAGCTTGACGATCATGGTGTAGTCGTCACGCGACTGCAGCTGGGCACCGATGCCTTCCAGCGACAACTTCATCGCGATGTCGAAATTCTCCGCCGCGCGCGGGCCGAGATAATCGGTGTGCGGGTCGGTGGTCTCGGCGTACGAGGTCATGAAGGTCTGGAACGCATCGTCGCTGTCGAGCTGCTTGACCCGCTCGATGTAGCCGGCATAACGCTTGTCCAGCGTCTTGCGGATCTCGGCATCGTCCTTGCCAGCCAGCTTCAGGCGCAACCAGTCGTTCATCGTGCGCTTGCGCCACAACTCGTCGGCGGCGGCGTCGTCCTTCGGCCATGCAGCGTCCTTGCGATCGAAGTCGTAGGTCTCGTCGGCCGTGAAGTCGAAACCCTTCTTGAGCAGGTCGCGCGAATAGGCCATGCGCTGGACGAGCCGATGCAGGTAGACGTTGTAGATGTTGAACGGAGCGGACAGGTCCATGTTCCAGATCGCGTCATCCAGCTTGGTCTTCAGCGGCGCGAACTTGTCCATGTCCTGCTGCGTGAAAATCATCTTTTCACTGTCGAGCAGCTTGAAGTAGGCCTTGTAGATGCGTGCCGACATGGCGTCGTCGAGCGGCTGTGCATCGTAGTGGAAGCGGGTCAGGAAGCGTGCGGAGAGCTGTGCCGCGGCGGCCTCTTCCGGCGTCGGCGCGAGTGGCCAGGTGGCCTGTTTGCGCGGCGCGGGGCCGGCACCGAGATCGGCTGCCGACTGCGCGAAGACGCCGGTCGTGGTGAGGGCAAGCAACAGGACCAGCGCGGGACGAAATTTCATGAAGGTTCTCAGGCTGACTCGGTGACACCGGCTGCATGGGCCTGCAGATCGGCATGATAGGAAGAACGCACCAGCGGACCGGAGGCGACGTGATGGAAACCCATCGCCTCGCCAGCCACTCGCAACGCCTCGAATTCTTCGGGGGTCCAGTAACGAACCACCGGGTGATGGTGCGGCGTCGGTTGCAGGTACTGGCCGATGGTGATCATCTCGACGTCATGGGCGCGTAAATCCGCCAGCGTCTCGAGCACCTGCGCATGCGTCTCGCCCAGGCCCAGCATGATGCCGGATTTGGTCGGTACGTCGGGGTGCTGCGCCTTGAAGCGCTTGAGCAGATCCAGCGACCACTGGTAATCGGCACCCGGGCGCACTTCCCGATACAGGTGCGGCACGGTTTCCAGGTTGTGGTTGAACACGTCCGGCGGGAACTCCCTGAGCACCTCCAGCGCCCGCTCCATGCGGCCCTTGCCGCGGAAGTCGGGGGTGAGGATCTCGATGCGGATGTTCGGGCTGGCGTGGCGCACGGCACGGATGCAGCTGGCGAAATGGGCGGCACCGCCATCGCGCAGGTCGTCGCGGTCGACTGAGGTGATCACCACGTATTTCAGCCGCATGTCGGCGATGGTCTGCGCCAGTCGGGCGGGCTCCAGCTCGTCTGGCGGTTGCGGGCGGCCATGGGCCACGTCGCAGAACGAGCAGCGGCGCGTGCACACCTCGCCGAGGATCATGAAGGTCGCGGTGCCCTTGCTGAAGCACTCGTGGATATTCGGGCAGGAGGCTTCCTCGCACACGGTGACCAGCGCGTTCTCGCGCAGGCGTGCCTTCAATTGCTGTACGGCATTGCCTTGCGGCAGACGCACGCGAATCCAGGACGGCTTGCGCAGGGTCGGCACGCTGGTGTCGAAGCCGGCGCGGTTCAAGGCGATCTTGTCGTTGCCCAGCTGCTTTTCCGCAGCGGGCGTGCCCGCGACGACACTGATCGGGATGATTTTGGGGGACGATGCCGATGTTTCGCTCATGTAGACAGCTCTAGACCGCTACGCGAGCGGGGAGTTCAGGCAGGACAGGGGCCGCTGGCTCAGCGACAAAGCCGAACTGGTGGCAGAACGCCTGCACCAGCACGTCCTCGACTTCAGCCAACTGCGACGGACCGCCCAAGTCTAGCAGTTGTGTGACCGCCAGACCCCTGTAGCCGCAAGGGTTGATCCGTTGAAACGGCTCCAGATCCATCGCCACGTTGAAGGCCAGACCGTGGAAACTGCAGCCGCGCCGCACGCGCAAACCCAGCGCGGCCACCTTGGCATCACCTACATACACACCCGGCGCGCCTTCGCGCCGGGCCGCGGTGACGTTCCAGTGCGCCAGCGTATCGATCAGCGCCTGCTCGATGCGGTGAACCAGCTCGCGCACGCCCACCCCGACCCGGCGCAGGTCGATCAGCGGGTAGCCCACGATCTGGCCCGGGCCGTGATAGGTCACCTGGCCACCGCGGTCAACCGGCACCACCGGGATATTGCCCGGTGCCAGCACGTGTTCCATCTTGCCGGCTTGACCGAGGGTGAATACCGGGTCGTGCTCCAGCAACCACAGCTCGTCGGCGGTTTCGGCGGTTCGGTTGTCGGTGAACGCGCTCATCGCCGGCCAGGTCGCCTCATACGGCTGACGACCGAGACGGCGGATTTTCAGCGGCAACGACATGACGTGGACCTTGGCATGGACAGATGTGCAGGAGCGCTTCCTGGATGTGACGCTCCGATGCTGATTGACGGGAAGCCTTCGCGCACGGAGTGCGCTCCTGCCATTGGTTACAGCGTGTAACGGATATCCGGACTTTCGCGCAGCACCCGATGCGCCTCGTCGTATTGTTCGCGATTCTCGCAGCGAAAAATGACCGTGACCGAGACGAAATTGCCACCGCCGGAGTGCCTGTGCTTCACGCTTTCATGCAGCACATGCAGGCCGGCACGCTCCAGCAGCTGCGGCACGTGGCTGGGCAGGTTGGCGCTGGCGTTGCCCATCGCGGTGATCTCAAACTCACCGGGAAACTGGAAGCCCTTGCCGTCCTGCTTTGCCTTGCTGAAATCGATGGGTTGCATCATTTGCCACTCGGGGCCTGTTCGGTCGTGCCGCCCTTGTCATGGTGGAACCACAACAGGATGGTGTCCCACAAACGCGAGAAGAATCCGCCCTGCGGTGCATCGGCCAACGCGATCAAGGGCGCGCTCTGGATCGGCTTGCCGTCCAGGCTGATTCGCAGCGTGCCGATCTGCTGGCCTTTCTTGAACGGCGCGATCAGGGTGGCCGGAATATCCATGGTCGCCTTGAGCTTGTCGTACTCGCCGGTCTTCACCGTGATCAGCACGTCACTGGCAACACCGATCGACAACTGGTTCGCCGCGCCCTTCCACAGACGCGGTGTCGCCAACGCCTTGCCGGCCTCATACAGCTTGTGCGTCTCGTAGAAACGGAAACCGTAGTTGAGCAGGGCCATCGCCGAATCCGCGCGTGCCTTGTTGGTGCTGGCCCCCATCACCACCGCAATCATGCGCTCGTCGCCATGCTTGGCCGATGCATCCAGGCAGTAACCCGCCTCCGCGGTATGCCCGGTCTTGATGCCATCCACGGCCGGGTCGCGCCACAGCAGCTCGTTGCGGTTCTGCTGCTTGATCCCGTTCCACTCGTACTCCTTGATCGCCGAGATCGCGTAGTCGGTCGGAAAATCGCGGATCAGCGCCCGCGACAGGATCGCGATGTCGCGGGCCGAACTGTAGTGGTTGTCGACCGGATAACCCGAGGCGTTCGAGTAATGCGTGTTGCTCATGCCCAGTTGCTTGGCATAGGCATTCATCAGGTTGGCAAAGGCATCTTCCGAACCGGCCGTGTGTTCGGCCAGGGCGATCGCCGCATCGTTGCCGGACTGCACGATCATGCCCTTGAGCAGATCCTCCAGCGGTACCTGGCTGCCCAGCTTGAGGAAACTGGTGGAGCCGTCGGTGCCGGCACCGCCACCACGCCAGGCATGCTCGCTGATGGTGACCATGTCATTCGGATGAACTCGCCCGTTGGCGATCTCGGCCGAGACGACGTAGTCGGTCATCACCTTGGTCAACGATGCAGGGGCACGGCGCGCGTCAGGATTTTTCGAAGCAATGATCTGACCGGTGGCATAGTCCATCAACACCCAGCTCTGGCCATCCACATCCGGCGGCGGCGGTACCGGCATGGCCGGCACGGCAGGCCGCGGGACCGGGGACGGACGCGGCGGCGTCTGGGCGACGGCCATGCCAACCAGCATCACGGCGACGGTGGCGAACGACAACAGGCTACGGCGGAAAGATTTCATCGTGTGTTCAAATCCAGTCTCTGGGTGTCGGCACAAGCGGCCGACTTGTCTTGAAAAGGGTTCGCAAACCCCGCCTAGTCTACCGCGACCCGCGGACGCGGCAGCCCCATCGCCTCAATCCGGGTGCTGACCTTGTCGGCATCCGCCACGTCAGCCAACGGTCCTACCTGCACCCGCTGCACATGCTGACCGTTGACCACCGCGTCAACCACCCTGACCGTACCCAGTCGGGCCTGGGTCAGACGCCGGGCCAGACGCTGCGCATTGTCGGCATCGGAAAACGCGCCGACCTGCAGATAGATCCCGGGATGTCTGTTTGTGACCTCGACCGGCGGTGGTGGTTCCCCGCCCGGCCGGGTCGGATCGATGCCGCGCACCTCGACCAGACCGGTGCCCTTGGGCCAAATGCCGATCTTCACGGCCGCCGCATAGGAAAGATCGATCAGGCGGTTGGCATGAAACGGGCCGCGATCGTTGACCCGCACGATGACGCTCTTGCCGTTCTCCAGGTTGGTCACCCGGGCATAGCTGGGCAACGGCAGGGTGGTGCTGGCAGCACTGAAAGCGTACATGTCGTAGGTTTCCAGGCTCGACGTCTTGTAGCCATGGAACTTGTTGCCGTAGAACGAGGCGATGCCCCGCTCGTCATAGCCGCGCGCCGTCGGCAGCACGCGGTAAGTGCGTCCGAGCACGGTATACGGCGACTTGTTGCCATACAGCGAGCGCGGCTCGACCTTGGGCACCGGCTCGACCAGCTTGCTGACATCGATCGGCGGCGGCACGCTGTCGCTGTTGTCGCGATAGCGACTGGATTGCGGCCGGTTGAGGTCATCGTGAAATCGGGGCTCGCCTGTCGACGGCGGCGACGCGTTGGCGACCTTGTCGCGCGACATGCCTGCGGGATGCAGTGGACGACCGCGCGTGCGGTTGCCGCTGCAGGCCACCAGCAGCAGGCTGACCAGCAACAGTCCGGCGAAACCCCCAGCTTTCATCGGGCCGTATCCGCTTGTGCCACGCCCGCTGCAATCGCCTGGGCCAATTGGTCCACGGCCATCGCATACAGCGGACTGCGGTTGTAGCGGGTGATCACGTAGAAGTTCTGGAAGGTGAACCAGTATTCCGGGCCATTCGGGCCATCCAGCGTCTGCAAGCTGGTGAGCTGCCCCGGCGCCAACCGCTGCAATGGGGCATAGCCCCAGGCCTCGAACTGCTCCAGTGGCCAATGTGGCAGGGTATCCTCCACGGTGACCGGCTCGGCCGTCGCATCCGGCTGCGCGCGCGCAGCCACCGGTTCCCCCGGCTGCCATCCGTGCGCATGGAAATAGTTGGCGACGCTGGCGATGATGTCGTCGGCCGAATCGTGCAGGTCGATGCGACCGTCGTGATCCTCGTCGACCGCGAAATCGCGGATGCTCGAGGGCATGAACTGGCCCCAGCCCTGCGCGCCCGCATAGGAGCCGATCAGCGTATCCAGCGGGCCCGCCAGCTTGCTGTCGGGCAATTCGAGCAATGCCTTCAGCTCTGCGCGGAAGAAATTGGCGCGCGGCGGATAATAGAACGCCAGCGTGACCAGTGCATCCAGCACCTTGTAACGACCGACGATGCGGCCATAGTTGGTCTCCACGCCGATGATCGCCACCAGATACTGCGGTGCCACACCGTATTCCTTGCCGAGCCGTTCCAGCAGTGCGCGATGAGCCTGGTAAAACGCCACCCCTCCGTCAATCCGCGCAGGGGTCATGAAGATCGGACGGTAATCCTTCCACGGCTTGGCCTCGGCCGGACGACTGATGGCATCGAGAATGCTCTGCTGCTTGCTTGCGCCATCCAGCAATGCATTCAACTGCACCGGATTCCTGCCGGTGTCACGGACGACTTCGCGCACCAGCGCGTGCTGGCCGGGATGGCTGGCGAATGCCGTTCCCATCGCACCCACCCACAGCAACAGCATGACCAGACAACGAAGCGGATGTAGCGCGGAGTGAGCAGTCATGCAGGGCCTTCGTTGGCGAAGAATCAGGAGCGCCAAGAGCCTACCATGCAGGCCCCCGCAACTTGGGGCCGGGCAAAGGCGCGGCCGAGGCAAGGTTCAGATGTGGGTCTTGCGGTTGGCGTGGATCGACATCAGCACACCGAAACCGGTCAGCAGCGACACCGCCGAGGTACCGCCGTAACTGATCAGCGGCATCGGCACGCCGACCACCGGCAACATGCCGGCCACCATGCCGCCATTGACAAACACGTAGACGAAGAAGCTCATGCCGATCGCACCGGCGAGCAACCGCGAATAGGTATCGCGCGCCTCCATCGCGATCCACAGGCAGCGCCCGATGACGAAGGCATACAAGGCGACCAGTGTGCAGACGCCGAGCAGGCCGAACTCCTCGGAGAACACGGCGAAGATGAAATCGGTGGTGTGCTCGGGCAGGAAATCCAGCCGCGACTGGGTACTGTGCAGCCAGCCCTTGCCGAAGATGCCGCCCGAGCCCACCGCGATCTGCGACTGGATGATGTGCCAACCATTGCCGAGCGGATCGGACTCCGGGTTGAGCAGGGTCAGCACGCGATCACGCTGGTACTGGTGCAGGAAATGCCAGCCCACCGGAATCATCCCGCCGACCGCAGCCAGCAAGGCACCGATCCGCCACCACGCCATGCCGGACAGGAACAGGGCAAATGCGCCGGCGGCGGATACCAGCACGGCGGTGCCCAGATCCGGCTGCTCGGCGATCAGCCCGGCTGGAATCGCGATCAGCAGGCCGACCACCACGATGTCCTTCCAGCCCGGTGGCAACTGGCGCGGATGCAGATACCACGCCACCATCATCGGCGTGGTCAGCTTGAGCAATTCGGACGGCTGGAAGCGCATCACCCCAAGATCCAGCCAGCGCATCGAACCACGGCCCTCGCCGAGAATCGCCACGATCACCAGCAAGGCGGTACTGCCGGCATAGAGCCACGGTGTCCAGCTGCGCAACAGGGCCGGTGGAATGCGCGAGACCAGCAGCAGCAAAGCGCCGCCGAGCACGAAACGCGCAGCCTGCCCCCCGACCAGACCGAGGTTTCGATCACCGGCACTGTAGAGCGTGACCAGCCCGATGATCGCGAGCAGGAACAGGCCCGACGCCAGCGGCAGGTCGATCCGCGGCCGGGTCAGCACACGGCGGATGAACCGCGCCATGCGTACCTGCCATTGCCGGATCATGGTGTCACCTCCACCGGCGTGGGGTCTTTGGCATCACGCGGCAGCGGCGTATCCGGCGGCGCATCTTTCTGGGTGGCCTCCCAGGCATCGAGGATCCTGCGTGCGATGGGTCCGGCGTCCGCCGCTCCCCATGCACCCGACTCCAGCAATACCGCCACGGCAATCTGCGGATCCTCGGCCGGCGCGAACATCTCGAACCATGCGCGGTGACGACTGGCCAGATACGCCGTGTTCTTGTTGGTGTTGTACGCGTCACTGGTGCGCGAATAGATTTCGGCGGTACCGCTCTTGCCCGCTATCGTGTACGGAAACCCCTTGCCCAATCCGTAACCGGTACCGCGAGGGTCATTCACCACCATTTGCATCCCCTCCTCCACCGTGCTCCAGTGGGCGGGGTTGGTCACCAGCGAAGGCCCGCTGGGCAGATGAGGCAACGACACCCTGGGCGCAGTCATGCCGTCTTGCGTGGCCATCAGCAACCTGGGCGCATAAGGCACACCATGCCCGGCCAGGGTGGCAATCGCGTGACCCAGTTGCAACGGCGTTACCGCCCAGTAGCCCTGGCCGATACCGGCAATCACGGTCTCGCCGGGATACCACGGCTGCTTGTAGTGCCTGGCTTTCCACTCGCGCGAAGGCAGCACGCCGCTGGCCTCACCGATCAGATCGATGCCGGTGGGCTTGCCGAAACCGAACTTGCCCATCCATGCGCTGAACTTGTCGATGCCCATGTCCAGCGCCAGCTTGTAGAAATAGGTGTTGACCGACCACATGATCGCCTGTTGCATGTTCACCGTACCGAAGCCGCCACGGCGATCATCGCGATAGCCCCGCTGCTGTCCCGGGATGTAGAACGTTCCGGTGGACAGCACCGTGTCCTGCGGCTGGCGAAGACCGTCTTCGAGCCCGCCCAGCGCCAGCAATGGCTTTACGGTGGAACCGGGTGGATAGGTTCCGACCAGGGCGCGGTTGAGCAACGGTTTCTGTGGGTTGTCGAGCAGTGCGCTGTAGTCGGTCTGACTGATGCCATTGACGAACAGATTGGGGTCGAAGCTCGGCACGCTGACCATCGCGAGCACCTGGCCATTGCGTGGATCAATCGCCACGGCGGCACCGGGCCGACCATTGAACGCGGCCTCCGCGGCCTTCTGCAGGCGCACATCGATGCTCAGGTACAG
>DATMTH010000223.1:0-37872 GCA_035564915.1 Rhodanobacter sp.
ATCGCGCACAGGGTGCGCTCCTACACAAGGCCCGAACCTGCCCTTACGGCATCCAAGGCAGGCCTCAAATCTGCTTGCGCGAACTTGCCTTGGTGGCCATCTGCGAACCAGGCGACGCGCCTGAGGATTCAGGTTCAGCACAGCCCGCCGAAGGCGTCACACCGATCTTGATCGTGTTGTCTTCGTGCGTCCTGTTCCCGACACGCCCCTTGTCAATGACCTCCCCGAACACGATGGTCCCTTTCTGACCCGGCATGGTTCGCACGATCGGTTTGGCCGTCTGTGTGCGTACGTTGCCGTTACCGCGATCAAAACGCGTGTCGACCTGCGCGCTGACTTCCAGTTGACCACCGGCTGCCGGTGATACGGCGAAGCGACCCTGCCAGGAAAAATGGTTCGTCAACGTCCCACTCAGCTCGGTGTATTGCGCCGGCTTCAGACAACGCACGAAACGCAGGGTCTCGGGCCCGCCACCCATCGCGACGTCGATCTTCAGCGTGTAGTGATCGCTCACGCCGTCGCCGGTCTTTGCCTGTGACGACGGGGTCGTGGCGTAAACGGCCCCAACCAGACTGATGGCAAGAAAGGCGAGCAGGACACCTCCGGCGCGTCGGCGAAAAAGATCTGGCTGTCGCAGCTTCAACATGGCGATACGCTCCGTGACGGGATGACGTGGTGACCAGGGACAGCCCACCGGCAGCGCGAATGCGGCCGACTGGGTTTTCAACATCGCATTCGCATAACTGCGCCGCTGCGCACCGTGCTCTCGCAACACGGCGGCGTCGCAGGCCAGCTCCTGGTCGTGACGCAGCGCGGAGTGCGCCCACCAGGCCAGCGGATGGAACCAGCACACGGCGAGTACCAGCTGAGCCAGCAGACACCACCACCCGTCGCGACGACGGGCATGAGTGGTTTCATGGGCGAGGATCAACAACTGTTCAGTCGCGTCGTAGCGGCTTTCGAAATCTGCCGGCAGCACAATCCGGCTGCGCCAGGCGCCGACCAAGGCGGGACCGATATCCGTACCCATGGCGCGTAGCATCGGCCAGCGTGAGCGCCCGTCAACCACACGCGTGGCGCCACGCAGACGCAAGCGATAGCGCGATTGCGCGAGCGCGGCCAGCGACAGACTCGCGATGGTGCCCAGCAACCACAGCAACGCGGCCCACGCGCGCCAGTTGATGTCGCCCGCTCCGGCAACATGCGTCGGCAGCGCGGTCACAACCGAGGCGATCGCGCTTACCACCGGTGACAACACCACGACGGGAGCAACAGCCGCATGCGGCAACTGGCTGGCCAGCATCGCCAGCAGCGGCAGCAGCCACAGCTGAAAGGCGCGTTCGGTGCCGAACAACCGGCGACATGGTTTGCGCAAGGCCGCTACCAACAGCACGGCAGCGGTGAACGCCAGGATCAGCAGCCAACCGCGCCCCAACCAGTCGATCACCCCGGTTTCAATGTTCATCATCAAGCTCCTTCAGCAGCTTGCGCAGTTCGGCGATGTCCTTCTTCGACAACTTGCGCTGCTCGGAGAAGTGCGCCACCAACGGTGCCACGCGGCCGCCGAACAGGCGGTCGAGCAGGCCTTTGCTTTCCTGCTGCACATACTGCTCACGCGCCAGCAGCGGTGTATACAGATAACGGCGGCCATCGCGCTCGGCGTGCACGGCCTTTTTCCTGAGCAGGCGGTTGAGCAGGGATTTCACCGTGCCCTCCTGCCAGTTTTGCGCCGGGCCGACTTCGGCAAGGATCTCTTCAGCCGTGCGCGGTGCCTCGCGCCACAGCACATCCATCACTACTGCTTCGGCTTCGCTGATTGCCATGAATCACCGTTTACACATGTAAGTGATTGCGATGTTTACATGCGTAATCGTATGCGTCAAGCATGTGCTTTGCCGCGCAGTGTTCATGGGCAAAAAGCATCGTGCACAGGGTGCGCTCCTGCCAGGGCGCGCGGCGGGGCTGTTGTTGGGGCGGCTTCAGCCGCGATGCTTGTGGTCCGGCCGGCGAGAGAGCTATCGCGGCTGAAGCCGCTCCAACAGGAGGCAGGTGCTTCACGCTGCAGATCATGTGAGCGTGTTCAGGCGGGCCTCTGCATCATCTGCAGCCTTCGCACGAGACAAGACAAGGGTGATCCGGCGTATCCTTGCGCATTGACTCCCTGCAGGAAGGCATAGCAATGGACAAGGTTTACCCCAGCGCCGGCAAGGCCCTCGAAGGACTTCTGACGGACGGCATGACGATCGCGGCCGGTGGCTTCGGCCTGTGCGGCATCCCGGAGAATCTGATCGGCGCGCTGCTCGAAGCGGGCACCAAGGATCTGACCATCGTGGGCAACAATGCCGGCGTCGACGATTTCGGCATGGGCCCGTTGCTGAAGACCCACCAGGTCAAGCGCGTGTACGCCTCGTACGTGGGTGAGAACAAGGAGTTCGAGCGGCAGACGCTGGCCGGCGAACTGGAACTGCACCTGACTCCGCAAGGCACGCTGGCCGAAAAGCTGCGCGCCGGCGGTGCCGGTATTCCAGGCTTCTACACGCGCACGGCGTTCGGCACCAAGCTGGCCGAAGGCAAGGAGACCAAGGTGTTCAACGGCAAGGAATACGTGCTGGAAGAAGCCATCACCGCCGACCTGTCGATCGTGAAGGCGTGGAAGGGCGACGCCCACGGCAATCTGGTGTTCCGTGAAACCGCGCGCAACTTCAACCCGATGATCGCCACCTGCGGCAAGGCCTGCGTGGCCGAGGTCGAGGAACTGGTGCCGGTGGGCTCGCTGGATCCGAACAACATCCATGTGCCGGGCATTTACGTTGACCGCATCGTGCAGGGTGCAAGTTATGAAAAGCGGATCGAGTTCCGCACCATCGCCGGTGTCGCCGCCGGCAAGGAAAACCCCACCCGCGTGGGAATGGCCAGGCGCGCCGCACAGGAGCTGCAGGACGGCTTCTACGTGAACCTTGGCATCGGCATCCCGACCATGGTGGCGAACTACATTCCCGATGGTGTCAACGTCACCCTGCAGTCCGAGAACGGCTTGCTCGGCATCGGCCCGTTCCCGAGCGAAGACCAGCTCGACCCCGACCTGATCAACGCCGGCAAGCAGACCATCACCACCCTGCCCGGCTCCAGCTTCTTCTCCAGCGCCGATTCGTTCGCGATGATCCGCGGCGGCCACATCGACCTGTCGATCCTCGGCGGCCTGGAAGTGTCGGCCACCGGCGATCTGGCGAACTGGATGGTGCCGGGCAAGATGGTGAAGGGTCCGGGCGGTGCGATGGATCTGGTCAGCGGCGTGAAGCGCGTGGTGGTGCTGATGGAGCATTGCGCGAAGGACGGCTCACCGAAGATCAAGCATGACTGCGACCTGCCGTTGACCGGCAAGCAGGTGGTCGACCTGATCATCACCGACCTGTGCGTGTTCGCGGTGGAGAAAGGCAAGGGCCTGACCCTGATCGAACTCAATGACGGCGTGACGGTCGAGGACGTAAAAGCCAAGACCGGTTGTGCGTTTGCGGTGGATGCGGCGATCAAGGCTGGCTGAATCCGCCAAGCTGTATCCATTGCGGGAGCGCACCCTGTGCGCGATGCTTTTCGGCCATGCAACCGAAGAGAACTCGCGCACGGGGTGCCTCCTGCAACTCGTGAATGCCATCCGCGCATCCGCCAAAGGCATCGCGACTGAAGTCGCTTCAACAACGCATCGGACTTGTTGCCGCGGCTTCAGCCGCGATGCTCCGGGCACGCAACGGCAAGAGCATCGCGGCTGAAGCCGCGGCAACCGTTGTCTATGGCTGAACCAGTTCGGCGGGCAGTGGATGGGGAAAGCGAATACGGGCGATGTTCTCCTGTCCCGCAAGTGTCTGCAGCTCCAGCGGCCAGCCGAAACGGTCGCTGATCTGCCGGGCAATGGCCAGTTCGAAACCGTGCCGGTCGACACCCTCGCCCCGCCGCCGCGCGTCGCTGCCGTCCGCCTGATCCGTGGCGGCATGATTGATCACACTCACCGCGTCGGCACTCACCTCGACCACCACGCTGCCCTGCTCGGTCTGCTGACAGGCGTTGCGCAGCAGTTGCCAGCACAGCACCGAAAATGCCTGGGCCGAGCCGTCCAGTGCAAACCGGGCAGGCTGCTCCAGCCGAAGCTCGATCGGGCGTCCGGCCAGCAGCTCGCGAGCGGCCTGCAGCTCTTCCAGCAGCACGTCGTTGACCACGAAGCGTTCGGTGTCGGCCGGCGTGTCCGCATCCCGCGCCAGCACCAGCAAGGCTTCCACCAGCATCTCGAGTTCACGCGAGGCACGGTTGATCCGACGCACCGAGCGGGCGCCAAAATCGCTCAGCCCTTCCTCGTCGGCAAGCATGTCGATCGACATCTTGATGACGGTGAGCGGGCTGCGCAGCTCGTGGCTGGCGTCGCGGGTGAAATTGCGCTCGCGCTGGTTGTAACCGGCAATGCGCGTGGCGAAGCCGTGCAGGCCACGGGCCAGCGATGCCACATCGGCATCGGTGCCGCGTGACAGGTGATCGGGTTGAAACGCCTCCGGATCAGGCCGCTCGTCGTTCCAGCCGTTCATCAGCCGGGCCAGCGACCGGACCGGCCCCCATTCCCGCTGGGTTGCCAGGAAAGCAAGGATCGTGGTGATCAGGATCACCACGACCACGGCCTCCCATGGAGCCACATTGCAGATGCCCATGGCACAGATGATCAATACCGCCACGAACTGCAGTCCGAATACCCATGCAATCCGCCGTTTGAAAGCGCCTGCGCGAAATGTGATGGCGCTGGTAACCCTGCTGTTCATTTCCTTCGCCGAATGAGGGTCACGCCGGCTGAGCTGTCGACGCCACTTCCGATTCAAGATCGGCCAGACGATATCCGGCCGAATGGATGGTGTGTAACAGAGGCCGCGCGAAGGGTTTGTCGATGACCCGACGCAGGTTGTACAGGTGCGAACGCAAGGTATCCGAATCGGGCAGCGTGTCGCCCCAGATTTCACGCTCGATATCGCGCCGACTGACCACGCGCGGTGACTCGCGCATCAGGATCGCCAGCAATTTCAGCCCGATCGGCGAAACGACCAGTTCCTGGCCCTCGCGGGTGAGGCGCAAGGTGGCGGTATCCAGGGTCATGTCGCCGACCACCAGCACTTCGGTGGAAACCTGGCGACGGTCGCGACGGATCAGCGCGCGCAGGCGTGCTTCCAGTTCACGCACCTCGAAGGGTTTGACGAGGTAATCGTCGGCGCCAGCCTCCAGGCCGATCAGCTTGTCCTCCAGCGTGTCGCGGGCGGTAAGCATCAGCACCGGCGTGGATTTCTTGGCTTCCTTGCGCAGCTTGCGGCAGACCTCCAGCCCGTCCAGACCGGGCAGCATCAGATCCAGCACGACCACGTCGTAGCTGTTGGACACGGCCAGATGCAGGCCACTGACGCCATCGGCGGCGTAATCCACCGAATAGCCGCGCCGCTCAAGGAATTCACCGACCATTTCGGCGATCTGGCGGTTGTCTTCCACCAGCAGGATCAATCCGGATTGCTCGTCGTGTGCGCTCATATTCGTCCTCACTACCTTGGGTCTTCACGTTTGTGAAGATATAACCGGTAGCGGGGTGATGAGCTCGTGAAGTAAACCGCACTGATTCACCCGCGGTTGGGTTTTCCGATCACTGCAACAAGGGTCGCAATTGTTTCCACACCGTCGCCAGCACACGCGGCTCGGCGCTGGCCACCGGATGCAGGCCGTCTTCCTGCATCAGGGCCGGATCAAGCGCGACGCCATCGAGCAGGAACGGTACCAGTGCAGTGTGCTGTTCGTGCGCCAGCCCGGCGTAGATCGCCCGCAGCCCATCGCGATACTGCGGGCCGTAGTTCACCGGCAATTCGATGCCCAGCAGCAACACGCGCACCTTGTCGCGTCGGGCCAGCTCGATCATGGCCGCCAGGTTGTCGCGCAGCGCCGGCAATGGCAGGCCCCGCAAGCCATCATTGGCACCCAGCTCGATCACCAGCACCGCTGGCCGGTACTTCTTCAGCAACGCCGGCAACCGATTGCGCCCGCTCAATGACGTTTCGCCGCTGATGCTGGCATTGACCGCCGTCCACTTCGGCACCATGTTGGACAGACGCGTATCCAGCAGATGCACCCAGCCACATTCGACCGGGATGTTGTGCGCGGCCGACAGCGAGTCACCCAGTACCAGCACGGTCTTCGGTGATGCAGCCTGAGCCGCGCCCAGCCAACCGCACAGCAACACGCCGCACAACCACCAGCCAAGGCTTCGACACATGAGCGATTCTTCCCGACCGTTGCTTGAAGTCCGCGATGTTAGCAAGTCGGTCGATGGCCCCGAGGGAAGACTGGATATCCTCGACAAGATCAACCTGCAGATCCACCCCGGCGAGAGCTTCGCCATCGTCGGCGCCTCGGGTTCGGGCAAGACCACCCTGCTGGGCCTGCTGGCCGGCCTGGACACGCCAAACAGCGGCAGCATCGTGCTGGATGGCCATGCGCTGCAGACACTGGACGAGGAGGCTCGCGCCGACTTGCGGCGGCGGCTGGTCGGCTTCGTGTTCCAGTCGTTCCATCTGCTGCCCGCACTCACTGCCGAGGAAAACGTGATGCTGCCGCTGGAGCTGGAAGGCGATCGCGACGCCCGCCAACGTGCGCGCGAAGCACTGCACGCGGTAGGGCTGACGCCGCGTCGACGCCACTATCCGGCCCAGCTTTCCGGTGGCGAGCAGCAGCGCGTGGCGATCGCACGCGCCTTTGTGCATGGGCCGCGCGTGCTGTTCGCCGACGAGCCCACCGGCAACCTCGACCAACGCACCGGCCATCACATCTGCGACCTGCTGTTCGCGTTGAATCGCGACCACCAGACCACGCTGGTGCTGGTGACCCACGATGCCACTCTGGCGGCACGCTGCCAGCGCGGCATCGCACTGGACGAAGGGCGCCTTGCCAGCCCCACAGCAGGCGCGGCCGCATGAGTATCCTGTTGCTCGCCTTGCGCAGTCTGCGTCGCGAATGGCATTTGCCGGAGCTGCGCACGCTGGCTGCGTCACTGGTACTGGCGGTGGTGGCGCTGGGTGTGGTGGCAACGCTGGCGGCACGGATCGAGCGCGGCATGCTGGCCGGTGCCGCCGAACTGATCGGCGGCGACATCGGTATCAGTGCAGCGCAGGCGATTCCGCAGAGCTTTGCCGCGGCCGCCGCACGCGAGGGCCTGAATGTCACCCGCAGTGCCAGCTTCCCCAGCGTGGCCTTCGCCCATCAGCAGAGCCAGTTGCTCGACGTCGAGGCGGTCGACCCGCATTATCCTCTGCGCGGTACGCTCGAGCTCGCCGATGCCGATGGCCACTCGTTCATCGGCCACGGCCCAGCCGCCGGCAAGCTCTATCTCGATCATCGTGCGTTGGTGGCACTGAATCTCGCGGTCGGCCAACCTGTCCAACTGGGCGGTCGCGAACTGGCGATCGCCGCCGAGCTGGTGCGACAACCCGATGGCGGCCAACTGCTGGCGCTGGCACCGCGTGCGTTGATGAGCCTGGCCGATGCCCGCGCCGCCGGCCTGCTCGGCGTCGGCAGTCGCGCGCGTCACAAGCTGCTGCTGGCCGGCGCACCGACAGCGGTGCGGCACTGGCGCAGCTGGGTGGCCACGACCAGCCTGCCGCAAGGCGCCGAGCTGATCACACCCGAGCAGACGCAGGAGCGCATGCGTTCGGCGTTTGATCGGGCCGGCGCCTTCTTGCGCCTGACCGCCCTGCTGTCGGCTCTGCTGGCAGGCATCGCCATTGCGCTGTCAGCGCAGCGTTACGCCCGTCGCAAGACCACCGAGGTAGCCTTGCTGCGGGCGTTGGGCACGTCGCGGCGCCGCATCCTGACCTTGCTGCTGGGCACTCTCGGCGCGCTGGCCATACCCGCCGCGACGCTTGGGCTACTACTCGCGCTGGGGTTGTCGCAACTGGCATGGCTGCTGGCCAGTCAACTGTTCACCGGCGTGCCGACCGAACTGCCGCTGGCGCCGTCTTTCGCCGCTGCCGCGATGGGTATCGCGGTGCTGGTCGGCTTTGCCCTGCCGCCGCTCGCGCGACTGGCGGAGGTATCGCCGGTAGCCGTATTCCGCCAGAGCATCGGCCGGCGTACGCGACGCTTCGATGCGCTGTACCTGATCCCGCTGCTGGTGGCGCTGGGCCTGATCTGGAGCCAGAGCAGCTCGCTCAAGCTGGCCGGCATCCTCGCTGCCAGCCTGCTTGGTGTCGCGCTGGCGGCAGCCCTGCTGGCGGCACTGCTGTTGTGGCTGGCCCGGCGCATCGCACCCGGTGTGCATCCCGCCCTGCGCCTGGGATTGGCCGCACTGGCGCGACGGCGCACACTGAGTCTGATCCAGGCCACCGCACTGAGTCTGGGCCTGTGTGCCCTGCTGTTGCTGGCGATCGTGGCACCGGCATTGTTGCAAGGCTGGCGCCAGGAACTGCCGGCCGATACGCCGAACTGGTTCGCCCTGAATCTGCAGGACGACCAGCGTGCCGGCTTCACCGCGGCGCTGCGGCATCTCGGCGCCGACCAGATCAACATGCTGCCGCTGGCGGTGGGCAAGCTCTCGGCCATCAACGGACGGCCGATCGACAAAGTCCACTTCGAGGACAAGCAAACCAGGGAACAGGCCGATCGCCAGCTGCGCCTGTCGTGGGCTGCTCGACTGCCACCGGCGAATGAAGTGATTGCCGGCCGCTGGGCGGGCGCCGCGCCAGCCCGGGCCGAAGTCTCGATTGATACGCTGTGGCGCGACCGGTATGCGCTCAAGCTGGGTGACACCCTGCGTTTCGAGGTGGCTGATCGCAGCATCGACGCGAAGATCGGCAGCATCCGCAAAGTCGACTGGAGTTCGTTCCGGGTCAACTTCTTCCTGCTGCTGGACCCGGCGCATGCCAGTGACCTGCCGCATACCTGGCTGACCAGTTTCCACCTGGCCAGCGGGCATGCGCAGGAACTGGCAAAACTGTCGCGCGACTACAGCAACCTCAGTCTGGTCGACGTCGACTCGCTGCTCGACCGGGTGCGCGAGATCGTCGAACGGGTCGGCAACGCGGTACGCTGGATTCTCGCCTTCAGCCTGCTGGCCGGTGCGCTGGTACTGGCCGCTTCGCTCGCCGCCAGCGCCGCCGAACGCCAGCATGAGGCAGCCCTGCTGCGCACGCTGGGCGCACGCCGCGCACAATTGCGCGTGGCGGCGGCCTGCGAGTTCGCCCTGCTCGGCCTGGTGGCAGGCCTCACCGCCGCGCTCGGCACCGCCGGTGCGGGCCTGTGGCTGGGCCAGGCGGTATTCCGCATCGACAACTTCGTGCCACCATTGTGGCCGCTGGCAGGCACCGCGCTGGCAGCGACCCTGGTGGTGATGCTGCTGGGGCTGGCAGGCACCCGCAAGGTGACCCGCACGCCACCGATGCGGCTGCTGCGGGAAGGATGATGGATGCAACCATGCCATGGCTGCCTGATTGCCCGACCTCTCTTGTTGGAGCGGCTTCAGCCGCGATGCCTTGGGTGAGGTGCGCAGAAAATCACCGCGCACCGGGTGCGCTCCTGCAACAGCCGATCCTGCGGTGAGCGACGACGAGACCGTTGCGACGAGCTGGCCCGCACGCCTGCAGGCGGAATGGTTGCTGCTGCTGTTCGCCGTACTGGCACTGCTGCTGGCGATACTCGATCCGCAGCCGCTGACAAGCTATCGACGCTGGCTGCAACTGCCGACGCTGGCGGGATTGCTGGGTTTGCTGATCGCGATCCAGGGCATCCGCGACAGTGGCCTGGTACAGCGCGCTGCTGCTGCGCTGGCTGCGCGGATGCATACCGTGCGCACGCTGGGATTGCTGCTGGTGATGGCGACCGCACTGCTGTCGATGCTGCTGACCAACGATGTGAGCCTGTTCCTGATCGTGCCGATGACTGTCGCACTGGGAGCAGTCTCGAACCTGCCGGTATTGCGCATGGTGGTGCTGGAAGCGCTGGCGGTGAATGCCGGATCAACCCTGAGCCCGATCGGCAATCCGCAGAACCTGTTGCTGTGGCAGGCAGCGCATATTCCGTTCCCCGACTTTGTTGTCGCCATGCTGCCGGCCGCTGCGGTGATGCTGCTGTTGCTGATCGCGTTGACCTGGTACTGGCTGCCAGCTACTCACATCGATCTCGATCGCACATCGAACAGGCACGCCAACATCTCCATGCCGCTGGCCGCGCTGTCGGCCACTGCGTTGTTCGGCATGGTGCTGCTGATGGAGTATGGCCACGCGCAAATTGGCGCGTTGCTGATGATGTTCGCGTTCGGCGTGTTCCACCGACGCAGTGTGCTGGACATCGACTGGTTGCTGCTGATCACGTTTGCCGCGATCTTTGTCGCCCTCGGTCATGTCGCCGAATTGCCGCTGGTGCGCGAAGCGCTGCAGCGGCTCGACTTCAATCAACCGCTGCAGGTTTATGTCAGTGGCATCGTCGTCGCCCAATTGATCAGCAATGTACCGGCAACCGTGCTGCTGCTTGGGCACGTGCCCGATCCGCTGGCGCTGGCGGTGGCCGTGAACGTGGGTGGCTTCGGTGCGGCAATCGGCTCACTGGCCAACCTGATCGCGTTGCGCCTGGCCCGACAGGCGTGCGGGCTTCGTCGGTTGCATCAGGTATCGATACCGTTCCTGCTGGTATGCGCGCCACTGGTCTATCTGGTGTCGCGCTGGATCACCTTGTAAGAGCGTACCCTGTGCGCGAAAGCCCTTCGACGAAGAGCACCGCGCACAGGGTGTGTCCTGCACGAGCCTGCGCTCAATCGTCGTCGCGCGGCACCGTGACCTTGCCTTTCACGCCGGTGTGGCTGACATCACCACTGCCCTTGGCGCCGAGCGAAAAATCGCCACCCACATCGCTGACGGTGAGATCACCCGAGCCCAGCGTATCGGCGTGCACACTGCCGCCGACCTTGCGCAGCACCACGTCACCCGAACCGATGCTGCCGACGCTTGCATCGCCCTTGATCTCTTCGCCCTTGAAATCGCCCGAACCGACCGAACCCAGCGCAAGGCTGCCGATGTCGGTCGCGTCGATGTCACCGGAGCCCACGCTGGCGCCGAACTTGCCCGTAATCTTGCGCACATGCAGATCACCGGAACCGACCACGCTCTGCAGCTGCTGCACACCACGCACATCGGCATCGCCCGAACCGACGTTCACCGTCACGGGCAGATCGGCTGGCAACGTCACATTGACATCGAGACTGGCGTAGGAACCGCCGAACAGGCTGAAGCTCCAGTGATTGTTGCCACCGATGTCGAGCAGCAACTGGTCACCCTCGCGGCGTTGGGTGATCTGCAGCTTGTCCAGCATCGCCTTGTCCGAGGCGCAGGCACGACCATCAAGACTGAGCCCCGTGGCGGTACCGCTACCGAGCAGATGCAGATCCTGGCTGTGCACTTCGACCTGCACTGCCTTCACGCCAGCCAGATCGAGTTGGAGATGGCGAGGCGCCTTGAATTTGCAGGTCGCCGCGATGGCGCCCAGTGGGACAAAGAGCAAGCAGGCTAGGGCAAGATGGCGCATGGATGGACTCCGTTGATGGATGCATCACTCTGGGATGCCGTCCGTGCAAAAAAGGTTGCAAGCCTGAGCGTTCGTGACTTTCAAATTCGCAGCCCGGCCAAGCCAAGGGCATGGCTGAAGGCACGGCGAGGGCATGGCGAGGGCATGGAACTGTTTCCCGATGCCCGGGCACGGACCAATCATGAAGTGATTGATCCGTGTGCTCCGAGCGCCCAGTGACCGCACGTGTCAACCTCGTTGATCCAGCGACGTTGTCACAGATGCAATCGCCCAAGGAGAGTATCCATGCATCGCCATACCCTGCTCGCTTCGACACTTGTCCTCATGCTTGCTGGCTCAGCCTCGCTGGTGATGGCCCAGGACACCCCTCCGCCTCCGCCGCCGGCGCCTGCCGCACACGCCATGCATGCTCAAGGCAGCCGCCATGCCCCCGACATGTGGCGACGCGATTCACACGGCCAGCGCGGTGGCGTCATCGGCGACCTGCGCGCGCTCGACCGGCTGTACATGATGTCCGGGCGCAGCAAGGACATGGCGGCGGTGTACAACGACGTGCTGGCCAAGTCACAAGATCCTCGCGTGCGTGACTACACCTACCATCAACTGGCTCGACTGCAGGCGCGTCCGACGAATCTCGACCAGGCGATTGCCACACTGCGCAAGGGGCTGGACGAGAGCCTGGCCAGCGAGGCGAAGATGCATGCCGAGCGCGAGAAGATGCGCGACGCATGGAAGCAGCACCACGACAGCAGCAAGCCGGCAATCACCAAGTAGGCCCCGGGTTCGTCGATACCGTCCACCCATGCACCGTCATTCGACGATGCATGGGCTCACTCTTTCTGCTCCAGCGCCTTGGCGCGCAGCCACAGCGCCTCCTGCTCGGCGAGGCTTCGCTCGGCGAAGCGGACGCCTTCGGTCGTGGCAAGCTGCTCCATCGCACGAAAGCGCCGTTCGAATTTCGCGTTCGCATGGCGCAAGGCACGCGAGAAATCGACACCGGCATGACGCGCCAGGTTGACCGTCACGAACAACACGTCCCCGATCTCGTCCTCCAGCCGCGCCGGATCGGCACCATTGGCGAATTCGACACGCACCTCGTCCACCTCCTCGGCCAGCTTGGCCAGCACCGGCTGCGGATCGGCCCAGCTGAAACCCGCCGCGGCAGCGCGTTGCTGCAGCTTCACCGCACGCTTCCATTCGGGCAAACCACCGGATATGCCCGCCAGAGCACTGGCATCCACCCGCTCGCCCTTGTCGGCACGTTCGCCGGCCTTGATCTCCTCCCACGCCTGCATCTGTTCTGCCACATCGGCATGACGCACATCACCGAACACATGCGGGTGACGTCGACGCATCTTGTCGCTGATCGCATGCACGACATCGGCGAACTCGAAGCGACCGGCTTCCTCGGCCATCCGCGCGTGGAATACCACCTGCAACAGCAGGTCGCCCAGCTCCTCGCGCAGATCGTCGAAATCGCCGCGATCGATGGCGTCGACAACCTCGTAGGCCTCCTCGATCGTATAGGCGGCGATCGAGGCAAAATCCTGCTGCACGTCCCACGGACAGCCACGCTCGGGATCACGCAGGCGCGCCATGATCGTCAGCAGATCATCAATGGTGTGGCGGGTCATGACGGGAAAATGAGTGGGGAACGGTGCGAATGGCCATGGTCAGAAAACGGCATGTCGCCCTCTTGCCTGCTTGCTGCAAGCTGATGATCAAGTTCAGCGGAAGTCGGGTGCCGATGACGGTCATTTGTCATTCCTCCGCACTCACTTCCCGGCCCGGGCCGCCCGCAAGCGCGCTTCCCAATCGATCGCGCAATCGCCTACGGCGATGAACTCGGGATTGAGCAATGATTCGCCGCGATTGTATCGAAACGGCTGGCCGGACAGATCCAGCACCGCGCCGCCGGCTTCGTCCAGTACGCATTGAGCGGCCGCCGTATCCCATTCGCTGGTCAACCCCTGGCGCAGGTAGACGTCGGCATCGCCGCGCGCGATCAGGCAGAACTTCAGCGACGAACCCAGCGGCAGCATCTGGTAGTCGCTGCCGATCAATTGATCCAGCAAGCCACCTTGCGCGCCGCCGTGCGAGCGGCTGCCGGCCACCTTCGGCGGCATGCCAAGCGCACGCGTCCGCAAGCGCCGCCAGTCGGCACCGGCCTGCGCCTGCAGCCAGGCACCCTGCCCCTGTTCGGCCAGATAGAGCTCCCCGGTAACCGGTGCAAGCACCACGCCAAGCACCGCGCGACGCTGCTCGACCAACGCGATGTTGACGGTGAATTCGCCATTGCGCTTGACGAACTCACGGGTGCCATCGAGCGGGTCGACCAGCCAGTAGCGCGACCAGGCCTGACGCTCGGACCACGGCAACGCCTTGGCCTCCTCGGACAAGATCGGCAACCGCGGCTCAAGCTGGCTCAGGCCGGCCACGATGACCTGCTGCGCAGCCAGATCCGCCGCCGTCAACGGCGAGGCATCGGCCTTGGTCTGCACCGCGAAGTCGCTGTGATAGATGTCCAGGATCGCGTTGCCCGCGGCGCGGGCGATCTCACCGACGGCACAAGCCAGCGCAAGAGGCATGTTCATGTCCGCTGGAACCTTCCGGCGAGATATTCGCGGGCCATGAACAACGCGGCGATCGAGCGCCCCTCGGTCACGTCATCGCGGCCGAGCAGGGCATGCAGTTCGGACATTTTCCACGGCACGATGTCGAGCTCCTCCGGCTCGTCACCCTGCAGCCGTTCCGGGTACAGATCCTGGGCCAGCACCACATGCGCCATGTGGGTCATGTAAGCCGGCGAAAGCGACAGGTTGTGCAGGATTTTCAGCTTGCGCGCGCCATAGCCGATTTCTTCTTTCAGTTCGCGCTCGGCGCCTTGTTCGGCCGTCTCGTCCTGATCCAGGCGGCCCTTCGGCAGGCCCAGTTCGTAACGACCGAGGCCACCGGCGTACTCACGCACCAGCAGCACGGTTTCATCGTCAAGCATCGGCACCATGATCACCGCGCCGAGACCGCTGCCCTTGAGCCGCTCGTAGGTTCGTCGCACGCCATTGGAAAACTCCAGATCGATCTGTTCGACCTGCAGCAAGCGGCTGTGGGTGACGTCGCGCGTGGCGTGGATGATGGGTAGTTTGCGCATCCGTTGATTCTGGGTGTGTGCAGGGCTTGGGTGGTCGAGTCGAGAATCTGGCCACAGGAGGACCGATTTCAGTCGATTGGCGGACCATGGTAGTTCGTTGGATCAAAAATCGGCAGATGCGCGGGCCGCCCGGTCGAATACGCAGGCCTGCCGGCCAGGGGCAGGCATCTTCCGGCCCGCATCGGTCAACGACGCAATCGTTGCAGGGCCTGGGCGTGGATCGAGGGCGTGCCGGCCAGCACGCTGCGCGTGTCCAGGCTCAGCGGTGCGCCCTCCAGATCGGTGAACACGCCACCGGCCTCGCGCACGATCACGGCGAGTGCGGCGATGTCGAG
This sequence comes from Rhodanobacter sp., assembly GCA_035564915.1. Lineage (GTDB taxonomy): Bacteria > Pseudomonadota > Gammaproteobacteria > Xanthomonadales > Rhodanobacteraceae > Rhodanobacter. The sequence continues at coordinate 15,061 of DATMTH010000223.1, forward strand.
AATGTTGACGTCCGATTCGATCACCAGATCCAGGCTGCCACGCGCCAGCAAGTGATAATGGCAGAAATCGCCATAACCGCGGACCCGGTTGCTGTCGCGGATCAACTCGCCAAGCGCACCCCAGCGCGCATCGGCCGTGAGTGTTTTCACGTTGCCGATCGACAACGAAGTCGCTCCGACGCTGGTGGTGTCCGCCACCTGCACGCGCTCGCCATCGAACCAGGCGCCATGGCCGCCGCTTGCCCACATCGTCTCGCCATAGACCGGCGCGCTGGAGACACCGAGCACCAGTTCGTCCCCTTCCATCAACGCGATCTGGGTAGAAAAGAACGGCGTGCGTCGCACGAAACTCTTGGTGCCATCGAGTGGATCGACCAGCCACAACAGGTGCCCGCGCTCGCCTTCCAGACCATATTCCTCGCCATAGATCGACGCCTGCGGCAACGCCGCCTGCAACACCTGGCGGATCGCACGCTCGGCTTCGCGATCGGCAACGGTCACCGGCGTGGCATCGGCCTTGATCTCGATCTCGACGCCACGATGCCAGTAGTGCTTGATGACTTCGGCTGCCGCAGCAGCGGCCTCGCGTGCAGCGGCCAGCGCCAATGCCGTGGTATCTGGATTCATGTTCGTTCTATTTCCTCAAGTCTTGCGGCATCATCGGCGCAGGGATTGCCAGACCACCCTGGCGTTGGATGTGCACACTGCCATCGCCGGCCGGCTTGCCAAGCCGGTTCAACCAGTGTTGCAGCAACGGGTCAGTATGGCGTGCGTGCAGTATCGCATCCAGTCGCCAGCCCAGCGGGCTCAACTGCAACTGCCCGCGTACCTGCAGCGGACCCCGGCCATCATCGTTCGCTTGCGCCATGACGACACCACCTTGCGACTGTGCCTGCAACCGCAGGTCACCCAGCGACACATCACCGTCGGCGGTGTGCATGGCCGCCTTCGACCAGTCTGCCCGCGCCTGCAATTGCAGTGGCCAGCCGCCTTGCAGCAACGCATGCGCCACGCTGACCTGAAGCGTGCCGCGGGGCTGGCCAAGCTGTGGATCGGAAGGCAAGCCCAGCACGGCCAGATCGGCATCCAGACTCACCGCCTGCAGTTCGATGCGCTTGTCCGGCAGGCGCCGAACGACACCCGAAGACTTCAGCTGCAAACCATCGAATTGCCATTGTGCATGCAATTGCCCGAGCAACAGGCGCCGCGACAACCGCCAGTGCAATCGACCCTGCAACGAGCCATCGGCGCCCGTCGTCACGCTCGCTTCGCCATCCCATACCGAGCCGTGCACTTGCTGCAGACGCACGCCATGCAATTGCGGCTGCAACCATGGCATCACCCACCGTGCCGGCAGAAACGCCACCAGCAAGGCCACCAGCAGCACGAATATCGCCAGACCGACCAGGCTGTTTCTCAGTAACTTCAAGCATCGGCTCCAGGTTCGGGGACGCACAGAGCTTGAGCGTCCGCCACGCAAGTCCGATCATAGCCGGATGAACAAACCGGAAAGCAGCAACATCGCGCTGGCTGCGCGCGATCTCAGGCATGTGTGGCATCCATGCACTCAAATGCATGATCACGAAAGCGTGCCGATGGTGCCGATCGTGCGCGGCGAAGGTGCCTGGCTGATCGATGCCGACGGACGGCGCTATCTGGACGGGATCAGCTCCTGGTGGGTCAATCTGTTCGGCCACGCCAATCCGCGCATCGCCGCGGCACTGGCCGATCAGGCGCACCGGCTGGAGCATGCGATCTTTGCCGGCTTCACCCACCAACCCGCGATCGAGCTGGCCGAGGAACTGGTTCGCATCACACCTGCCGGGCTGGATCGGGTGTTCTACGCCGACAACGGCTCGTCGGCGATCGAGGTGGCGCTGAAGATGAGCTTCCACTACTGGCTCAACCGGGGCCATGGCGAGAAGACCCGTTTCATCGCGCTCAGCGGCAGCTACCACGGCGAAACCCTCGGCGCATTGTCGGTCAGTGACGTGGCGCTCTATCGCAAGACCTACGCCCCGTTGTTGCTGACCCCGCTGCTGACGCCCTCACCAGACAGCTATGAGGGTGAACCGGGCGAGAGTGCCCGGCAGATCGCCGCGCGTCGCCTGCTGGAGTTGCGCGCCCTGCTCGAACGGCATGCGCACGAGACCTGCGCGGTGATCGTCGAGCCACTGGTGCAATGTGCCGGTGGCATGCGCATGTACCACCCGGACTACCTCAGCGGCCTGCGCGCACTGTGCGACGAGTTCGCGGTGCATTTCATCGCCGATGAAATCGCCGTCGGCTTCGGTCGCAGCGGCACCCTGTTTGCCTGCGAGCAGGCCGACGTGTCACCCGATTTCATGTGCCTGTCGAAGGGGCTTACCGCCGGTTTCATGGCATTGTCGGCGGTGCTGACGACCGACGACATCTACCAGGCTTTCTATGCCGAATACAACGCGGGCAAGGCATTCCTGCACTCGCACAGCTATACCGGCAACCCGTTGGCCTGCCGGGTCGCGCTGGAAACGCTGGCGATCTTCCGCGAGGAGCCGGTGCTCGAACGCAACCGCCAGCTGGCCGCCCATCTGGCACGCCGGCTCGAACCATTGCGCGACCACCCGCATGTCGCCGATGTGCGCCAGACCGGCATGATCGCGGCGGTCGAGCTGGTCGCCGACAAGGCCAGCCGACGCCCCTTCCCTGCCACCGAGCGACGCGGCCTTCGCGTCTATCTGCATGGCCTGCGGCAAGGCGTGCTGCTGCGCCCGCTGGGCAACGTCGTGTACTTCATGCCACCGTACGTCGTGAACGAACAGGACATCGATCTGCTGGTTGATACCGCCATCGCCGGCATCGAGCTCGCCGTGGCAAATGACACCCGATAGTCACGACAGCGGACGCCCAGCGCCGCGGCCGGCTCAATGACCGACGCTGATGCTCGGATCAAGCATCTGCAGCGCACGGGCCGTGTTCTGCGTACCGGTGCGGCGCAATTCGGCACCGCTGTAGCTCTTGCCGACCACTGGCAGGCACTCGCCCTTCTTCGGCGGAAGCAGGCTGCCGGTGTGCTGCAGGCAATTGCGGTCACCGGGCTTGACCAGCTGGTGCTCGCTTGACGATGCTGCCGGTGCCGCAACCTGCTGACCGGTGGAAGCGTCGCTGGCGATGGTCGGCGGAGCGGCCTGTGCGCATGTGGCAAGACCGAGTCCGAACGCGACGGTCAGCACCGGAACAAGGATGGATAGTCTGTGCATGGGGAAACCTCGCTGGTGACTTCCGGGAAGTCGTTCCATCGTGCGCCGATCGCCTCGCCAAGGCAATTCTCGGCCGCCGCCCCGCTCATCTCCGTTCAGCTGTACGCACGCCACAAGGCTTCATTCCGCAGCGGCTCCGTTATGCTTGGGCTTTACCCGCGACCGTCAGCCTGAAGCATGCGAACCATCCGCCTTTATGTCGACCTGCCGCTGCACATCGGTACCGAGTTGGCGCTGCCGGCATCAGCCGCCGAGCATGCCGTGCGGGTTCTGCGACTGGCGCCGGGGAATCCGCTGACCCTGTTCAATGGCGATGGCAGCGACTACTCCGCACACATCCTCGCCAGCGGTAAACGCGAGGTCACGGTAAGCGTGGAGGGGCGGCAGGCTTTGCACAACGAGTCGCCACTGCCAATGACCCTGGCCCAGTGCGTGGCACGCGGCGAGAAGATGGATCTGATCGTGCAGAAGGCGACCGAACTTGGTGTCGTGCGCATCGTCCCGCTGCTGAGCGAGCGCTCGGAAGTGAAGCTGGACGCCTCACGCATGGAGAAGCGTCTGGCACATTGGCGTGCCATTGCCGCCAGTGCCTGCGAACAGAGTGGTCGCGCCTGTTTGCCCGAGATCAGTATGGCCTTGCCGCTGCAGGCCTGGCTGGACAATCTGACTGACAGCACGGCACTGCGGCTGGCCCTGCTGCCGGAGGCTGCCCGCTCGGCGCGGGAATGCGAGTTTCGCGGAAACGGCGGAATTCTGGTGGTCGGTCCCGAGGGCGGCCTTGGCGAACGGGACATCGCGGCACTGCGCGCTGCCGGCTTCAACGGCCTGCGGCTGGGGCCGCGTATCCTGCGCACCGAAACCGCCGGATTGGCCGCACTTGCGGCGTTGCAGGCCTTGCACGGCGACGGTTGACCCGGTGCCGGCGTGATCCGGGTCAGTTGGCGCTATCGGACGATTCGGCTGGTTCGTCGAGTGCAGCGTCAGGCTCGGCCGTATCAAACAGATCCAGCAGTTGAGCCTCGATCCATTCCAGATCAGGAATGACTGCCACGTCATCGCGCACCAGCACATGAGCCCGCACGCCCGGCGGCAATTCGCTGCCATCATGGGTGGGCAGGATCAGTTCGGCATTCAATGTGGTCAGGCGCGGGAAGCCCTGGGTCAACACCGCGATGAAGGGCAGCTTCGGATCGCCCCCAAGCGCTTTGAGCACCGCCACGCGCATGCTCAGGTCGGTATCGCCTTCAGCAGCGCCTGCCAATTGCGTGAACGAGACCAGCGGCACTTGCCAGCCACGCCAGGCGATCCGGCCGAGCAGCCAGTCCGGTGCGCCAGCCATCGGCTCGGGCGTGCTGTGGGTGATCACTTCGGCAATGGTGGCATTGGGCAGCAGCATGCGTAACGTGCCGACGGGCACCAGTACGCAACGAATTTCGCGCGGCAGCGGATCGCTCATGAAAATACCTCGGACAGATGCGCCGCCAACTCGGGCGGCGTACCGGAAAAACTGACCAGTCGCTCGGCGAAAATTCCGCTGACCATATCGGCAAAATGCTCACCGGACGACGACTCAACCCATACCTGGCCACCACGATCATGGATGGCTTGCGCACCGGCGACGGCATCATTGCCGCGACCGGCAAAAATGATCGCCAGCGCATCGCGACCGAACGCACTGGCCGCCATGCTCAAGCTGGCGTCGATCGACAGATCCTGCGCCTCCTCGGCAGCTCGTGCCTGAAGCTCGACACTGCCATCCCGGCGCAACTGCACCTGATGTCCCGCCGGCACCATCAGCACCTCACCCGCCTTCGCCCGCGTCGCGCCGTCGGCCAGCCGCACCGGCAACGAACAGTGCGCTGAAAACCGCTCGACCAGCACTGCCTCCGGCTGCCCGCCCAAGTGCTGGGTAAGCAGGAAAGTCTGCCGAGTATTCGCTGGCAAGGCCCCCAAAAAATCGCAGACCGAAGCCACCCCATCCACCGCGGCTCCAAGCAGCACGATCCGGCTCAACGCCGAACCAGGCTCGTCCAGCACCATTTCATGCGCCGGTGCCAGGTAGGCTTGTGGTGCGATAGCTTCTTCCAGCGAAACCAGTTCGAGGCTCATGGTCGGCTCGGAATCGTCCACGCCTGGCCCTGCATCCGGTGCCAGGAACTCGGCAGCGGACAGTTTCTCGATGCCAAACTCGGAGGCATCCGGCTTGTCACATGACGAGGCGGGCGCCGGACTCGGTGCCGGCGGCGCTGCATCGTCATCAATCAATGCCCAGCCGTCCGGGGCCTGCACCACAGGCGGCGAGACCGTGATGGCTGGCTCGGCCGCCGCGTCCGACATGGCCACCAGCGAAGGAGCGCTCACTGCTGTCAGTGGTGCATGATCGGCATCGGACGACGCTGCCGACGCGTCAAGCGACATCCGATCCTGCTCGCCGATCGCCGCCTCGTCCGAATCTTGCAGTGGTGTGCTGAAGTCGCCATCGTGCAGCGCCGGCGGCTCGTCGTTGCCGACATAGCGCAGACCAGGCCCACTCACCTCGTCCTCATCATCCGGCAGATCACCGGACGCGAGCAGAGCTTCCAGTTCGGCAGCAAGACTGTCCGAATCAGCTTCTTCGACGAGGTCATCACCCACGCCGTCGGTCGTGGCGGGCGCAGCAAGATCGGCTGCAAACCGATGCTCGCGCTCATCCCCGGGCGCCGGCGTCGCCAGCCATTCGGGCTCAGTTCCAGGCAAAGAGTCGGGCTCCAGCGCAGATTCCGGATTGAACGCAGGCTCCGGCTCCGGCTCTGGTTCCAGTTCCAGTTCCGGTTCGAGCTCCGACTCAGGTTCCGGTTGTGCTTCGGATTCAGACATCGCACCCGAATCCGGGCCCGGATCCGCTTGAAAATCTGTCACTGACGGAACGGCGGTCTCCACCGGCGTCGACTCCAACCCGGGAGCCGGTTCGTCGATGGCCGTCTCCGGCTCGATCGATGCAGCCGACCTCGACTCGGGTTCGACAGCCGCCCGCTCGAGCGGGACAGGAACGTCCACCGGTGTCGCAGGCTCATCCAGCGGCAGGGCATCTTCCGGCCGTGGCGGGTCGAGGTCGCCCATCGCAAGCACTTTCACTGCCAGATGACGTGCCCAGCGCGCGCGATCCCAGCCGTCCAGGGTGCGGCTGGCGTCGGCATCATTGAACACGACCCGCGGCCGATCACCATCAATCACTTCGTACAGACGATCGAGTGCATCGTCGGCGTTGTCGTCCAGATTCACCACCACGACATCGGCACCGACCTGATCCAGCAATTCACGGCTGAATCCGGAAACGCCGCCCTCATGAACGATTCGCGCTCCACGCTCCTGCAACGCAGCACGCAGCTGGCCACCGAGCTCGCCGTCATCGAACAGCAGAGCAACTGCAGGCAGCGCGTCAGTCATGGGCTCGCTCCACCGAGCGTTGCTGCAACACTTCACTGATCTGTGCCAGCAACTCGGCCTCCTGGTACGGCTTGCCAAGGTAGCGATCCACGCCGATATCGAACGCACGCTGGCGGTGCTTGTCGCCACTGCGCGAGGTGATCATGATGATCGGCACGTCACGCAGGCGGGGGTCCGCCTTCATCAGGGTGGCCAGTTCGTAGCCATCCATGCGTGGCATCTCGATATCGAGCAGCATCAGGTCCGGCACGCGTTCGTGCAGTTTCTCCAGTGCGTCGACACCGTCCTTGGCCGTGCTGACTTCGTATTCGTGACGCTCGAGCACGCGACCGGTGACCTTGCGCATGGTGATCGAGTCGTCCACCACCATCACCAGTGGCTGTTCTGCCACTTCCTCGATGACCGGCGCCTGCACGGCACTGAGACCCTCGGCAAGGCGCTGTTCACGCCGGATCATGCCATGGCGAACCAGCGGAGCCAGATCGAGAATGATCAGCACCGAACCATCACCCATGATGGTCGCACCGAGCAGACCCGGCACCGAGCTGATCTGCGGGCCGACCGACTTGACCACGATTTCGCGCGAACCAAGCACCGCGTCGATGCGGATCGCCGCACGCAGGTCGCCGGCACGGGTCAGCAGCAAGGGTTGCTGTTCGCCTTCGGCCGGGAGTCCCGGCGGCAGGCCAAGAAGCTCGGCCAGGTCATGGATTCCGTAACCCTCGTTGCCATACTGGAACGAGGGTTCGTCCGCAGCCAGCAGTTCGGTCAGATCCTCCGGATTGACCCGTGCCACACCTTGCACCGAGGTCATCGGAATCGCGAACGTGGCCTCGCCGATGCGCACCAGGATGGCCTGCGTGACGGCGAGAGTGAATGGCAGGCGCAGTACAAAGGTGCTGCCCTGGCCCTCCTCGGATTCGATCGAGAGCGAACCGCCAAGCTGCTTGATCTCGTTTGCCACCACGTCCATGCCGACACCACGGCCGGCCAGCTGAGTCACCTTGCCGGCGGTAGAGAAACCCGGCTGGGTGATCAGCGAAAGCAGCTGGTTGTCGGTCGGCCGGCTGTCCGCGCGCAACATGCCGCGCTCGACGCCGCGTTTGCGGATCGCCTCGCGATTCAGGCCACGGCCATCGTCGCTGACCCGAATCACCACCTCGGTGGCTTCGCGGGCTACCTTGATGTGTACCGCGCCTTCAGCCGGCTTGCCGGCTTTGCGACGCTCTGCCGGTGTTTCGATGCCGTGTGCGATGGCATTGCGCAGCATGTGCTCGAACGGCGCCTTGATGCGGTCGAGCAGGTTGCGATCCATTTCGCCGTGGGCACCGTCGACGTAAAGCTGGGCGTGCTTGTCTTCTTCCTGCGCGGCCTGGCGCAGGGTACGGCGCAGATTCGGCACCATCGTGTCGAACGGCAGCATGCGCGTGCGCAACAAGCCATCCTGCAGCTCGGTACTGACTCGCGACTGCTGGATCAGCAGGGTTTCGGCCTGACGGGTGAGCTCGTCCAGCATGTTCTGGATGGACACCAGATCGGATACCGACTCGGCCAGCGCACGGGAGTATTGCTGCAGCTGCGAGTAACGATCCAGCTCAAGCGGATCGAAGACGGTAAGGCCCGCCTCACGATGCTCGCGCTGGAAGCGCGCGATGATTTGCGCCTCGGTCTCGATTTCCAGCATGCGCAGCTGGCTGCGCAGACGTGCCACGGTCTGTTCCAGTTCGACCAGGTTGAAGCGATAGCCAGCCACCTGCTGTTCCAGGCGCGAGCGGTAGATGGCCACTTCGCCAGCATGATTGACCAGGCTGTCGAGCAGATCGGCGCGAACGCGGATCTGCTCCTGCGAGGAATGTATCTCTTCCTCCGTCTCCGGCAACAACTCGGGCAGGTCGAGTTCATTGTCCTGTGCCGAGATAGCGGCCCTCGACGACTCCGGCACGGCAACGGGGGTCGGCATCGCGATCGCCGCCAGCACCGCATCATCAGCCATGGCCGTCTCGCCGGCCATGGCTAGCAGATGATCGATCATGGCCTGCGGATAATCCGGCTTCTGCCCCTGCGATACCTGCTGAACCAACGCATGCAGTTGATCGAAACTGGCCTCCAGGACGGCAATCAGCCCACCGGTCGCCGCGCTGTCGCGAATCGGTTTTTCAAGCAGCGTCTCGATCGCGTGGGTCAGGTCACCTACCGCCACCAGACCGGCAATGCGCGCACCGCCTTTGAGCGTATGCAGGTCACGCTGCAATTCGGCGACGCATGACAGATCGGCCGGATCGGCATGCCATTGCGCCAGGATGCCATCGGCGTGATCGAGAATCTCGTTCGCCTCGTCGATGAACACTTCCAGCAGATCGGCGTCGATCTCGCCTATATCGGCCATGACAGGTTCATGCACGGGCGTCGCGGAACTCGCAGCCCCGGCTGCCATGAGATGCTCGGCAGCGGCCTGCTCGGCAGCGGCCTGCTCGGCGGCAGCCTGCTCGGCGGCAGCCTGCTCGGCAGCGGCCTGCCTGGCGGCGTCACCGATCTCAAAGGCGCCAAGGGCGGCCACCAGGCCAGCAGCCACGTCGTCATGTTCGGAGTCGGTCAACTCCCCGGTCGACTGGTGAGGCTGATCTACTTCGTCGGTGTGGACCGGCGGCGCCTCTGCGGACTCCAGCGACGCTGGCGGCGCCGTGTCATCGTCATCCGCATGATCCAGTTCGTCGATGTCGAGTTCGGGGATATGCGGCTCGAACACCACATGTGCCACCTTCGACTCCGGGTAGTGATCACGCATGTCGGTGACCTGCGCAGTCAGCGAGTCGACATGGGGCATCTTCGGATCGGCGGCATCGAACTGCTTCATCACATGGTCAACCACACCCACGGACTGTGCAAGCAGGTGCACGCCAGCGGCCGGCAATGGCATGCCCGAGGCACGCAGGCGCTTGAACAGCCCCTCCAGCGGCGACAGCAACTGGGTCAGCAACGGGATATCGACCATCGCGATCGCGCCATGCAGGGTATGCACTGCGCGCAACAACTCCTCGCCGATCGGCATCTCGTCTTCGCAACGCTGGATCGCGGCACGAATGGTCTGCAGATACTGCGCCACTTCGCTGCGCAGGATCTCCAGCAGCACCGGATCGACCGGCGGCATCACCGACAAGTTGACGGCATGTTCGTGCTGCTCCATCTCTGGCTCGGCAGGCGCCCGGGCAGCAATGGTCTGTGCATCGGTGACGCCAGCCTCGGGTACAGCCTCTGCTTCCACACTGCTGCGCGGCACGCGACGGATGATGACCCGCCGTACCGTTTCGGTGGCACGCGGCGCCTGGTCTTCCAGCCGCACCTGATTGCCCACCGACAGTTGCTCGGCGGTGTGCATGATCGCACTGAGCGGTGCCTCCGGCGCACCCTCACCCTTGAGTGCAGCGAGCAATTGCGGCAGCGCTTCGATCGCGTGATGCACCAGCGCCTGCACGTTCTGGTTCGGCTCGATGCTGTTGTCGAGCACCCGATTGAGCATGTCCTCCATTTTCCAGGCGAATTCGCCCAGCACGCCGGCACCCACCAGGCGTCCCGAACCCTTCAGGGTATGGAACGAACGGCGGATACCGACCAGTGAGGATATCTGCGAGGGATCTTCCAGCCAGGTCTTCTCGACACTGACCAGGTTGTCGATTTCCTCTTGCACCTCTTCCAGGAATATCTCGCGGATATCGTCATCGATACCCTCGGCATCAGCATTGAACCGGGTATTGGCTGCCAATGCATCGGGTACCGGCACCTGCTCGAATACTTCTTCCTCGATCTCGACCCAGTCGGCATCGGGCTGGTCCAGTGCCGTCGCATCCATCGACGAGGGCATGCTGGAATCGGTCTGCGTCAGCTGCAGGCCAGCCAGGTCGTGCTCGGGAGCCGCCACGGTGTCGCTGCTGCCAATGAACAGGCTGCCCAGATCCTCACCCGGCAACAGGCTGACGGATTCGGACAATTCCGGATGCTGCTCGAGTTCGAGATCAGACCCGACATGACTTGGTGCCTCCGCGACTTCGGCCGCAGCCGCCGTGACAGCTTCACGCACGTCGGGTACCGGCCAATAGCCAAGCTGGCCGAGGCTGTGTTCGGCCACATCGAGGATGTGATCCAGGCCGCCACGGTGTTCGCGCGCAGCCTCCAGATAGTACTCAAGCGCCGCCAGTGCGTCCGCCAGATGATCCATCTGCGAACCGCTGGGTACGCGCCGATCCTGTACCAACTCGTAGCCGATGAAGCGGCCGACGCCCTGGGCCAGTTCGGCCGGACGTGGTGACGACAGCATGCGCATGGCACCGGCCACTTCGTCCATCAGGCCCGGCGCAGCGGCCAGCCGATCATGCTCCCAGCCGGACTCGACGAAGGCCACGATCGCGTCCTTCACGCCACCGGTATTGGTGATCGCTTCCTGCATCAGGGTGCTGACAACGCCCAGCGCTTCGCTGCGTGGCAGGCCCTGCATCGCATCGGCACTGGCCGGCTCGTCTTCCGAGCCCAGGCTTTCTATGTGATCGTCCAGCGAGGCCTCGACATACAACAGCGCGCCGGCCACATCGAGCAGGGTTTCCTCGTCGGCCGGCCGCACGCGACTGGCGATTTCGTCGAGCACGCGTCGCTGCTCGACCACCACGCGACGCGGCACAGCCAATGCCAGCATGCCCAGCGTGTCACCAACCCGTTCAAGCACCTCGCCCTGCGATGCCAGTTGTTCCGGATTCCCATCCTGCTGACGCAGGAACAGATCCAGCGCCTCCTTGACGCGCAGCAGGTCGTCCTTCAGCGCGCGCGATACCGAGTCGAGCAAGGCGCGGTTGTGCCCGGCCATCGAACCGCGGGCATGCTCGAGTTCGCTGACCTTGGGCAGCAGGCTTTCCAGCGCATAGGTGGTGTACAGCTGCTCCATCTGCGGACTGCGCTGCCTGGCCTGCGCCACGATGTACAACAGCTTGCACGACACTTCGTCCGCATCGCCGGCACGCAGGCTGTTTTCGCCATGTTCGATCAACAGCCGGATGTTGCGATCGACCTTGCCGATCAGCTGACGCACGTCATTGGCCTGCCCCTTGAGCATGCCTTGTTCCAGTCCCTCCAGCACACCCGCGGCGATCCACCACAAACGACGTCCGTGGACGTGGTAGCAGCGCGCCGTAATGGCCAGCAAGGTCTTGCGCATGCCGATCAGCTGCTGCGCGGTATTCTGGCCACGGAACCATGCCAGCAACTGCTGCTGGAAACGCAGCCGCAGTGCCGGAAGCTCGCCGCGATGCGCTGCGGCGTAGGTCTCGCTCATTGCTGCAGGCGCCTGCTCAGGCAGGAACGCATCGAGATTGGGGTGAAACATCGCCGATTCGGGCAATGCTTCCTGACCATGGCTTGCACGCAGGTCATTGAGCAACGGCAACAGCACCACCGGCACATCGCGATGGCCGCTGGACAGGCGCTCCATGTAATCGGGCAGTTGCATCAAGCCGCGCATCAGTGCGGCATAGGCCTCTTCGCGATGGGCCACACTGTCGTCCAGCAGCGCGCCGCAAAGTGCCTCCATTTCTGCAGTCACCATCGCTGCGCCGTACAGCTCGACCATCTTCAGCGTGCCGTGCACCTGATGCAGATGATCCGCGCAAGTGCGCATGAAATCGCGCTTGTCCGGATTGTCGACGTAGGACTCCAGTGCCTCGCGGGCGATCGACAAGGTATCGTCGAGCTCCGGCTTGACCCACTGCAGTGTGGTGAAATCGATGTGGTCTTGAAGTCTCATGCGCCTCTCTCAGCGGTTGCCCAATGCATGCATCCAGCAACCAGCGAGACTGCCCCCCGTCTTGTGCTTATGTTCATTCGGCTGGTGTCTCACCCAACCGACGTCAACCCGGCAACTTGAAATGTGCCACCGAGCGCCGCAGGTCGCTCGCCAGCTGTGCCAGGGTACCGATCGAGTCGGCCGTCTGGCTCGCGCCTTGCGAGGTCTGCGAGGTGATTTCCTGAATCGCGTTCATCGATACCGACACATCGGTTGCCGCCGCGGACTGCTCGCGCGCTGCAGTGGAGATGTTCTGAATCAGCGCGGACAGATCGTGCGAAACGCGCTCGATGTCGCCCAGCGCGCTGCCGGCATCCTCCGCCAGGCGTGCACCGGCAACCACCTCGGCGGTGGTCTGCTCCATCGAGTTCACCGCTTCGTTGGTATCGGACTGAATCGTCTGCACCAGCGTTTCGATTCGCTTGGTCGCACTGGTGGAGCGTTCTGCCAGTCGCTGCACTTCGTCCGCCACGACTGCGAAACCGCGGCCTGCCTCACCCGCCGACGCTGCCTGGATCGCCGCGTTCAATGCCAGGATGTTGGTCTGCTCGGCGATGTCGTTGATGAGCTCAACGATCGAGCCGATTTCCTGCGACGACTCGCCCAGGCGCTTGATGCGCTTGGAAGTCTCCTGGATCTGGTCGCGAATCGAGTCCATGCCCGAGATCGTCTCGCGCACCACTTCGGCACCATGCGAGGCGATTTTCACCGAGCGTTCTGCCACGTCGGCCGACTCGGCGGAGTCCTTCGACACCGTATCCATCGAGCTCACGATCTGGTTGATTGCCGAGGTCGCCGAACTGATCTGCTGTGCCTGCTGCTCGGCCGCATTGGCCAGATGACGGGCTGTGGTCTGGGTTTCCTGCGCTGACGAAGAGACCTGCTCGGAGGTCTCGTTGATCGTGGTCACCAGGGATCGCAACTCGTCGATGGCGTAGTTCACCGAGTCGGCGATGGCGCCGGTGATGTCCTCGGACACCGTGGTTTTCACGGTGAGGTCGCCTTCCGCGAGCGAGCCCATTTCGTCCAGCAGGCGCATGATCGCCTCCTGGTTGCGCTGGTTCAGCTCGGTACTGCTGGCGAACCGGCGACGCTGATCGCTGACCAGGGTGATGACCAGCAGCAGGGCGAATGCCACCGCGGCGATCGCGCCGAACAGGCCCCACCACACGTTCGGAAACAGGCGGCGCAGCGGCAACTTGCCGATCTGTTCGGACAGGTCGTTGGCTCGCAGCAGCACGGTCTGCGAATCCAGCGAGGCCTGATTGCCGGCGTGCTTCACATCGGCGATGTTGCCGGCCGCGGCGACCAGCTTGGCCACCGGATCAGCCAGCTTGCTCCAGCTGGCGTCCATCTCGGTGAGGATCTTGCGCGCATTGGAGTCATTGATCGGCTTGACGCCACTATCGGGGTTGCCCACGATCAGGCCCTTCAGCACGCTGCCATACAATTGCGCATCGCGGGACAAGCCATCGGCTGCGGACTGGGCGTTGTCGCCACCCTGCAGCACTTCCTGGACTCGGCGGATGATGCGGTCTGCCGACAGCATCTGGCGCGAGGTGCCGAGCATCTGTTCGGAGCTGCCATTGCGCTGCTGCAGGATGTTGACGACTTGCTCCATGCTGGAATTGAGCAAGGGCATTTGTTGCGACAAGGTGGCCGCGCGTTGGCCGGAATCGAGCACGACCGCCTTGTTGGAAAGTATCTTGCCGATGTCGGCGTCGAGCTGGTTCCACGATGCATCCAGTGCACTTACGGCACGGCCGGCAGGCGTCTTGTTGCCATCGGCATAGGGCTGCATGCCGCTGGTGGGGTCACCCTTGCCCAGCCGCTTCACGGCCGAATCAATCGCGTTGCGGGTGCCCTCGAGCTCCTTGAACGACTCGACGTTGCCGTCCGCCGACTCCAGTGCGAATTTTGCGGTCTGTTGTGACAGCACCTGAATTTGCGTGGTCAGCGCGATCGCCTGGCGATCTTCACCGTTCTTCTGGTTGAGCATGAAGAAATCGAGTGCCGCAAAACCAATCGCAATCAGCAGCAGGACAATGAGTGCGGTATACCCGCGTTCCCGGCTGACGCCCCCTGTAGTGCTCATGTTCACCTCATCGGTCTAACTAAAACGTTGCCTGCACCGCACCATCATGAGCGGTTACCGGCCAGGGAATGTTGCCCCAAAATCCGACCCGAACCGGCGCCGGCCATTTATTCGACTGACGCCAAGCTGCGAATCAGGCCGCAGCCTGACGAAAATCCGGCGCACGCACCAGTCGATTCATGCTGAAAACTGCCAATTGCTGTTCGCCCACGCGGTTGTCCACGAAGCGGGCCAGCCGCGGATCATCTTCGCGCTCGGCTTCGCGGCGCTGCTCCTCACTCACGGTGCGTTGGCCCAGGACCTCGTCCACCAGCAGGGCCACGTTACCGCCGCCCTGGCGCACCACCAGCAATCGACTGCGATCTGAATGCTGCGCACGCTCGCCGAACAGGAATCGGGAAAAATCCACGACCGGCACCAGGTTGCCGCGCACGTTGGCCACGCCAAGCAACCACGGCTGGGTGCCCGGCACCGGGGTAAGCACCGGCACGGCCAGCAATTCGTTGATTTCGTCGATGCCACTGAGCAGCAGGCGCGAACCGACCCGGAAACCGATGCCACGCCACAGGCCAGGCGCCTCCACTTTGTCCTGGGTATCTGACGCATGCGCCAGCGACAGTCTTTCGTAGTGGGCCAGGATTTCAAAAGGAGTGAGGTTGATGATCTCGTTCATGCGTCACTCGACAGCAAATCGTTGATGCATGCCAGCAGATCCTTCTCGTTCACTGGCTTGGTGATGAACGCGCGGGCGCCCTGGCGCATGCCCCAGACCCGATCGGTCTCCATCGATTTGGTGGTGATCATCACCACCGGCACGTTCTTGGTCAACGGGTCCCGCGTCAACGTGCGCGTGGCCTGGAAGCCGTTCATGCCAGGCATGATCACGTCCATGATGACCAGGTCGGGTTGTTGGGCACGAACGCGCTCGATGCCCTCCTCGGCCGAACTGACCGCGTCGACCTGATGGCCGGCACGCTCCAGCAACGTGGTAAATACGCGCACGTCGGTCGGCGAGTCGTCGATGATGAGAATATTGGCCACAGTCTCCCCCTCAGAATCTGCAGTCAGTGGCTTGCGGCGGTACTGACATGGCGATGGATGGCACCGAGCAACTCGTCGCGAGTGAACGGCTTGGTCAGATATTGTTCGGCTCCGACAATGCGACCACGCGCCTTGTCGAACAGACCATCCTTCGAACTGAGCATGATCACCGGCGTGGCGCGGAATTCCGGATTGTTCTTGATCAGCGCACAGGTCTGGTACCCGTCCAGACGGGGCATCATGATGTCGACAAAGATGATCGCCGGCTTCTGGTCGGAAATCTTGGCCAGTGCCTCGAATCCGTCGACGGCGGTCAACACCTCGCAACCCTCCTTCTTCAGCAGGGTCTCCGCTGTGCGGCGGATGGTCTTGGAGTCATCGATCACCATGACCTTCAGACCAGCCAAGTCACTAGCACTCACGTTCAAATTCACTTACTCCCCCCTGCGGCCCGCCATGAGCTCAGGATAAGCACCAAAGCATGCAACTGCCATGCCGCGCGGTGCACACATGAAAATTTTCACCATCAAACCGTCGAATACCCGCACTGCGACAGCACATGTGGCGTTTTGTTGTTTACTGCCTGCCCGCCAAAACTGTCAAGCAATATCGCCTGCGCTGACGATCCACCGCACCATAGTGACCCATATTGGCATCATAAGCCCATCCACAACAGCGGTGCGTGACACAAGCAGCATCTCGTCCTCTTGCACCCATCCACCTTACTATAGCCGCCTGCCAGTCCCCGCCTGCCGATCCGGCATCAACAGGCATGGCCACTACATGGAGAACACCGATGCCTCTTTCGGTTGCCGTGCTGATGGACCCCATCGGCTCGATCAAGACAGTCAAGGACACCAGCTTCGCGATGCTGCTGGAAGCCCAGCGACGCGGTCACTCGCTGCATTATCTCGAACAGGGCGACCTGGCGCTGCGCAATGGCACCGCCTGGGCGCACAGCGCAACGCTTGAAGTGCACGACGACCCGCAACACTGGTTCACGCTGGGCCCGTCGCACTGGCGCAAGCTGCACGAGATCGACGTGCTGCTGATGCGCAAGGACCCACCGGTCGACGCCCAGTTCATCTACGACACCATGGTGCTGGAAGCGGCGCAGCACGATGGCCTGGTCGTGGTCAACGACCCGCGCGCCTTGCGCGACTGCAACGAGAAATTGTTCGCGCTGGCATTCCCGCAATGCATCGCACCCACCCTGGTCGCGCGCGATGCGGACGAACTGCGGCGTTTCGTCACCGAACATGGCGAAGTCGTGCTGAAACCGCTCGACGGCATGGGTGGCCGCGGCATCTTCCGGGTCAAGGCAGGCGACAGCAACCTCAACTCGATGCTGGAGACCCTGCTTGGCGGCGATGCCCATGGACACGGCCGGCAACTCGCCATCGCGCAAAAGTACATCCCGGAGATCAGCGCCGGCGACAAGCGCATCCTGGTGATCGATGGCGAGCCCGTGCCGTATGCGCTGGCGCGCATTCCACAGGGCAATGAGTTCCGCGGCAACCTCGCCGCCGGCGGTCGCGGCGAAGGCGTGCCGCTGTCCGAACGTGACCGCTGGATCGTGGCCCAGGTGGCACCGGAACTGCGTCGACGCGGATTGCTGTTCGTCGGCCTGGACGTGATTGGCGATTACCTGACCGAGATCAACGTCACATCTCCAACCTGCGTGCGCGAGCTGGATGCCCAGTTCGGGCTTAATATTGCAGGCCAGCTGTTCGACGTCATCGAACGCCAAGTCCGTGGAAACCGCCCTGCGTGAGTGCTACTGCCGCCGTCAACCCCCGACCCGACCCGATCGGTGCCACCCTGCTGTTTTCGCTGTTGCTGCACGGCGTGCTCCTGCTTGGCATCACCTTCCACTTCGCCAGGTCGCGGCCCAGCCTGCCGACGCTGGATGTCACCCTGGTCAATGTCGCCAACCGCGAGGCACCGGACAAGGCGGATTTCCTGGCCCAGGCCAACAACCGCGGAGGCGGTCGCGGCGACCGTGTTGCGCGGCCGTCACAACTGTTCTCCGGAGCATTGCCCAAGCCCGATCCCGGCATCGCGGCACAGCCAACAGAAACAGCCACGCCGCCACCGCGCACGGCCACGCCCACCCGCATGGTCACCACCACCGGTGCCAGCGATTTCAGTGTCGACAGCGACACTGCCCAGACTGAAGTCGACCCGCAACAGGCCGCTCCGAACGCCGCCGACCTGAGGCGGCAACAGGCGATTGCCCAGCTGGCTGCCGAACTGCGCCGGAAAAAAGTCGACTACGCCAAGCGACCGAAGGTGAAATACCTCACCGCCAACACTCGCGAATACGCGTTCGCCGCGTACATGCGTGGCTGGTCGGATCGGGTCGAACGGGTCGGCAACCTCAATTACCCCGAGGAAGCACGCCGACGCGGCCTGCATGGCAACGTGTTGCTGACCGTGGTACTCAATCTCGACGGCAGCATCAAGAGCATCGACGTGATCCAGAGCTCGGGCGAAAAAATCCTCGATGCCGCTGCCGAACGGATCGTGCGGCTGGCTGCACCATTCCCGCCAGCACCGCGAACAGGCGAGCACATCGATGAATTGAACATCACCCGCACCTGGCAATTCCAGCCGAACAACGTGTTGCAGACGCGCTGAAACGTCGCACAGCGCTTACAATGCGCGCATGGCTTCCCTGCTGACATCGACTCTCACCGGGCATTTCCTGATTGCCATGCCCGGCCTGGCTGACCCCCCGTTCGCACGCGGCGTGACCCTGCTGTGCCAGCACGACGAGGATGGCGCCGTCGGCCTGCTGGTCAACCAGCTTTCCGAATACCGCTTCGGGGATGTGCTGGCGCAGATGAAGCTGGAGTGCGTCGACAACGACCTGGCTGACGCACCCGTGCTGATCGGTGGCCCGGTGCAGCAGGAGCGCGGTTTCGTGCTGCACCGCGAAGCGGGCGACTGGGAGGCCAGTTACCGCATCAATGGTGAATGGTCGGTCACCTCCTCGCGCGACATCCTGATCGCCATGGCCAAAGGCGATGGCCCGCGCCAGGCCATCATGACCCTCGGCTACGCCGGCTGGGATGCCGGTCAGCTGGAACAGGAGCTGATGGCGAATGCATGGCTTACCACTGAAGCGAGCAGCCGGGTGGTGTTCGATACGCCGCTGGAGGAACGCTGGAGCGCCGCCGCCGGGCTGGTCGGGATCGACCCGCTGCAGCTTTCCGGCTACGCGGGCCACGCATGAGCTGCGCGCTGGGATTCGATGTCGGCAGTCGCCTGACCGGGGTGGCCATCGGCAATACATTCACCGCCACCGCGCGCGCACTGACCACGGTCGCCGTCAACCAGGACGGGCCCGACTGGGGCCGGCTGGATGCACTGCGCCAGGAATGGGGGCCCGACACCCTCGTGGTCGGCCTGCCGTTGACCCTGGACGGCGCCGAGCAGGCAGCCAGTCGGCGCGCCCGACACTTCGCCGAACAACTGCGCCAGCGTTACCACCTGCCGGTTATCCTGATCGACGAGCGGCACAGTTCCCAGGAAGCCGCGCAACGTTTTGCCGCGGCGCGCGCCGCCGGACTCAGACGCCGACGCGATGCTGCCGAGATCGACGCCGAAGCGGCCGCCGTGATTCTCGAACGCTGGCTGGCCGGCGCCGACACCCACTCCGTCGATACCGCACACTCCTGACCTTCACCCTGCCTCCGAGCTGCCGATGAGTCCTCGCCTGCGCCACCTGACCACCCTGGAAAACCTGCCGCGCGAGACCATCGAACGGTTGCTGGACCGTGCGGAATCGTTGCGCGATGCCTGCGCCCACGGCACCCGCAAACTCGGGCTTCTGGCCGGGCGCACCGTGCTGAACCTGTTTTTCGAACCCTCGACGCGCACCCGCACCTCATTCGAACTGGCCGCCCGCCGACTGGGCGCCGACGTGGTCAACTTCGATCTTGGCGCCTCATCCACCAGCAAGGGCGAGGAGTTGTTCGATACCCTGCACACGCTCGAAGCCATGCACCTGGATGCCATCATCGTGCGACACAAGCAGTCCGGCACGCCGGACGAGCTGGTGCACCATGCCATGAGCGGCGTCTCGGTCATCAACGCCGGCGACGGCAACCGCGCGCATCCCACCCAGGGCCTTCTCGACGCCTTGACGATACGTCAGCATCGACCGGATTTCGAGAACCTCAACGTGGTGATCTGCGGCGACATCAAGCACTCGCGCGTAGCTCGTTCGGACATCCACGCACTGAGCGCGCTCGGGGTGAAGGAAATTCGCCTGTGCGGTCCGGCCGAACTGATGCCGTCAGCCGAAGATGTTCCGCAGGGGCATCGTTACGAGAGCTTCGATCAGGCCATCGAGGGTGCCGATGCCGTCATCATGCTGCGCCTGCAAAAAGAACGCATGGCCACCATCGAGCTGCCCGACGAAGCCGCCTATTTCGCCCATTACGGGCTGGATCAACGGCGCCTGGCACGAGCCGCCAAGGGCTGTCTGGTCATGCATCCGGGCCCGATCAACCGCGGCATCGAAATAGCCTCGGATGTGGCCGATGGCGCACAGTCACGCATTCTGGAACAGGTGGGCAACGGTGTCTTCGTGCGCATGGCCGTGCTGAACGAGGTGCTGGCACGTTGAGCCGCGGGCAATACGGCACCACCGCAGCCAAGGCATAATGGGTGGGAAACCTTTCACCAACGATGGGGAACATCATGCGATCGACGACGCGCTATCTCGCGCTGGGCCTGGCAGGCCTCATGCTGGCCGCCTGCGCGCACAAGGACAAGGATGCACCGCTGGCGTTCGTGCCGGCCGACACGCCTTATGTGGTTGCGAACCTGGATGTGATGGACGACGCCACCCGTCAGGCGCTGCTGGCGCAGGCTGATGCGCAGCTTCCATCCCAGCTGGCCCAGCTCGATGCCGCCGCTGATCGGCTGACCACCACCGACCCCGACGCCGCCAAGCTGCTGCGCGCACTGGCTGCCGAGTTCAAGGGCAAGACGATCGAAAGCTTTGCCCAGGGTGCGGGCCTGAACCTCAAAGGCTACTCGGCGTTCTACGGACTGGGTCTGGCACCGGTGTTGCGCTTCCAGCTGAGCGACCCGGCCGCGTTCGAGGCGTTCATCGGCCGACTGGAAACGGCTTATGGCAAGAAACTCGATGTCGCCAGCACAGGCAAGCAGAGCTACCGCAAATACGTTTCCGCCGCGTCGGGCACTGAAATGATCCTGGCCACGGTAGACAAGCAAGCCGTCGCGGCCCTGCTGCCCGCGGACGCATCGCCGACGCTGCTGCGTCAGGCACTGGGCCTTGATCGACCGCAGAAGAGCCTGCAGGACGATGGCCGACTCGCCGCATTGGCCAAGGCCAAGGGCTACCAGAAATGGCTGGTCGGCGATTTGGATTTGACCCGCGCACTGCCGCTGGCGTTCAGTGGCAAGGACGCGCTGATCGGCGCGATCGAGAAAGCGCACGCCCAGGCCGAATCGGCCAAGACCGGCGAACCCGTCGCCAACCAGCTGCAGACCTCGCCGGCCTGCAGCACCGATGCAGCACGCATTGCCGCCCGCGTTCCCTCGATCAGCTTCGGCTATACCGCACTGGACGCCAAGCACCAGAGCGCGCGGATGGACGTGGCGCTTGCCGATGACATCAGCAAGGCCTTCTCTTCACTGAAGGTGAACCTGCCCGGACTGGGCACGACCGGCACCGCGCCATTCGACCTGAGCCTGGCATTGCCGATCGCCAATCTGCGCACGTTCTGGATGGCGCAGGCCGATGCGGTGGCAGCCAAGCCATTCACCTGCCCGATGCTGAGCGACGTCAACGATGGTTTCGCCAAGCTCGGCCCGCTCATGCAGAAGGCTGCCATCCCCCCCTTCGGTGACCTGCTGGGCGTGCGCATCGCGCTGGATTCACTGGCCGCCAACCCGAACTCCAGCCTGCCCACCTTCAGTGGACGGCTGGTCATCGGCACCAGCAGCCCCTCCGGCCTGCTCGCCATGGGCCAGATGATGGTACCTGCGCTGGCCCAGCTGAAACTCGGCAATGACGGCAAGCCGATGGCCTTGCCGAAAGACATGGCAGGCATGCTGGGACAACCCGCTTGGGCGGCGATGAGCAACAGCGCCCTCGCGCTCGGCGTGGGTGCCGGCGAGGACGCCAGACTTGCCGACACCTTGAAGGATGCTGCCGGCAATGCCGGCCAGATGAGTCGCACCCATCTGAGCGGCGCCATGTACGTGAGCTGGCTGCAGCTCATGGAAGACAAGGTCGGCAGTCTGAGCTCGGCCGCCAGCGCCATGAGCAATGACGGGACGGTCGACAGTGACGACAGCAGCAAGCAGGCCGCTGCCATGGCGGCGCGCTCCAAGGCCCAATTCGCCGCCATGAAGGCCCAGGCCGAACGCATCGATCACATCGACGCCGAAATGCATGTCGATGACAACGGCATGGTGATTACCAGCGAAACCATCCTGAAATAGTCGGCGATCGATCGACAGACCGGGGCGCTGCGGCGCCCCGGTTTTTTTGTGCGCGTACCAGCCGCACGCAACAACTTTCCAATATCCGGATCACATCGCGCTCGCAAACATGTGCGCGCGCTGAACCGCCATGGCCGATTCCCACGCGGGGTTCACATCGAGGCTGTTGCCATGGGCTCACGGAAACCGGCATCGGCGTTTCCGACTGTCTTCGCGACAGGCCCATTTTCCAGAAAGGAGATTCTCATGAACAACCGCCTCGTGATTCGCCGCAGCATGATCGCCGCAGGCCTGATGCTGGCCTTCGCCGCCGTACCGTTCAGCCAGGCCATGGCATGGCAGACCAGCGCTTCCATGCAGAGCTCGTCCGACAACCAGACCGTGCCGGACAAGGCAGCCGATGCATGGATCACCACCAAGGTGAAAACGGAGTTCAGCACGACCAAGAACATTCCGGCCACCGACATCACGGTAAGCACCCATGACGGCGTGGTCACCTTGAGTGGCACCGTCGCCAGTTCGAAGCAGAAGAAGCACGCCATTCACGTGGCGATGAAGGTCAAGGGAGTGAAAAGTGTTGACGCCAACGGCCTGAATGTTTCGTCGAAGTAACGCCGTGACGCCAGCACCACGCGATGAAGTCCAGTGACAACGCAAGTCAGTCGCTAACGACTGCCTTGCCATCCTGACTGCGGCGACGG
>DATMTH010000224.1:0-13557 GCA_035564915.1 Rhodanobacter sp.
AGCGTGCAGAAAAGAACGGATATCTAAACATAAAAAAAAGGGAATGCTACAAGTTGTCTTTCATGCCCAACATGATCGGGATCAGTTACCAGGGACCTCACGTGATTGTGTTTGAGGTGGTGGAGCCTGGTTTGAAATTCTGTGATCTTGACGATGAAAGCACACCGGGTTTCATATGGATTGGAAAAAACCCTGGAGCGATAATGGATATCGAAATGAAGGACAACGGAAGGCTGATTCATGTCATGAATCATCACACAACATCTCACCCTGATCCAAACCATACATGCGGGGAATGGCACTATCAACTTTTCGCGAAAAACCTGTCCGGCGACATCTACGGCATTCCCTGGACAAGTTGCAATGGGCCAAGCGATTCAAATCCGAGCATCAAGAACAGATAGCCTGAAATTGCACATGCCGACGATAACGACAGCACCTTGCGTCACCCGCTTGTCGATGTGCAGGCAGCTTCATGGAGACCACCTGAGCAATGGCCCATATGCCCACGCTTGAAAGCGTGAATACGCCGATCACCGTTCCCCTGGTGATCGGCGTCACCAGCCACCGCAATATTCCCGCCCACGAAGTCGAGGCGATCCGGCAGCGCGTGCGGGAATTTCTCGCCCAACTGCAGCGCGACTTCCCGGCGCTGCCGCTGGTGGTGTTGTCGGCGTTGGCCCAGGGTGGAGACCAACTGGTCGCCGAAGAGGCGCTGGCCGCCGGCGCGCGAGTGATCGCGCCGCTGCCGTTGCCGCGGGATCTGTATCTCGACGATTTCAGTGCCGATGCCCAGGCCAGATTCGTCGCCTTGTGCCAACACGCCGAGGTACTGCCGCTGCCGCTGTTGCCGGGCAACACGCTGGAAAGCGTGGCCACGCATGGCGAGGCGCGCAACCGCCAGTACGCGCATGCGGGTGTATTCATCGCCAGCCACAGTCACATCCTGCTGGCGCTGTGGGATGGCCGCGCCTCGGACAAGTTCGGCGGCACGGCGCAGATCGTGCGCTTTCACATGGATCGCATCCTGCCGGGGCCGATCGAGCGCCGCCACTCCCACCATGTCACGCTGGACAGCGGTGACGAGAGTTTGCTGTATCACATTGCCTGTTCACGCGCCGACGCCGCAGGTGCAAGTCAACCGCCGCTGCCGCCGCTGCAACCGCTGCAGGCGCGCTGGGTCGACGACACCGACACGCATGCGGCCGAGGCAGGCATGCCGGGCGAGTTCCAGCGCATGTTCCAGCGCATGCAGCAATTCAATGACGACGCCGCACGTTACGCTGACAGCATGGCCGCGGCGAATGACTCGCCGCGCGACGATCGCGTCGACGGACGTGCCGAGTGCGTCGCAGTCGGCGGCTTGTTTGCCGCCGCCGACTGGCTGGCGATCCACTTCCAGAAACAGGTGTTGCTGACGATGCGCAGCCTGTACGTACTGGCGGCGCTGATGGGCATTGCATTCGTGTGCTACTCCGACCTGCCCCAGAACCTGCCTTACGTGGGCGACGCCATCTATCTGTTCGTGGTGCTGTTTGCCGCGGGCGTGCTGCTGGCGTGGCTGGTGCGGCGACGCGACTGGCACCGCAAATACATCGACTACCGCGCGCTCGCCGAAGGTCTGCGGGTGCAGGGCTACTGGGGTTGCGCCGGCATCGAAACCGACGAACTCGGTGCGTTCGCGCATGAGGATTTCATGCAGAAGCAGGACATCGAACTTGGCTGGATCCGCAACGTGATGCGCGTGGCCGGCGTGAACGCGGTGGTCGCCACCTCGGCGACCGGCGTGGCGAAGGTGATCGCCGACTGGATCGGCGAGCCGGACGGCAATGGTCAACTCGGCTACTACACACGCAAGAGCGAACAACGCAGCCGGATCCACCACGCGACCCAACGCCTCTCACTCATCCTGTTGTGCGCGGTCATCGCCACCAGCATCCTGCTGGCGCTGTTCAACCGCTGGCTCGATGCGGATACCACCACCTTGCTGGTGGCACTGATGGGTGTACTGGCGGTGATCGCCGCGGCACGCGAATCCTACGCCTACCGCAAGGCCGACAAGGAACTGATCAATCAATACCAGTACATGCGCGGGATCTTCGCCAGCGCACGCCGCAAACTGGACGCCACCCAGAACCCGGACACGCGCAGCGACATCTTGCGCGCGCTGGGCGAGGCGGCACTGGCCGAACACGCGGAATGGGCGCTGATGCATCGTCATCGCCCGCTGGAGCACGGCAAGATGTAGGTTCAGCACCCTGCAGCACGCTTGTCACGGTGCTATCCCAGCAAGCGCTCGCACACCGCGCGATACAGCTGCGGCAATTGTTCGAGCTCATCCAGCGCCACGCACTCGTCGACCTTGTGGATGGTGGCATTGACCGGCCCCAGCTCCACCACCTCGACGCCGAGCGGCGCGATGAAGCGACCATCCGAGGTGCCGCCGCCGGTGCTCTGCTCCGGCTCGATGCCGCACAGTTCACGACATACGGACACCACCGTGTCGCGCAAACGGCCACCCGGCGGGGTGAGGAACGGCTCGCCGGACAGGCTCCACTCCACCGCATAATCCAGCCCGTGTTGCTGCAGGATCGCTTCGCTGCGCATACGCAATTCGCTGGCCGTACTGGCCGTGCTGTAGCGAAAGTTCATCAGCGCAGTCAGCATGCCAGGGATGACATTGCCGGCACCGGTGCCGGCATTGAGATTGGACACCTGGAACGAGGTGGGCGGAAAATCCGCATTGCCGTTGTCCCAGGGTTCGGCCACCAGGGCGGCCATGGCCGGCGCGAAAGCATGGATCGGGTTGAGTGCCTTCTCCGGATAAGCCACATGCCCTTGCACGCCCCGCACCATCAACTTGGCCGAAAGCGAGCCACGTCGACCGACACGGATCAGATCACCCAGCCGCTGCTTCGCCGACGGCTCGCCCACCACGCACCAGTCGATGCGCTCGCCGGTGCGCCGGAAGTACTCGGCGACCTTGCGCACCCCATCGAGATTGGTCGGGCCTTCCTCGTCGCTGGTCAGCAGCAGGCCCACGCGCCCGGGATGGTCCGGATGCGCCGCCACGAACTGCTCCAGCGCCACCACCATCGCCGCCACCGAACCTTTCATGTCGGCCGCCCCGCGGCCGTATAGAAGGCCGTCACGAACAGTCGGCTCGAACGGCGGGCTGCGCCAGTTCGATTCCGGCCCGCTGGGCACCACGTCGGTATGGCCCAGAAAGATCAGGGTGGGACCACCCGGACCATGCGTGGCCCACAGGTTGTCGACCTCGCCGTAACGCTGGTGTTGCGCGTCGAATCCGGCCTGCTGCAGCCGTGCACCGATCAACGGCAGGCAGCCGGCGTCTTCCGGCGTCACCGAACGACGGCGGATCAGGTCACAGGCAAGGTCGAATACGTCGGACATGGACACTCACGAAGCGCAATGCGGGGAGGATGACACAGCATACCAAGGGCGCCGCAGCGACTTCCTCAAACCGCCAGGGCGACGCCAAGCAGATGGCCGACGGCGTAGGTGATCGCCGCTGCTGCCGCCGTGATGGCGAACTGGCGGGCGATCGAAAACAGCATGCTGCGCCCGGTGAACAGCGACGTGCCGATGCCGACCAGGGCCAGGCCGACGGCTGTCGAGCACGCGCTGGCCAGCAGCGCATCCGCACCACCGAGGAAGAAATACGGCGCCACCGGAAACAGCGCACCGCAGGCAAACAGGCAGAACGACGAGATCGCCGCGCCCCAGGCCGAGCCGCCCAGTTCGCCGGGGTCGATGCCGAGATCCTCACGCACCAGCATGTCCAGCGCAGCCCGCGGCGTTTCCGCCACATGCCCGGCCAGATGTTCGGCGGCGGCCGCCTCCACCCCCTTGTCGCGATAGATGCCGGCGATATGCCGCAGGCCGTCTTCCGGCGCCACTGCCAGCCGCTCCGCCCGCTCGGTGATTTGCGCCTGATAGAACTCGCGCGAACTGTTCACCGACAGCCACTCACCCAGCGCCATCGAGCAGGCGCCGGCTACCAGCCCGGCCAACCCGGCCAGCAATACGGCACGGTCGCCGGTAGCGGCACCGGCCATGCCCATCACCAGGCTCACGTTGGAGACCAGCCCGTCGTTGGCACCGAGTACCGCCGCACGCAAGGTATTGCCGCTCTGCGTGCGATGCCGATGGCCGGGCGCCGCGATGCCCTGCGCCGAAGCAAAATGATCGCGATGACCGCTACGATCCACCGGCGTCGCGGCGTGATCGGCGTGATCGAGCCGCACCACGGTCGGCATCACGAATTCGGTACCGAAGCGCCGCGCGAACCAGCTGAGTGCACGCACGCGCAGGCCGATCCGATGCTGCGGCAACGCCTCGCCCAACTCGACCAGGCGCGATTCCCAGAACTGCGCGTTGATCTCCTCGCCCGCCGCGATGCGCTTGTAGGCACGACTCAACCGCGCATCCGTGGTCAGCTCGGCCAGCCGCGCGTACAGCAATGCGTTGTCGCGTTCGATGCGCAGATTGTAGCGGAAGCGCCGCGCTCGATGGTTGCTCATGTCCTGCCCTCAGCCACCGGCCTCATGATCGCGCTGACCCAGGTAAACCAGCGCCACCAGCAGCACCATCACGAACCGGAACGCACTGGCCACTCCGTTCCATTGACTGGACATCCACATGCCGAACCACTCGCCACCGATCGCCATGAACCCGCCCAGCCACAGCAGCAGACCCAGGCTGAGCCCGGCCACGGCCACGCGAGCGGCATCACGGAACGTTGCCACCGACGCGCGACGCGCGCGCCACATCCGCCAGCCACCGAAGCTGCACAGGCCGGCCGCCAGCGTCTCGACGACAATGATCGCCAGATAGGCGAGGTGCTGCAGCGCCGGCGAATGAATTGCCCGATAGTGGATATCGGCGCCGGGGAAAATCGAGTCCATCGCCAACACATGCTGCACGAAGACCCAGTTGCTGCCGTAGTCGGTGATGTTGCCGAACGCGACCAACGCCAGCCACAGCGCAATCGCCAGCACCAGCAGGATCTTGGAAAGTCGCATCGACATGTCTCGAGCCCGCTCAGCGCCTGAACAGCTTCTTGAACCCGTTGTCGCTGAAACCCACACTGATCGTACCGTCGGGTTGCACCACCACCGGCCGACGGATCAGTGCCGGATACTCCTTCAGCAACAGCGTCCACTCCGGATCGCTGCCCGGGTTCTTGCGTTGCGGCAACAGGTTGCGCCAGGTGGTGGAGGATTTGTTGACCAGCTTTTCCCAGCCACCGAGCTGGGCAGCCCACGCCTTCAGCGTCAGCGCCGGCACCGGGTTGGCGCGGTAGTCGACAAACTCGTGCGCCACTTCAAAACGCCCCAGCCAGTTGCGCGCCTTGCGGCAGGTGTCGCAGTTGGGCAGACCGTAGAGGGTCGGGTTGCTCATGTGCCATTCCTGTAGCAGCGGCTTCCGCCGCGATGTTGTTGCTCGTTGGCGTTCAGGTGGATCGGAGCAGGGGCATCGCGACTGAAATCGCCCCGACCCGTCGCCGGCAAGTTTCACTGCCGCCAGTCATTCGCTACAACGCCCGCAGCAGCTCGTTGATGCTGGTCTTGCCGCGCGTCTTTTCGTCGACCTGCTTGACGATGATCGCGGCGTAAAGACTGTGGCTTCCGTCCTTGGCCGGCAGACTGCCGGACACCACCACGCTGCCGGCCGGCACGCGGCCATAACCCACTTCGCCAGTGGCGCGGTTGTAGATGCGGGTGGACTGGCCCAGGAACACGCCCATGCCGATCACGCTGCCTCGCTCTACCACCACACCCTCGACCACTTCGGAACGTGCGCCGATGAAGCAGTTGTCCTCGATGATGGTCGGGTTGGCCTGCAGTGGCTCAAGCACGCCGCCGATGCCGACGCCACCGGACAGATGCACACCCGCACCGATCTGTGCGCAGGAGCCTACCGTGGCCCAGGTATCGACCATCGTGCCGGCGCCCACGTAGGCACCGATGTTGACGTAGCTGGGCATCAGCACCGCATCCTTCGCCACATGCGCACCGCGACGCACCAGCGCACCCGGCACCACCCGCGCACCGAGTTGCTGCAGCTCGTCATCGTTGCCGTGCGCAAAACGCAGCGGCACCTTGTCGAACGCCTGCGCGGCACCCCCGTCGACCACCTGGTTGGTACTGATGCGGAAATACAGCAACACGGCTTTCTTGATCCACTGATTCACCCGCCAGCCGCCATCGCCATCCGGCTCGGCCACGCGACGCTCGCCGGATTCGAGCAGGCCGATCAGCTGGTCGACCGCGGGGCGCAGATGGGATTCGATCTCCGCCTGGGTCAGTTCGTTGCGACGCTCGAAGGCATCGTCGATCAGATTTTCAATGTCTTGCATGGGGATCTTTCGCTGAATGAAATCGGACGGAATGCGGCAGCGGCAAGGCTGGCCGTAAAGAGTACACGTTATGGACACCGATGCCGGCGGCACCTTCATGCGCGTTTAACACCGACCGGCGAACCATGGGCTGCACGTCCATTCTTCCATACCCAGCCACGGAGCCCGAAATGAGCCAGATCAAGGTCGCTGTTCTTGTCGGCAGCTTGCGCATGGATTCCTTCAACCGGCGGCTTGCCCGCGCGGTGGAGAAACTCGCGCCCGCCGAATTTTCGTTTCGCCATGTCCAGATCAACGACCTGCCGCTGTACTCGCAGGACTTCGATGCCGCCTACCCGGCCGTGGCCACTCGTCTGAAGAAGGATATCGAATCGGCCGATGCATTGCTGTTCGTCACGCCGGAATACAACCGTTCGATTCCCGGCGTGCTGAAGAACGCGATCGACATCGGCTCACGCCCGTGGGGCACCAATTCGTTCGCCGGCAAGCCGGGCGCCGTGATCGGTACCTCGATCGGCTCGACCGGCACCGCCATGGTGCAGCAGCATCTGCGCAACGTGCTGGCTTATCTGGACGTGCCCACCCTGGCCCAGCCGGAGGTCTTCATCCACTTCAAGGACGATCTGATCGCCGATGACGGCACGATCGCCAACGACGGCACGCGGAAATTCCTGCAGGGTTTCGTGGACAACTACGCGGCCTGGGTTCGGCGGTTCGTACGCTGAGCAGCGGGCTCGCTTCAACCCGGCGGCATGGCACTGGCTCGATTATTTGTGATAATGCCGACTTCTCTCCTGAAAGTCGGTGTTAGCTCATGACGCGATTCAACGTGGAGTCCCTGCTGGCGCCGATCGGCGACGAGTCACCCTCCGGTGACGATCTGGAATACGATCCGGAATTTCTCGCACTCGAGCGTGCTGCCGCACCCAAGGCCGAACGTGCCGTTGGCGATGCCGTCAAGGCAGCCGAAGAACCCGATTGGGACAAGGTCGTCGAGCTGGCCGAAGCCATACTGGGCCGCTCGAAGGATCTGCGCGCCGCCGTCCATCTCACCACGGCATGGCTGCGCAGTTCCGGCATGCCGGGCTGGAACGCCGGGCTGTCTCTGATCCGCGGCTTGCTGGAGCACTTCTGGGATACCGTGCATCCGCAACTCGATGCCGAGGACGATGACGACCCCACCATGCGGGTCAACTCGGTGGTTCCGCTGACCGACTTGCAGGGCGTGCTCGGTTATTTTCGAACCACGCCCTTCGTCCAGTCACCACGGCTTGGCCGGTTCAATCTGCGTGACCTGCGCATCGCCAACGGCACCCTCAAGGCCACCACCACCGACGACGGACCGGAAGCCTCGATGACGGAAATCGAGGCCTGTTGCATGGATTGTCTCGAAGAAGACCTGGTCGCGGTGACCGCCGCGGTGGGCGAATCGCTGGATCATCTCAAGGCGATCGACAGCATCTTCAGCGATCGCGTAGGTACTGCCGGTCCCGAGTTCAAGAACCTGCTCAGCGATATCTACGAACTGAAGAAATTCCTCGACCCGCAGCTGGCCCGACGCATACCGCCTGAAGGCGATGCCGAAGGTGTGGCTGATGGCGAGCAAGCTGGCGACGGCTCTGCCGGTGGCGCCCGCGCAGCCACTGGTGCGATCTCCGGCCCGCAAGATGTGATGCGGCGGCTGGACGAGGTCTGTGACTACTACGCGCGGCACGAGCCATCGAGCCCGGTACCCATGCTGCTGCGCCGTGCACAGCGTCTGGTCGGCATGGATTTCATGGATCTGCTGAAGGATCTGGCGCCAGGCGGCATCTCGGAGCTGCGGATCGTTTCCGGTACGCCCGACGACGAATGATCACGGTGGTCGCAAGCGCCCTTAGTCCATGAAGAAAGCCGCCTCCCGTGGCTTTCTTCCGTCGCGAGTCCGACGCAGGTTCGGGCCCGCTCACGCGGACCAATCACTTGCATGATTGATTCGCGCCCGGGCATCGGGCAACTGCTCCATGCGTTGCCTCAACTCGCCATGCGCTCGTCTTGACCGGGCTTCGAGTTTGAAAAATCACCAACCTTCAGTAGACGCCCTTGCAGCGATTGCTGGAGGGGCGCACCAGAAGCTGGCGTACCGAAGGATCCCAACTCAGCGACAAACCGCCAGGGAGGCCGGCACTGATGCCAGCGGAAGCGATCTGGCTGATCGGCCCGATCGAACCACCATGGCCATCACCGAAAGTGACCTTGGCGCTGATGGCATAACTAAGTGGATCACTGCAGCCGTCCATCTTGATGTATTTCGATACCGTGCCGCTGCCCACGCCATCGGGCATGCTGCCGGTGATTGCCGGCATCACCTGCCCGGCTCCGCCATGACTCGCAGGACAGGTCGGGGTCACTGAATAACTTACGGTCAACTTGACCGGCGGCGCCAGTTGAACGACAGCGATGGTCTCGGGTTGGCTCGTGCAACCCACCAGGAACGCCTTGTGCTTGGTCAGTACGTGCAACACATAGTCGCCGGCAGGCAGCTGGCTGCTGTCCGGCAGCTTCAGCTCGATCCGGTTCGCCAGCACACCGGTCACACTGGGCTGCACACCCAATGGCTTGCCCTGCCCGTCGGTGGCGGTGACCACTGGGCTGGCACACTGGGCATCGAGCAGATTTTCACCCGTCAGGGCGAACGTCAACGGCTTGCTGCTGCCGCGCAATACGAACAGCGGGCGCTTGTCGAGCGTCTCGACACCATTGATGATCGGCAATTGCCTGGATGATCCCGAGTCGATGGCCTCCAGCTCGACCGTCTTGGCCAGTGCCTTGGCCATCACGGTGGCATCGCCATCCAGACAGCCCGTGGTCGCATCGAGATAGGCTTGCGTACGCTTGACCGCCGCCTCCGCCCGATAGGCATTGGCCCTGTCGCTCGCACCGATGGTGTCGATCGGCTTGTCCAGGTCGCCACCCATGCTCTTGCGCAGGGCATCAGCCATCGCGCCCAGGCGCCGGCCGGTGTCGGCAAGGCTGGAATGCGGCAGCATGGATGCACGCGCGGCCAGCGCGTGCTGCGCCGTTTCGAGCTCGCCGACGATGATCGAACCGGTCAACCGCGGCGCTATCTGAGCCGCGGCCGAACCTGCCAGACCGGACACGAGCAGGCAGAGCGCGAGGCCCGTACTGCGCCTTCGCATGCTCATCGTGGCGCGGACGGCATCAAGCCGAACACATCCACGCTGCCTACATCCTGGCAGTCCTGCTGATCCGGCTGATCGGGGTCGCAACCGCTTTGCTGATCGGCCGGCAGGCGCACGCCGGACGGCACGATGCCGTAGGAGCGGTAGTTCGCACTGATCACACTGGGATCGATGTACGAATCCCCGTGATTGCCGTTCTGCGCATTGCCCGCACCCGACACCGTCGGCACGTTGATGGCAAAACCGCCGCCGATGGGCAGCAGGTTGCCACTGCTGTCCTCCGCATCGAAATACGCAGGTGGCAGACCGATGTTGAGGATGCTCTGCAGCCCCGTGCCGACCACGTAGATCGGTGCCGAGCCTTTGCCCATGCGCCCGGTCGAACCCCACGCCCCCGTCCCGTCATAAACCGGTGCCGTACCCAGCTGGAACAGATCGCCATTTCTCACCGACAGGTAGAACGCGGAAGTGCCGGCATTCACGGTGAAGGCACTGCCGGCCACCGACGCCAACGTCAGCGACTTGTCGTTGGTCATGCTGAAACCAGCCAACGAGGTGAAGTTGCCGAGCGTGTCGACCATGTTTTTGTTGAAGTTGGCCGAGCCCCCAAGCGTGGTTGCCCCCACCGCCGTGCCGGTCAACGTCGCGGCGGTGATCACCCCGCCGGTGCCTTCACTGATTGTCCCAGCCGAGTTCAGCGTAGTCGTCGTCCCATTCACTGCGCCGTTGATCGCAAGGTCGCCCGCCGTCGTCGTAAGCACCGTGCTGGCACCGCCGTTGACTGGGCCGTTCACTGCCAGCGACTGCGCATTGGCAAATGCAAAATTTGCTGCAGCGAAGCTACCCAACGTGCCCACCTTGTTCGCACTGTTCAACGTGGTGGCACCAACCGAACTGCCGCTCAGCGTGTCGGCCGTGATCACGCCACCGCCGCCTTCATTGATCGCGCCAGCCGAGGTCAAGGTGGTCGCTGTGCCCTTGACCGCACCATTGATCGCCAGGTCACCCGACGTGGTGGCCAGCGCAGTGCTGGCACCGCCGTCGACCGCACCAGTGACGGACAGTGCCTGCGCATTGGTCAGCGCAAAGTTCGCCGCCGTGAAGCCGCCCAGCGTGCCGATCCTGTTTGCCCCGTTCAGCGCGGTGGCACCGACCGAACTGCCGCTCAGCATGTCGGCCGTGATCACGCCCCCGCTGCCTTCACTGATCACACCGGCTGAGGTCAAGGTGGTCGTGGTGCCATTGAGCACACCGTTGATCGCCAGATCTCCCGCCGTGGTGGCCAGCGCGGTGCTGGCACCGCCGTTGACCGATCCGTTCACGGCCAGCGATTGGGCATTCGTCAGCGCGAAGTTCGTCGCGCTGAAATTGCCCAACGTGCCGATGTGATTGGCCGCATTCAATGTCGTCGAACCTGTCGACTGACCACTCAAGGTACCGGCCGTGATGCTTCCGCCACTCTGACTGATATTGCCGGTAGCGGCCAAGGCCACGGTGCTGGCGTTGATGTTCTTGCTCAGGGCCAGGCCACCAGCCGAGCTCAGGGCCACCGCGCCACCTGCCAGGTCGGCATTCACCGTCAATCCGCCGCTGCTTGTGGTCAGACTGACGTCACCCGTGTTCCCTGTCGTGGTCAGCGGACCATTCAGCGTCAATGCCTGCGCATTGGTCAATGCGAAGTTCGCCGCCGTGAAGCTGCCCAGCGCGCCGATCATGTTCGCACCGTTGAGCGTGGTGCTGCCGACCGAACTGCCGTTCAGCGTGCCCGCGGTGATCACACCACCGGCGCCCTCGCTGATCGCGCCGGCCGAGGTGAGTGTCGTCGTGGTGCCCTTGACCGCACCGTTGATCGCCAGATCTCCCGCCGTGGTGGTCAGCGCGGTGCTGGCACCGCCGTCGACCGGGCCGCTCACCGCCAGCGCCTGCGCATTGGTCAGCGCAAAGTTTGCCGCGGTGAAGCTGCCCAACGTGCCGATCAGGTTCGCGCCATTGAGCGTGGTGCTGCCGACCGAACTGCCGTTCAGCGTGCCCGCGGTGATCGCACCAGCCGTCTGGCTGATGTCGCGACCCGCCTCCAACGTCACCGTGTTGCCGGCCAGATTGCTGGCCAGGATCAGATCCGAGCTCGCACCGATGGTGGTCAGCGTGAGATCGCCGGCACCGCCGTTGGCCGAGGGCGCGTTGCTCACGGTCAGCGTCTGTGCGTCGTTGAAGCTGAAGTCGCCACCCGTGGTGAAGGCACCCAGTGCAGCCACCTGATTGGCGCCATTGAGCGTCGTGCTGCCGCCCGAGCTTCCGGTCAGCACGTTCGCGTTGATCACACCCGAGGTCTGGCTAATGTCGCGACCCGCACCCAGCGTTACCGTGTTGCCAGTGAGGTCGCTGTCCAGGATCAGGTCAGAGCCGGCGCCGGTGGTGGTCAGTGTGAGGTTACCCAGGCCACCATTGGCCGATGGTGCATTGCTCACCATCAGCGTCTGTGCGTCGTTGAAGTTGAAGTCGCCACCGGTGGTGAACACGCCCAGCGTATCCACGTGGTTTGCGCCAACAAGCGTCGTGTAGCTGCCTGAATTGCCGGTCAGCGTGCCTGTGGTGATCGCGCCAGTACCACTGATCGCGCCGGTTGATTCCAAGTCGACGATGCCGCCCGTTGCAGTCAGCGCATTGTTCAGCGTGATGCCGCCAGCGCTCAGGGTGGTCTGACTGTTGCCAACGGAAGATACGCCCAGTGTCAGCGCATGCGACCCGTTGTTCAACGACACCGCATGATTACCGCTGTTGTTGAGGCTTACCGTACCGCCAAAATTGTTGCCGATATCAAGCAGGGTGATGGCATTGGCACCGGCATTGAAGTTCGCTGCGCCGGTGACCGTGAATGCGCCACCCTGAGTGATGTCTCCGCCTGTGGTTGTCACCGACAAACCACCGGAGCCAATGTTCAGCGCATTGGCAGCGAACGTGCCGCTGACGACGCTTAGCTTGCTCAGTGCCGTGCCGCCGCCAACGGCATCGCCAAAGCTGGCTTGGCCGCCGGTGTTCACCGTCAGGTCGTGAGCGCCATCCACGGTCGAGCCAAAACCGATGACTCCGCTACCGGTGCTAGTCAACGTTGCGTTGTTGCCTAGCATCACAGCGCCGGTATAGGTTTGCGCACCGCTGGTCGTCACGTCACCGTTGAGGGTGCTGGCGCCATCGATTTGCAGTGAACTCAATCCGCTTGCCGAACCTAGGTTCGCATTGCCGGCAATGACCAGCGCGTGGGTTCCGCCCACCACGCCACCGGCAAGACTCACATTGCTTGCAGTCAGGGTGACGTCGTTGCCCAGGGTCACTGCGCTCTGGTAGGTCTGCGCACCACCCGTGGTAATGTCGTTGTCAACTGTAAGCGCGCCCGTGCCGGTCTGCGCAAGGCTGCCGGGGCTGTTGATCGTATTTGCCAGGGTCAGGTTCGTACCCGCATCGGTGTGCAACGTGCCGCCGCCAGCGCCGAGAATCAGCGAGCGATTGAGCGTGAACGATGCAGTATTTTCCAGCGTGCCACCGTTGAGTGTCAGGCTGCCGCTGGTCGCACCGAGATTGTTGTCGCTGCCCGCCACCAAGGTGCCGCCATTGACGATCGTGCCACCGGTGTACGTGTTGACACCTGTAAGCGTCTCCGTGCCGCCGGTCAGCGTGAGCTTGCCGCCAGCACCACCGATGACACCGCTGAAAGTGCCGGCGGCATTGCTGAGCGTCAGCGTCTGGCTGCCCAGTGCCACCGCACCACTGCCCGCCAGACTCGTGATCGTCGCACCGGCCGTTGTGCCTGATATATCGAACGTGCCGTTGTCGGTCACGCCACTGGACGATGCCACGCTGCCTGTGCCGGTGAGCGCCAGCGTGCCGCCATTGATGGTCGTCGCACCACTGTAGGTATTGACGCCGGTCAACGTCTCCGTGCCAGTCGTCAGCGTGAGCCCACCCGTGCCGCCGATGACACCGCCGAATGTGCCG
>DATMTH010000225.1:0-11519 GCA_035564915.1 Rhodanobacter sp.
GCGGCCGACTCTGAGTCGGCCGCCCTGATCGGCTCAGTGCACCGCGGCTGCTGCCGAGCCGGCGGAACTGGCTGGTGCCGGCGCGGAACCGGCCGGCGTCGGGGCTGAAGCGGCGGGGATGGGCAAGGGCATCGGTTCCACCTTGGTCGAATCGTCCGGCCGACGCTTCAGCTTGCCGTCCTTGAACTGTTCGCTGGCGACCTGGTAATAGGCTACGGCGTCGTCGACCAGTGCCTGGTTCGTCGGCTTGACCGGGGTGGCGTCGCCGGTGGCGTAGTCCGGCTTGAGCTGCTCCAGTTTGCGTTGCGGCTCCAGGATGGTGAGCACGTCGTTCTGCAGATAGCCGAGCTTTTCGTAGGTGCCGGGAAACGCATGCTCGCGTCCTTCGGGCAACTGGAACAGGTCGTGCCCGAAGAAGCGCGTGCGGTAGCTGAAGTTGAGCATGCCGAGCAGGGTCGGCGGAATGTCCAGCTGGCCCATCAGCCGCTCCACCCGCTCGGGCTTGAAGTTGGCCGGCGAGTAGATCCACAGCGGAATGTGGTAGTGGTTGATCGGCAGGCTGGTCTTGCCGGCGCTGGAGGCGCAGTGGTCGGCGGTGATCACGAAAACGGTGTTGTCGAAATACGGTTTCGCGCGCGCGCGCTTGATGAAATCCTCGATCGACCAGTCGGTATAAGCCACCGCGCCGGCACGCGTGTGATTGGGAAACTTCACGCGGTTGTCGGGGAACGTGTAGGGCCGGTGGTTGGAGGTGGTCATGATGTGCAGGAAGAAGGGCTTGCCTGCGGCGTGGATCTGATCCATCTGGCCCAGCGCCAGCGTGAACAGGTCTTCGTCGGCCACGCCCCAGACGTTCTGGCCATGGATGGTGGCGGTCTTGGGGATGTCGCGCCGATCCACGTCGCGGTAGCCGTTGTTGGCGAAGAAATAGTTCATGTTGTCGAACTGGCCGTAGCCGCCGTAGACGAAGTCCGACTGGTAGCCGCGATCGTTGAAGATGTCGGCCAGCGAGAACAGGTTTTCGTTGTCGTGCTCGCGAATCAGCGAGTCGCCCGGCGTCGGTGGCACCGACAGCGCCAGTGCCTCCAACCCGCGCACCGTGCGCGTGCCATTGGCGTACAGGTTGTCGAAGAACACGCTATGGTCGACCAGTGAATCGAGATACGGCGTGAGGTGTTCCTTGTTGCCGAACGTGCCCAGGTAATCGCCGGACAGGCTCTCGACGCTGATCAGCACCACGTTGAGGTGCTTCTCCGGGCCGACGCGCCGGATCTCGCGGGTGAGGTCGCGCGGGTCGTTGCTGATGAAGGTCGCGTCCGGCGTCTTCAACAACTGGCGCAGCCGCGCATAGGCCTCGTCGTCGGGCAGGGTGCGATAGAACTTCGAATAGTCCAGATGCGAACTGCGGAATGCGGCGAAGAACTGGTAGATGCCGTTGCCGGCCAGCTCGTTGACGTAGTTGTTGCGGGTGCGATCCTTCATGCTGCCATTGACCATGGCCACGGAAACCACCGTCAGCAGCAGCCACACCAGCACCACCTTGCCGCGTTGCCACAGTCGGCTGCCGTCATCGCGTGCACGCAGGCCGCGCTTGCCGACGAAGAACACCACCAAGGCCAGTGCCACCAGCAGCGCCAGCCAGCGGCCGATCGGGTAGGACTCCTGGATATTGCCGATCACCTCCGAGGTGTAGACGAGATAATCCACCGCGATGAAGTTGAAGCGCACGCTGAACTCGTTCCAGAACACCAGCTCGGATGCCGCCACGAACAGCAGGCCGTAGACCAGCAGCAACCCGAACCCGTTGAGCACCCACTGGCCGGCACGCGAGGTATAGGTGAACGCGGCCAGCGGCAGCACGAACAGGAACGGAACGATCGCCGGCCAGGTCACCTTGAGGCTGGCGTGGTACATCAGGTGCAGCGTGCCCACGCACAGCACGCAGGCGAGCGTCACGCCGAATGCGTACACCAGCCAGCGCAGCAGCGGCGCGACCCGCCCGGACCGGGTCGGCACCAGCCACAGGAACAGCACCATCGGCCATGCCAGGTAGATGAAGGTGACCAGGTCGTAGCCCAGGCCCACGCCGAACGCATACAGCAGGTTCAGCGGCGTGTGTGCCACGTTGTCGCCGGACATCACCAGCAGCACGATCCGGGTGACGAGCGAGATCGCCAGGTAGGTGATCCCCAGCCACCACAGCGGACGGAACCGTTGGCGCAACGGGGAGGGCGGGGTGAATACACTCGGCACGGCAGACTCCAGCGGGGAACGAGGTCGGCCAATGCCTGCGGCGGGCAAGGCCATCCGGCCTTTATACCGCGGATCAGCTTTTCGGAGAGTTAGTTTTCAGTGTGGCGATGGCGCTGATGCGTGCACTTTCCATGGCCTTGCCGATTGCCGGCCCGGTCAGGCCGGCGGCCACGAAACCGGCGGCGTCGACCGCCGCGGCAGCGGCGCGAACATCGCGCAGAAAATCCGCCTGCGGGTAGCCGTCATCGCTGTGGCCGAGGCGGCCGCGCTTGTCCGCCATGCAGGCAATCAGGAAGGTGTCCAGTCGAGCCGGTCGGCGCAAGGCATCGAGCGAAGTCAGCAAGCGCAGCAAGGTGGCCGGTTTCAGTTCGAACGCGCGATGCGCATTCAGATGCTCGCGGCAGACCAGTTCGGCCAGCGCGGCATGCTCGGCGGGTATCTTCAAGCGCGCCGCCAGTGCACGCAATGGCGCCACGCCGAGATGCTCGTGCCCCACGTGTCGCGGCAAATCATCGGTCGGCGTCAAGGCCTTGCCGAGGTCGTGGGTCAACGCGCAGAAGCCGACCAGGTCATCGCCCGGTGCCAGCAGCGCGGCCTGATCCAGCACCATTTCCACATGTGTACCACAGTCGATCTCGGGATGGAACTCGGCGCGCTGCGGCACGCCATACAAGGCATCGACTTCGGGATACAGCACGGCCAGTGCACCGCAGGCACGCAGCACCTGCAGGAAGGCCGATGGCCGTGCTTCGCCGAGCGCCTTGCGCGTTTCTGCCCATACGCGTTCCGCAACCAGGTGATTGATCTCGCCATCGAACACCATCTGCCGCATCAGCGCCATGGTCTCGTCGGCCACGCGAAAACCCAGCGGCGCGAAGCGCGCGGCAAAGCGAGCCACTCGCAGCACGCGCACGGGATCTTCCACGAAAGCCGGCGACACATGCCGCAGCAGGCGTGCCTCGATGTCGCGCAAGCCGAGGTAGGGATCGGTCAGCGTGCCATCTCCGTCCTCGGCGATGGCGTTGATGGTGAGGTCGCGCCGAGCCAGATCCTGTTCCAGTGTCACGCCGGCATCGGCCTGGAACACGAAACCGTGATAGCCGTGCCCGCTCTTGCGCTCGGTGCGTGCCAACGCGTATTCCTCGCCGCTGCGCGGGTGCAGGAATACCGGGAAGTCCTTGCCGACCGGCTTGTAGCCCAGCGCAAGCATGTCCTCGGGCAACGCGCCGACCACCACGTAATCGTGGTCGACCACCGGTCGCCCCAGCAATTTGTCACGCACCGCGCCGCCGACCAGATAGGTTTGCATGCGCGAATGATGCCATGCCGACAGCGGATTTCGGCCGGCGGCTAGGCGTCGCTGCAGCCACGCTTTAAGCTGCGGCCATGAACAGCCGCCCGAACAGCCGTCTCGACGCCTGGCAACTGCACGGCCATACCGCTCTGATCACCGGTGCCAGCAAAGGCATTGGTCTGGCCGTTGCGCGCGAACTGGCCGGCCTCGGTGCCAACCTGCTGCTGGTGGCGCGTGACGAGGACTATCTCGAACAAGTGCGCGGCGAGTTGGCCGACGACTTTCCCGGCATCGATATCCTGGCGTTTGGTGCCGATCTCACCGAGGCGGAGGAGCGTCTGGCCGTGTTCGACTGGATCGCCGATCTGGGCGCCTCGCTTTCGTTGCTGATCAACAACGCCGGTGGCAACCAGCCCGGGGCCACGCTGGATTATCGCGAGGCGGAATACCACGCGATCTTCGAGCAGAACCTGTTCTCGGCGTTCGAAATGTGCCGGCTGGCGCACCCGCAACTGGTGCAACATGCCAACGCGGCAATCGTCAATGTCGGCTCGGTGTCGGCAGTCACCCATGTGCGCACCGGTTCGCCTTATGGCATGAGCAAGGCCGCACTGCACCAGCTCACCCGCAACCTCGCGGTCGAGTGGGCCGTGGATGGCATCCGGGTCAACGCGGTGGCGCCGTGGTACATCCGCACCCAGCGCTCGGAGCCGGCGCTGGCCGATGCCGATTATCTGGACGAGGTGCTCGAGCACACGCCGCTGCGACGGATTGGCGAGCCGGACGAAGTGGCGGCGGCGATCGCCTTCCTGTGCCTGCCGGCGGCCAGTTACATCACGGGCCAGGTGCTGGCGGTGGATGGCGGGTTTCTGAGCTACGGTTTCTGAGCGCGACGGCGCGGCTCAGAAATCGGCTTCGTGCTCCTCGGCAGCCAGGCCGAGGGTGACCGCCCCCTCGCCGACATTGACCATGCCGGTGATGCTCATCGGCGCCTCCATCAGTTCGACCCCGCATTCAGCGCAGGCCGCGCGCAATTCGGCATAGCCGGGCAGGTGGTCGAGCACGGCCAGGTCACCGCCATAGCTCACGCACACCATGGGTACCAGCAGGCCTGCGCGCACCCGTTTGGCGGCATAGCCGAACAGGGCCTCGGCGCCTTGTTCGAAGCCGCGAACCTTGCCCACCGGCCCGGTTTCGCCACGGAAGCAGCGCAGGATCGGCTTGATGTCCAGCGCCGAGCCCAGCATTGCGCTGAACAGGCTGACGCTGCGGTCGTTCTTGGTCTTGGCGCGGGCACGCAGATAGTAGAGGTCGCGTGGCAGCATGTAGCCATAACAGTGGTTGGCTATGTGCAACAGCCGCTCCCTGATCGCCGCCGGCGTCTCGCCCGCGGCGATCATCCGGCTGGCCTCCCAGATCGCCGGGGCGGAACCGGCAAAGATGTTGCGGGTATCGACCACGCGCATCATGAACGGGCCGGGGATGCCGGCCTGCTCGCGGATCTGGCGGTAGTTCTTGAGGATCGCGAAACTGGCCTTGTTGACGTGTTCGTTGATCGGACTGCGGGTGGCGGTGATGGTCAGGCAGAACACGCAGTCCTGTTCCAGCACCAGCTTCTCCAGAAACAGCTTCTGCACCTCCTCCACCGGGCACGGCTCGGTCTGCGCCGAATGACTGCGGTTGCCAAGCCGACGCTTGATGAAGCGTTGCAGCTCGTCCGGCTTGCGGTCGTCCATGAAGGTTTCACTGTCGATCTTCACGGTGATCGGCATTACCGCGACATGGTGTTGATCGAGGAATGCCTGCGACAGATCGCAAGCCGCATCAATAGCCAAGCCCATCCGCATCACGCGATCCCCCACACTTGAATGGCATCCGCAACATAGCATGCACGACACGATGTGGGAGTAGTGGACGGCCGGTGCGTGGAGGCTGCCCGTATCCGGCCTCGGGGTCGGGATGACATGAAGCGTGCCTGCACAGCTTCAATATAATGGTGTTCAATCACGATGTGACTTTCGCCGGCGTGGCGTCACCGGCAACCTGATCCGGACAGCACCTTGATGAAAAGCAAGCAAGAGATCGTCAGCA
This sequence comes from Rhodanobacter sp., assembly GCA_035564915.1. Lineage (GTDB taxonomy): Bacteria > Pseudomonadota > Gammaproteobacteria > Xanthomonadales > Rhodanobacteraceae > Rhodanobacter. The sequence continues at coordinate 5,639 of DATMTH010000225.1, forward strand.
ACTGGCTGCCTCGCTATACCGGCACCGAACTGGGGCAATTCGGAGAACACATCCTGCTGACCAACTTCGGTCACTATGTGGAACTGTTCGCGCAATGGCACGGCGTCGAAGTCAGCGGGCGCGACCGGCCGATGCCGAATGCCACCGCCGACGGGATCACCCTGATCAATTTCGGCATGGGCAGCCCCAACGCCGCCACCGTGATGGATCTGCTTGGCGCGATTGCGCCCCAGGCAGCCTTGTTCCTCGGCAAATGCGGCGGGGTCAAGAAAAAGAACCAGCTCGGCGACCTGGTGCTGCCGATTGCGGCGATTCGCGGCGAGGGCACCAGCAACGATTACCTGCCGCCGGAAGTCCCGGCACTGCCGGCATTCCAGTTGCAGCGCGCCGTGTCCACGATGATCCGTGACCTTGGCCACGATTACTGGACCGGTACGGTCTATACCACCAACCGCCGCGTCTGGGAGCACGACGAGACGTTCAAGCAGTACCTGCGGCGCACCCGCTGCATGGCGGTGGACATGGAGACCGCCACCATCTTCGCGGCGGGTTTCGCCAACCGGATCCCCTGTGGCGCGCTGCTGCTGGTGTCGGACCAGCCGATGATCCCGGAAGGCGTCAAGACCGAGGCCAGCGACCGCAGCGTCACCACACGATACGTGGAAGCGCACATCAAGATCGGCATCGAGGCGCTCAAGCTTGTACGGCGGAACGGTCGCAGCGTGAAGCATCTGCGTTTCGAGTCGGATGCGGAGATGGAGTGAGCGTCGAGATGTGCTGCAATGCGGCATTTGGCCTGTCAGGCAGCCCCAAGCCTTTGATGGAAATGTCTATTTGTCGCCGTGGCACTTGCGTGAGGCCAACGACCTGCTGCCGGATCGGATTGTGCCCGCCACAAGTGCGGGTGGACAGCGCCGGTTTCTGCCTCGAACAGGGTCGTTCGCATGATGTTTGTTCGGGAGCCGTTCATCCGGGGCGATCAGCCGTTGGGGCGCATGCAAAATTCGTTGACAACATGTAAAGATGGCGTAATAAAGGCGCTCGGTAGCCTGACATCGTGGGTGGAGAGCCCTGAGCACGGCTGGATGTACCGAGGTGGTACAGGAACCTGCAGGCGTGTTGTGCGAGTTCACTTAATGTTATTTGCCTGTTAGTATCGGCCCGGATCGGGAGTTCATGGGTCTGAAATCCATCGGTCTGGAAACAGGCTAGGTCGTACTTTGGGCGGAACGCATTCCGACCCATGACAATAATTAATCGGAGGGTGTCTTTAATGAAACTTGGGGTCACAAAACTTTCTTCGGCAGTTCGCCTCGCGCTTTCGCTGGGTGCTGTCATCGCGGTCGGCGCCTCGGGCACGGCCTTCGCACAGGATTCGGGCACGCAGGATCAGCCGGCCAGCCAGCAGAAGGCGGCCAACCTGCAGACCGTCGTGGTCACCGGCTCGAACATTCGCCGCGTCGACCTGGAAACCTCCAACCCGGTGCTGACCATCGATCGCGCCCAGATCCAGTCCAGCGGCAAGCAGACGCTCGGCGATCTGGTGCAGTCGATTCCGGCCATCGCCGGTGCAGCCACCAACCCCAACGTGAACAACGGTGGTGGTAACGGTGCCTCGACGGTCTCGCTGCGCGGCCTCGGCTCGAACCGTACCTTGATCCTGGTGGACGGCAAGCGCGTCCTCAACAACGACATCAACGCCATCCCGGCCAGCATGGTCGAGCGCATCGACGTACTGAAGGATGGCGCCTCGGCGACCTACGGTTCGGACGCGATCGGCGGTGTGGTGAACTTCATCCTGCGCAAGGATTTCCAGGGTGCCCAGGTCAGCGCCAACTACGGTGAGTCGGATCGCTCCGACGGCGCCCAGCGTGGCTTCGCAGCCACCTTCGGCACCTCGTCCGACAAGGGCAACATCGTTGCCGGCATCGACTACAACAAGTTCGATGCGATCTCCTCGGGCAATCGCGAGTACTCCAAGTACGCGACCTACCTGTACTCCGGCTCGATCTTCAACGCCGGTTCCAGCCGCAACCCGAATGGTCGTGCCTACATCCCTGCAGGGTCTTCTCTTCCCGCAGGTAGCTACACCTTGGCGAATTCGGTCCCCGGCAAGACCTCGTTGAGTGACTATCGCCCGTACAACGGCAAGACCGATGCGTACAACTACGCGGCGCACAACCTGATCCAGACTCCGCAGGAACGCACCAACGTGTTCGCCCTGGCGAACTACAACCTGACCGACAACCTGACCGCGTACTTCGACGCGTTCTACAACAAGACCACCTCCAACGCCGCCTTGGCCGCGCTGCCGTTCGATGCGAATGGTGATGGCGTGATGATCTCCAAGGACAATTATTACAACCCGTTCGGCGTCGACTTCGGCAACCCGGCCACGGCCAACAACTACCTGACCCGCTGGACCAACCTCGGCCAGCGCGTGCTGCATTACTCGACCACGACCGGTCAGGTACTGGCTGGCCTCAAGGGCAATATCGGTCAGACCACCTGGCAGTGGTTCGGCGACCTCAACTACGGTCACCAGACCACCCAGCAGCAGAGCCCGGGTTATGTCTACTACAACGGTTTGTTGTCGGCGCTGGGTCCGTCCTTCATGGACACCGACGGCACCGTCAAGTGCGGTTCGGCTGGCAACGTCATTGCCGGCTGCACCCCGCTCAACATCTTCAACCTGAACGACCCGCAGACCACGGCCACGCTGGAGAAGTTTGAAGCGGCGCCGTTCTATCACACCTTGCAGACTTCGCGTCGAGTCGAAGTGGGCGCCAACGGCAGCTTGTTCGACCTGCCTGCCGGTACCGCACAGTTGGCCGTGGGTGCTTCGTACGACAAGGAATACCAGAACTACCAGGTAGACCTGATCGCGCAGACCCAGGGCGACAACGGCACCTGCTTCATCTCGCAGGAAGCCTGCTCGACTCCGTTGAACGGCAGCTTCACCGACAAGGAAGCCTACTTCGAGCTGTTCGTGCCGGTGTTGGCCGACCTGCCGGGCGTGAAGTCGTTGAATGTGACGATCGGTTCGCGCTTCTCCAAGTACAACACCGCCGGTACCAGCTGGAACCAGAAGTTCGCCGTGGAATACAAGCCGTTTGACGACTTGCTGATCCGTGGCACGGTGGCTGGTGTGTTCCGTGCACCGAACATCAGTGAGCTGTACCAGGGTTCCACAGGTAGTGCGCCGCAGGTCAATGATCCCTGCAACAACCTGACTGCCGCGGAGCTGGCAGCCCATCCGGTGGCTTGCCAATTCGTGCCGCCGGGCCATACGCAGGCGACCTCGCAGATCACCGCGGTGACCTCCGGTTCCGTGGCCGCGGGAGTCAACCTGAAGCCGGAGCACGGCAAGTCGTATGACTACGGCTTCGTGTACAGCCCGAGCTATGCACAGGGTCTGTCCTTCACCGCCGATCTGTGGCGCGTGACGCTTGATGACACGATCACCCCGGTACTTTCGCAGACGATTCTGGCCAGCTGCTTTGCGGATGAGTCCAGCAAGTTCTGTCCGCTGATCCATCGCGACGCCAGCGGCGGTTTCTCGTACATCCAGCAGCCGACGGTCAATCTTGGCAAGCTGGATACCAAGGGTATTGATGGCAGCATCAAGTACCGGATCCCGCATTTCGACATGTTCGGTCACAACTACGGTGACTTCACTGCGTCGCTGGATTCCACCTACCTGATCCGCTACAACAACGACACCGCACCGGGTCAGCCGGGCGACGTGGTCGTGCACATGGCTGGTCACTACAACAACCAGTATGGCAACTACTCTCGCTGGCGTGGACTGGGTCAGTTGACCTGGAACAATGGCCCGTGGGATGTCAACTACACCATGCGTTACATTGGTGCGATCACGGTGGGCTGGGCTGACCCGCGCGAAGGCTCCTCTGCGGATCCGGGCATTCCGGGTACGGAGCTCAAGGCCGATGCACAGATCTATCACAACCTGTCGCTGGGCTATAACCTGGCCGCGTACCACACCCGTCTGGATGTGGGCGTGAACAACCTGTTCGACAAGCAGCCGCCGTTGCTGTACCAGAACAACGTGCTGAACTCGAACACCGACATCAACACGTACGAGCCGATCGGCCGCTACTTCTGGGGCCGCGTGACCGTGACGTTCTGATCCAGAACGCCCAGGTCGCTATAATCAACCGCGCGGTGCAAGCCGCGCGGTTTTTTTATGCATCGCATTCAAGGGCACTGACAGCTTGGCCACGCAGCAGATCGACATCGAACACATCATGCAGTTGTTGCACAGTGGCCAAGTCGGGCAGGCCGAACAGTCGTGTCGTCAGCTGCTCAATGCTCAGCCGGATGATGAAACCGCGCTGGCCCTGTTGGGCATTGCCCTGCAGCAGCAGGGGCGGCCACTTCGTGCCGCGGCAGTTCACGAGCAGCTCACCGTGCTTTACCCGGACCAGGTCAACCACTGGATCAATCTTGGAAATGCGCTGCGTGAAGGCGGGCTCACGGCGCAGGCCGAGGAAGCATACGTGCTGGCCTTGCGGCTGGCACCCGAACATGCCGGTATCCACGCCAATCTTGGCCTGCTGTACAAGGAAATCGCCGACTATGCCAAGGCACGCCAACACCTGGCGCAGGCGGCGCGACAGCTGCCCGACGATCATGAGATCTGTATCTACGCGGCGATGGCCTGCTGCGAGTGCGCCGACAATGCGGAAGCGGCTCGGCTGGTGAGCGGGTGGCGCAACTGGCTGCCGCTCAGTGACGATCTGACGATTGATCTGGCGTGGATGTTTACCCAGATGGGACGCATATCCGAGGCCGAGCAGCTGCTTGGCAACTCGATGCAACTCGACGGCGCGCGCCCGCGCACGCTCGCGCGCATGGTGGGGCTGCTGGAAAGGGTCAATCGACTGGACGAGGCGGACGTGATCCTGGCCGGCCTGCCGGATCCCGCAACGCTGCGCGACCCGGTCGACCAGCTCGAGGTGATCAGCGCTATGGGTGTCATGGCGATGCGCGGTCGCGACCCGACAGCGGCGCGGTCATTGCTTCAGCGCCTGATCGCGATGACCAAGGAAACCAACCAGCTCGGCAATCTGTACTTCTCGATGGCCAAGGCCTGCGATAAACAGGGCGACACTGCTGCCGCCATGGACGCCCTGGCCAAGGCGCACGCGGCACAGATGGTCAAGGCCGCACAACTGGTGCCCGAACTGCTGTTGCCCGGCGTACAGCCGTTGTCGCCGGCGCTTATCCGGATGACACCCGCACAGGCGGCCGACTGGTCGTCGCCTGCACCGTCGGCGGGCGAGCCACCTTCGCCGATTTTCGTGGTCGGTTTTCCGCGCTCGGGCACGACCATGCTCGAACAGATGCTGGACGCGCATCCCACGCTCGCCTCGATGGACGAACAGCCATTCCTGCAGGGCGTCACCGAGCGGGTGCTGGCGTTGGGGCTGCAATATCCGGAAGCGCTGGGCGAGCTCGACCCTGCCACATGCGCTGCGCTGCGGAGCCATTACTGGGAGCAGGTGAGTACGGTCGTCACGCTGCAGCCGGGTCAACGGCTGGTCGACAAGAACCCGCTGAACCTGCTGCATCTGCCATTGATCTGCCGGCTGTTCCCCGACGCACCGATCATCCTGGCGCTGCGTCATCCCTGCGACGTAATCCTCAGCTGCTACATGCAGAACTTTCGTGCGGCGGGATTCCAGGTGTTGTGCTCGTCGCTGGAGCGGTTGGCGCGAGGCTACGTCAACGGCATGCAGTATTGGATCCACCACGAGCAACTGTTCAAGCCGCACGTGCTGCACTTGCGCTACGAAGATCTGCTGGACAATTTCGACGCCGAGGTGGAGCGCATCGGCGCCTTCATCGGCATCGATGA
>DATMTH010000226.1:0-2795 GCA_035564915.1 Rhodanobacter sp.
CGTGGTGGGCAGCGGCAAGCCCGAGCCGGTGGACGAGGCGGGGCTCCAGGCCAAGGTCAAGGCCTTCAGGGATGCCAATCCGCAGCTCAGCGTGCTGGTGGCCGGCGATACCGCTGGCAACTACGGCGGCGTCTACAAGGTACTGGCAACCCTGCAGCAGGCGGGCGTCGACAAGGTCGGCTTGATGAGCACGCCAGGCGAAGGCCCGGGCCAGGGTCAGGGGTCCCATGGACGACCGTAAGGCGACCCCGCGGGCAGTGGTGTTGTCCGCCCTGCTGCACCTCGGCATCGTGGCGTTCCTGTTCCTCGCGGTGCTGCCGTGCGCCAGCTACGAGGCGTTCTTCAACGCCTTGCACCTGCCGGCGTGGATGAACCCGATCACCTGCTCGCGCCCGCTGGAGCTGAAGGGGCCGGTGATCGAGGCCACCCTGATCGGCCCCACCGGCAGCCCGCCGCCGAAGGCGGTGAAGACCAAGCCGATTCCGGATACCGTGCCGCCCCCGCCGGCCGTGCCGCCGCCGGTGCCACCACCGGTGGTGCAGCCCAAGGTCGCGCCGCTGCCGCCACCACCCGAGCATCCCGACCTCAAGGACCAGGAGCGCGTGGTCGAGCAGGGCTTGCAGCAGGCCGAGGAGAAGAAGCTGCAGGAAGAGAAACAGCGCCAGCGCCAGGCCGAGCTGGACGCGCAGGCAGCGCAGAAGAAAAAGGAAGAACTGAAGAAGATCGACGAGCTGTTCGCGAAGATGGACGCCGCCTCGGCGCAGACCAAGAAGGCGGACAGCAAGGCCAGGCAGGCCAAGCAGCAACTTGCGGATCTCAAGAACGCCCAGGAGAACGGTCAGGCCGACCTGCCCAACGCCGCGCAGCGGCAGACCGGCAACAACGCCCAGAACAGCAATCTCTCCGACGAATATGCCGCGGCCATTCAGAATGCGGTCACGCCGAATTGGTTAAGGCCGGATAACATGCCGAATGTTCCGTGCAAGGTACACGTTGTGCAGTTGCCGGGCGGCGACGTGCTGAGTGCCACGGTCGATTCCAGTTGCCCGTACGACGAGGCGGGGCGGCGTTCGGTGGAAAACGCCATCCTGCGCACCAAGACCCTGCCGTACAAGGGTTTCGAGAGCGTGTTCCAACGCGATCTGACCTTCACCTTCTCGCCGCAATGATGAGCCTCATGCGCAAACCGAATCCGCTGTACGCCCTCGTCCTGCTGCTCGTCACGGCGCTGTTTGCCGGGCAGGCGGCCGCGCAGACCGGCGGCCTCGACATCCAGATCGCCAACGGTGTGAAGACCGCCACCCCGATCGCGGTGGTGCCGTTCGCCCAGCCCGGCGTGGCGCCGCTGCCGACCGACGTGGCCGACGTGATCCGCAACGATCTCAACCGCAGCGGCAAGTTCCGCTCGCTGGCCAAGAGCGACATCGTGGAGTTTCCTGCCAAGGGCGCGGACATCAAGTTCGCCACCTGGCGCCTGCTCAAGCAGGACTTCATCACGGTGGGCAGCGTCAGCGACGCCGGCGGCGGCATGCTCAAGATCAACTACGAGCTGTGGGACGTGAACAAGCAGCAGAACCTGCTGGCGGCGTCCTACACCGCACCGGCGGGCGACCTGCGTGGCGTGGCGCACCAGATTGCCGACGCGATCTACCAGAAGATCACCGGCGTGCGCGGGGCGTTCTGGACCCGCATCGCCTACATCACCCAGGTCGGCCTGGGCAACAACACCATGTATTCGCTGGTGGTGGCCGATTCGGATGGCTACAACCCGCAGGTGGTGGCGCGCTCGCACGAGTCGCTGATGTCGCCGGCGTGGTCGCCGGACGGCAAGAAGATCGCCTACGTCTCCTTCGAGAGCGGCAATTCGCAGATCTACGTGCAAGACCTCACCACCGGCGCCCGCCAGCTGGTGGAATCGCATGCCAAGGGCATCAACGGTGCGCCGGCGTGGTCCCCCGACGGCCGGAAGCTGGCGGTGGCGTTGTCCTACGTGGGTAACCTCGAACTGTTCGTGCTCGACGTGGCCTCCCGCCAGGAAACCCGGCTGACCCACAACCTCGCGATCGACACCGAGCCGGTATGGGCACCGGACGGCCAGTCCATCTATTTCACCTCCGACCGTTCCGGCCGGCCGCAGATCTACCAGATCCCAGCCAGCGGCGGCACCGCCCAGCGGATCAGCTTCCAGGGCACCTACAACTCCAATTGCAGCATCAGCTACGACGGCAAGGAACTTGCCATGGTGCAGGGCAACGGGAACGTGTATCGTATCGCAGTGATGGATCTCGGCTTGGGTGGGCAGGTGCATTTCCTCTCGCCGGGACCGCTGGATTTCGGTCCCAGCTGGGCGCCGAACGCCAGCATGCTGCTGTACGGTGCCACTGAAGGTCCGCGCGGCGTGCTGTATGCCACTTCGGCTGACGGCATGGTGCGCCAGCGTCTTGCGCTCGCCAATGGCAGCGTGAGCGATCCTGCTTGGGGTCCGTATCGACAGCAATGAATTTTGACCGCCGCATTCGCGTGCGGCGGTCGATGCCGGGGACGGTCCGCGAGGGTCGCGCCCGGCGTGTTTTGCCGGCCGCAACGCCTTCGCGCGCCAGGGTCAGCCATTGAAGGCGCGCATCACACGCCGTTGATCTTGCAAGACCAAAATAAACAACAGCCGGTCCACCGGCGATTTCGTCCCGTAACCAGTCCGTCACTGTATGCCGGAACTCAACACGTTTGAAGGAACGTCACCATGAATAAGACCGTTCGCGTCGCCCTGGTCGCCCTGCTTTGCGTTGGCGCGGCCG
>DATMTH010000227.1:0-18516 GCA_035564915.1 Rhodanobacter sp.
GCAGCGGGCGACAGCTGCCCAGGCCCAGCGCCGCACCGGCCGCCACGATGCCGCCGAGCAGACGCCGCCGTTCGGGATTGCTCGGTGCCTCGTCGTCGGCGCCGGGCGGCAGGTCGGTCGGTTTGTCGGTCATCGGCGTCGTCGTGGGCAGTCGGGAATCACGGGAATCAGGAGCGTGGGGCCGCCTCGTCGTAGAAGCGGGCCAGGTCCGCCTTGACCTGCTTCAGGGCGTCCACGTCGAAATAGATCATATGCCCGGATGGATAGAAACCGTATTCGATGTTCTTGCTGATCGCCGGGTCCAGGCCGAGGTGGCCGAGGTCGAACTCGGTCGCGTAGAACGGCGTGGCCAGGTCGTAGTAGCCGTTGGCGGAGAACACCTTCAGGTGCGGGTTGTGGCGCATCGTCTCGGCCAGGTCGGTGCCGACGTACGGGCTGGACAGGAAGCCGTGGGAATCCTTGCGCTTCCAGTCCCAGCCGCGGTTGATCACGCCGTAGTTGTTGGGCAGGTAGGCGCGATCCTCGTCGAATTTCAACTGGGTGTCGGCGTACTGGTTGAACGCGGCCAGGTAGGCACCGGTGGCGGCGTCGCTGGCGGCATCGCCATCGGGCGTCTCGCCGGCGGCATCCGGATCGATGCCCTCGAAACGGCCGTCCAGACGGCCAACGGTACGACGCTGGTCACGCAACAGTTCCTTGCGGAAACGGCTGGGACCGATGCGCAGGTTGGCATCCTTGATGTAGCTCGGCGACAGGCCGATGTACTGGCTGAGCTGGTTGGCGATGCGGTCGGCCTCGGCCGGCGTGATCGCGTCGCCCTTGGCCAGCGCGAGCGTGTAGTCGGTGCTGGCGAACTGGCGCACCTTGGCCAGGAAGCTGGCGATGTCGGCCGGCTTGTTGGGAACCTTGTCGTGGTACCAGGCGATCGCCGCCTCGCTGGGCAGGTTGACGATGTAGGCGTGGTCGACGCCGGTGCTGGCCCACACGTTGAAGTCGAGGATCGAGGACATCAGCACGATGCCGTTGAGCTCCATGCCCTGTTCCTGCAGCACGTTGGCCAGTACGGCCGAGCGGGTGGTGCCGTAGCTCTCGCCGAACAGGAATTTCGGCGAGTTCCAGCGATGGTTGTCGCCGACATAGCGGGTGATGAACTTGGCAAACGCATCGGCGTCCTGATCGATGCCGTAGAAATCCTTGCCCTTGGCGTCGCCGACCAGCTGCGAATAGCCGGTGCCCGGTGCATCGATGAAGACCAGGTCGGTCTTGTCGAGCAGGCTGTATTGGTTCGGCACGGTGGTGTAAGGCGGCGGCGGAATCGGCTGGTCGCCCTTGTTGGCGACCCGCACCGGGCCGAACGAGCCCATGTGCAGCCACATGCTGGAGGAGCCGGGGCCGCCGTTGTACATGAAAGTCACCGGCCGGTTGGCGGATTTGCCGCCATCCACGGTGTAGGCCACGTAGAACATGCTGACCGTCGGCTTGCCCTCGTCATCCTTGATCAGCAAGGTGCCGGCGGTGGCCTTGTAGGCGATGCTGCGACCGTCGATGGTCACGCTGTGCGAGGTCACCGAGCTGTGTTCGGGTGGAATCGGCAGCTCGTCCTTCTTGCTGCTTTTGTCGGCGTGGGCCTTGGTGTCCTGCTTCGCTGCGTCGGCGGCATGGATCGGGCCGGTGAAGCCGAGCAGCATGACGAGTGCCAGTGGTGCAAGCAATGAGTTGCGCATGGTCGTGGCTCCTGCTCAGCGCGGCGGCGCGGCGTGGTCGTAGAAGTGGGTGAGGTCGCCCTTGAGTTGCTTGAGCGCATCGGTATTGAGATAGATCATGTGCCCCGACGGGTAGTACAGGAACGACAGGTTGCCGCGCAGCGACGGGTCGAGGTTCATGTGCGCCAGATCGAATTCGGTGATGAAGAACGGTGTGGCGAAATCGTAGTAGCCGTTGACCGACAGCACCTTGAGGTTGGGATTGGTGCGCATGGCGTGGGCCAGGTCACCCGCGACGTAGGCCAGTGGCAGCACCCGGCGCGAGTCGGCGGCGTGATGCTTCCAGTCCCAGCTTCGGTTGATCGGGCCGTAGGTGGGGCGGTAATCCAGCTTGCTGTGGTAGTTCAGCTGGCTGTCCAGGTAGTTGTGGAAGGCACTGACGAAGGCACCGCTGATGCCGGTGTCGGACGGATCGTAGTCCGGGGTTTCGCCGGCGGCATCCGGGTCGGTGCCGGTGAAGCGGCTGTCGTAGCGGCCCAGGATGAGGCGTTGGCCACGCAGCAGCTCCTTGCGGAAGCGGCTCGGGTCGACGCGGAGATTGGCGTCCTCGATGTACTGCACCGACAGGCCGGTATAGGCGGCCATCTGTTTCGCGATGCTGTCGACCTGGGCCTCGGGCAGGTTCTGCCCCTGCGCCAGCGCGGCGGCATACGGGCCGCTGGCCCAGGCACGCACCTGGTCGAGAAAGCTCTTGAGGTCGGCGGGCTTGTTCTGGATCCTGTCGTGGTACCACGCGGCGGCGGCGTAGCTCGGCAGGTAGCCGATGTAGCTCTCGTCGTAACCCGGGATGCGGATACCGTAGTTGAGGATCGAGGACATCAGGATCACGCCGTTGAAGGCCATGCCCTTGTCCTGCAGCGCGTCGACCAGCGCCGCCGAGCGGGTGGTGCCGTAGCTCTCGCCGTAGAGGAACTTGGGCGAGTTCCAGCGCTTGTTGATCGTGACATAACGTTCGATCGCGCGGCTGAAGGCGGAGACGTCCTGGTCGACGCCCCAGAAATCCTTGCCGGTGGCCTTGCCCAGCGGGCGCGAATAACCGGTGCCGACCGCGTCGATGAAGACCAGGTCGGTCTTGTCGAGCAGGCTGTCGTTGTTCGGCACCAGATGGTACGGCGGTGGCGCGGTGGCTGCGGGGCTGCCGGTTTCGATCCGCACCGGCCCGAACGAGCCCATGTGCAGCCATACGCTGGAGGAGCCGGGGCCGCCGTTGTAGAGGAAGGTCACCGGGCGCTGCGAGGCCTTGCTGCCGTCCACGGTGTAGGCGACGTAGAACACGCTGGCCTGCGGCTGGTTCTTGTCGTCGCGGATGATCACGGTGCCGGCGGTGGCCGTGTATTTGAGCGAACGCCCGCCGATGGTGGTCGTGTGCTCGGTGCGCTCGGCGGTTTCGGTGGTGGGAATCCGCGCGTCTACCGGAGTATCGGCGGTCGTGCTGGAGCTGGCCTTGGCCGGTGCCGCGGCATCGGCGGCACGGCTGGCACCGAGCGGGGCCAGCGCGAAAACACCCGCCAGCAAAAGCGGAACTAGATGGCGCATGGTGATCCCCTGAGCTGATCGAACAGCTTGCGAGTATGCGTCGTTGACCTTGCCGGCAACCGTGACAGAAGTCATGGCCGATCGGGAGCAGGCTTCGTCCAGGCCGGCGCAGGGCGTAGGATGCGCACTCCCCGTTCCGCGGAAAGTTCGTCATGGATACCACCACGCGCCTGGATGGGCGCACGCTCGGCTTCATTGCGGTCGCCCTGCTGACCTGGTCGTCGGCATACGCCGCGATTGCCTATGCGCTGGCGTCGTTCACTCCGGGGGAAGTGGCGTTCGCACGATTGGCCATCGGCTCGCTGTGCTTTGCCGTGCTGCTGACGATTCGCCGCGTGCCGTTGCCCGCTCGCCGCGACTGGGCGCGGCTGGCCGCACTCGGCGTGATCGGGTTGACCGTGTACCACATCTGCCTCAACTACGCCGAAACGCGGATTGCCAGCGGCACCGCGTCGATCCTGATCTCGTTGGTGCCGGCCGCCACCGCAGCCGTGTCGGCGTTGTGGCTGCATGAGCGGCTGCCGGCGCGGACCTTGTTCGGCCTGGGTGTCGCCTTGATCGGCGTGGTGCTGGTCGTGCTGGCCAGCGGCAAGCAGGTGAAGTTCCAGCCGATGGCGGCACTGGTGCTGCTCTGCGTGATCGCCTCGGCGATCTTCTTTGTCGGGCAGAAGCCGTTGTTCGCGCGCAACAGCATGCTTGGCGTCACGGCTTTCTGCTTCTTCGCCGGCACCCTGGGCGCGCTGCCGTTTGCCGGTGGCCTGGGCGGTGCGCTGCGGCTGGCGCCGTGGTCGCATGTCGTGGCCTTGCTGTATCTCGGTGTGGCGCCGACTTTCGTGGGTTATCTGGCATGGAATGCCGCGTTGCGTCGCGCTTCCGCCTCGCAGTTGTCCAGCTTCATCTATTTTTCGCCGCCGATCGCGGTGCTGATCGGCTGGCTGTGGCTGGGCGAGCATCCCGGCCTGCTGACCCTGATCGGGGGCGTGATCACGGTAGCCGGCGTGGCCGTGGCCAATACACGGCGGCGTGCGCTGCCGAGCATGCTGCCCGTCGAAACCTGCAAACAGGATTGATTCCAGCGAGAGGTCGCACTGCATGTACCAGCTCTACATCGCCAACAAGAATTATTCGTCATGGTCGTTGCGGCCATGGCTGCTGCTCAGCGAACTTGGCATCGCCTTCGACGAACGGCTGGTGACATTCGCCCAGGGCCATGGCGAAAGCTGGCTGGCATTTCGGGCGTTTTCGCCGAACGGAAAGGTACCCTGCCTGCATGATGGCGAGAGCGTGGTGTGGGACTCGCTGGCCATCGCCGAGTACCTGGCCGAACGCCATCCGGACGTCTGGCCGTCCGATACGCCCGCGCGGACATGGGCGCGTTGCGCAGCGGCCGAGATGCACTCGGGTTTTGCGGCGCTGCGCAGCCTGTGCGGCATGAACTGCGGCCTGCGCATCCGCCTGCCGCTGGATTTGCCGGCGGCCTTGCGCGCCGATATCGCACGTATCGACGAACTGTGGAGCGAGGGGCTGTCACGGTTCGGTGGGCCGTTCCTGGCTGGAGCGACGTTCGGTGCGGTCGATGCGTTCTATGCGCCGGTCGCGTTTCGTATCCAGACCTATGGCCTGGCCCTCGGCGCCGCGGCAACCGGCTATGCGCAGCGCTTGCTGGCGTTGCCGGGCATGCGCCGCTGGTATGCAGCCGCGCTGCAGGAAACCTGGCGTGACGAAGCGCACGAACAGGAGGCGAAGGAGTTCGGCAGCGTATGGCAGGACCTGCGCGCCAGCGCGAGCTGAACGCCCATCGCGGGCGCGGGATCAATCCGCCGTCATGCAAACGATGCCGGCACTTCGAGCGCACGCCGGCTTGCTCAATGCAGCCGGGTCACCTGAATCACCGCGGGGTCGTCCGCGTGCTCCAGCAGCAGCCGTCGCACGCGATCCTGCCAGGCGTGCGCGAAGGCTGCTCGCTGTGCGCCGGTGGCGTCCGGCGCAAGCGCCGCGCCAAGCAATGGGCGCAGGTTGGCCGGGGCCGGTACGCCGGACAGATTGAGCTCCAGCGCCACCGCGGTACCGTTGTCGGATCGTGCAAAGCGTATGCCGCCGGTGGACGACGGGCCGAAGCTCAGCAGCGATTGCCGCATGAACTGGCCGCCGATGCCATGGAACCCGTTGGCGGCCGCGGCACCGGTGATCAGGGTGAGCAGCTGGGCAATCACGCCGGTGCTGCCTTCGCTTTCTTCCGCTGGCATGTGCACCAGGATGCCGCCACGTTCGGCCGGCTCATCCGGATACAGCGCCCGCGTGGCGGCGCGCGCCATCAGCCAGGCGCCGGCCACCGTAGGGCAGGAATGACCGGCCAGGCGCACGGCGTCGATGTAGCGATAGTCGATCAGGCCATCGTCGGCGGCACCAAGCAGGGCCGCCAGTGGATCGCGCATGGTGATCGTTGGCGCCTGGTCGAAAAACGCGGGGTAGCCAGTCATTCGATCGGCAGCCCGCTGATGCCGAAGTCGATCACGATGGCGCCCGGCTCGCGCTGCCGGTAGGTCACGGTGAGATGTTCGCCGAGGCGCTCATGCAATTGCGCGATCAGCGGGATCGGGTCGTGATCGTTGACGAAACGCATCGTCTCACCCGAGCGCAACACGCCGATCGCGCCGAAAATCGCCGAATGGCGGAAGCGCCGGGCGACGCCGCGGGCATCGAAGGTATGGACGTTGGGTTCGAGCGGCAGCTGCGCGGACATGATGTTGCACTCATCGGCAATGAAGGGGTTTCAACATACGCCGCGAGTCGTTGTGCGCCACTGACCTGGATCAGGCGCCGGCCGGAGTGCGGCAAACTGCCGCCAGCCATTCAGCTGCCGGATGGCAGGTGGCTTGACCGAGCGATGCGGCGACGAACCTGCCAGCGTGCCAGTGCAACGAGCAGCACGCCCGTCGTGACGAAAACCAGCAGCACGCCACTGGCGTTCAGCAACACCCGGGGATAGCCCAGCACGCCCACATCGACGAACGGGTACGGATACCAGCCGTCGACGGCACCGCGTGCCAGTGCGTAGACGAAATAACCGGCCGGATAGATTTGCCAGGCGACAACCTGCCGCCAGTGCAGGCGGCCTTTCGGCACGGCCAGCCACCAATGCAGCACGAACAGCAGCGGCATCACCGTATGCAGCGCATCGTCACCGACGATCTGCCAGCCTTGCGGCTGCCACAGTTGGCGCAGCAGCAGGTGATAGACCGCCGCGACCACGATGATGCTCATCGCGGCGACCGTGTGCACCTCCGGTCGCGCGAAGAAACGACCGAATCGGCCGTGTTGCGTTCGTGCCGCCGCCGTCAGCGCCAGCGCGGCCAGCAGGTTGGTCAGCACCGTGAAATAGCCGAGGTAGATCCATGCGCCGCTGGCCGGGCTTTTGCCGTTGGCAACCGCAAGCTGGATCGAAAGCGTCAACTGCAAGCCCAGCGCCAGCCAGCCGATGACGGCGGCGATCGCGGCGAAGCGGCGGTGCACGTACGGCATGGGCGATGTTCCCGTCGGGGCTGTGCAGCGGCGTGCGCGGGCCGCGAAACTCAGAACTTGTAGGCGCGATGAATCGCCACGACACCGTTGGTCAGGTTGCGCACCTCGACCTTGCCGAAACCGGCGCGTTCCATCATGCCCTTCAGGGTTTGCTGGTCGGGATGCTTGCGGATCGACTCGGCCAGGTACTGGTAGCTGTCGGCGTCGCCGGCGAACAACTGGCCCAGCTTCGGCAGGATCTTGAACGAGTGGAAGTCGTACAGCTTGCCGAACGTTTCGCTCTGCACTTTCGAGAATTCCAGCACCAGCAGCCGGCCTCCGGGCTTGAGCACGCGGCAGATGTCGGCCAGCGCCTTGTCCTTGTCGGTGACGTTGCGCAGGCCGAACGCCATGGTGACCGCGTCGAAACTCTGATCGGGGAACGGCAGCACCTCGGCATTGAGCTGGGCCCAGCGCAAGCCGCCGACCAGCCCGCGATCGGTCATGCGGTCGCGGCCGACGCCGAGCATGGCCGCATTGATGTCGCCGACCACCACTTCGCCGGTCTCGCCGACCACCGGCTGGAGCAGGGCGGCGATATCGCCCGTGCCGCCGGCCAGATCCAGCACCCGGTCGCCGCGACGCACCCCGCTGGTGGCCACGAAGTGGCGCTTCCACAAGCGATGGGTGCCGAACGACATCAGGTCGTTCATCAAGTCGTAGCTGCGTGCGACCGAGGTGAACACCTGGCCGACCAGCTTCTGCTTGTCGCCCACGGGTACGTCGCGAAAGCCGAAGTGGGTGGTGGATTCAGGCGGGGATTCTGGCTGCTCGTTCATGGTCGCAATGCTACAGGATTGCTCCTTGCGCGCGGGATGCGCCGTGCCCTTGTTGGAGCGGCTTCAGCCGCGAAGCTGGTGCCCTGACCCAACCAGAAGCAAGGCATCGCGTCTGAAGCCGCTCCAACAGTTGGATCGCGGCGGAAACTGTTCCTGCAGTCAGATCGTGGGCGTGCCGCCTTGCTTGTAGACCACGCCGTCCTTCATCACGAAGTTGACGTGCTGCATGACGGTGATGTCGTTCAGCGGATTGCCCGGCACCGCGATCACGTCGGCGCCACGGCCCACCGCGATCCGGCCATACAGATCCTGCTTGTGCAGCAGTTCGGCGGCATGGGTCGTGGCGGCCTGCAACGCGAACATCGGTGGCATGCCGGCCTGCACCATGTATTCGAACTCCTTCGCGTTCTCGCCGTGCGGGTAGACCCCGGCGTCGGTGCCGAAGGCGATCTTCACGCCGGCCTTGTACGCCTTGCCGGCGGTGGCCATGATCACCGGGCCGACTTCCTCGGCCTTGCGCGCCACCTGCGGCGGATACCAGCCTTCCTTCGCCTTCTCCATCACGAACTGGCCGGCGATGATGGTGGGCACGTACCAGGTGCCGTGTTCCTTCATCAGCTTCATGTCCTGCGCATCCATGAAGGTGCCGTGCTCGATCGAGTCGACACCGCCGAGCACGGCGCGGCGAATCGCCTCGGCACCATGCGCATGGGCTGCCACGGTGAAGCCGTAGTCGTGTGCGGCCGCGACCACGGCCTTGATTTCATCCAGCGTCATCTGCGGGTTTTCGGAGCTGGAGCTTTCGTCGAGTACGCCGCCGGACGGCATGATCTTGATCAGGTCGGCACCATCCTTGTAGTGCTGGCGCACGGCTTTCCACGCATCGGCCGGCGAGTTGATGATGCCGTCCTTCGGACCGGGATCGCCCTGCAGATTCCAGCGGAAGCCGTTGGTCGGGTCGGCGTGGCCGCCGGTGGTGCCGACGAATTGACCGGCGCTGAAAATGTGCGGGCCGGGCACGATGCCGGCGTTGACCGCGTTGCGCAGCGCGATCGATTCGTTGTCGCTGTCGCCCAGGTTGCGCACCGTGGTGAAGCCCGCCAGCAGGGTGCGCCTGGCGTAGACCGTGCTGCGGATCGCATAATCCGCGGGATTGAGCCGGAATTTGTCGCTGTAGGAGTTCTTGCCGAACTGCATGGTCAGGTGCACATGCGAGTCGATCAGGCCCGGCATGCAGGTGGCATCTGCCATCTTGATGTACTGGAACGGATTGCCCGCCGCAATGGCCGCCTGACGGTACGGCTCGATGTCGACGCTGCCGGCATGCATTTCCCTGATGTGGCCGTCCTCGATCACCAGGCTGGTTTCGCCCAGCATCTTGCCGGCGGCCGGATCGAGCAGACGTGCGCAATCGAGCACGCTGACCGGGTGGGAACCGGCACCGGCGCGGGCCGGGGCATCGGCGCTGGCGGCGGCGAGGGGAAGGCACGACAGGATGGCGGCAGCAAACAGGCGGCGATGCAAGGTCATGGGCGAACACCTCAATGGAAGTGCGGCCATCCTACTCGGCTGCGCCCGGGCGCGCTGGCATCCGGCGGGGGCGTCAGGCGTCCGGCGGGACTTCCCGACGATCGCCGCCATCGCGTCGATCGTGCTGGTGCCGCTCGGTGTCGACGTGGCGCCGATGCAGCTCCGATGCCGAGGCGTCATCGGGCAGCGAAGCGGGTATTGCCTGCGCCTGCGGCGTGGCAACCGGATCGGCCGTCGGCGACTCCTTGTCGCCGCCCGGGGTGATCTTGAGAATCGAGTGACGTACTTCGCGCGACAGGATCACCCGTGCATCGCGCACCAGGTCTTCCAGGGCAATGTCGTAGTCGAGCTTGCCGTTGTCGTCGGTCCACACCACCTTGCGTTCGCGCAGCTTCTGGATGAAGCCGCGGAACAGTGCCTTGTCGAAGAACTCCGGCGCGGACAGTTCGTTGAGCAGGCCGAGCCGCTGGGCGGTGAGCGTGCAGGCGTTTTCCAGTTCGCCGCCACTCATCGTGTGCGGCCCGTTCTTGGCCAGTGCGGCGATGGTGATGTAGTAGCGCTCGAACGCCTGGACCAGGCTGCGTCCGATCACCTTGAGCTGGAAGGCACCGTCGTCCTGGCCCGGACTGCGTTCCAGGCTGCGGCCGTCGTTGGCGGATTCGAGCAGGCCGCGGCGCACGAAGAAATCGATGGTGGCCTGCAGTTGTTGCTCGAAGCCGGCGTCGTCCCAGGGCAGGAACAGTTCGCCCTGGATGAAGGGATAGATGATTTTCCCCAGCCGCAGGATCGCATCGCGCGACATGCGCCGGTTGTTGAGGAAACAGCAGGCGACCCATGCCGCACTGGCCATCAGATGCAGCACGTTGTTGCGGAAATAGCTCAGCAGCACCGCCTTCTCGCCGCTGACGGTGAGTACGTCGCCGAGCGGATGCTGCACACGCTCGATCCAGCCCATCTGCTCGCCATAGGCAATGATGGCGGCCGGATTCATCGGGGTCAGCGTGATGCGATCGGAGTAGGGCAGGTCTTCGACCAGCGCCTTGCTCAGTTCGAGCTGGGTCAGCAGGTCGCCTTCGGCCATCGCATGCTTGGGCGTGGCCAGCAGGACCAGCGCCAGCAGGTTGATCGGATTGACGTCGGCCGCGCGGTTGATGTTGATCTGGATTCGTTCGGCCAACTGGCCGACCACCGCATTCAGCCACTCCGGCTTGGCATCCGGATCGGCACTGGCGGCGCGCCAGTCGTTGCTGGCGGCATCGAGCAGTGGCGTGAGCTCGATCGGCTCGCCGAAATTCAGGGCCACATGGCCGTAGCGCTGGCGCAGCACCTTCAGGCCGCGCAGCAGGCCGAGCAGGGATTCCTTTTCCTTGGCCTTGCCGCTGAGTTCGCCGATGTAGCTGTTGCCCTCCATCAGCTTCTCGTAGCCGATGTAGACCGGCTGGAACAGCACCGGCCGGCGCGGCGCGCGCAGGAACGCGCGCACGGTCATCGACAGCAGCCCGCCACGCGGCGACAGCAGCCGCCCGGTACGTGAACGCGTGCCCTCGGTGAAATATTCGATCGGCACGCCGCGGTCGATCAGCTGCGCCATGTATTCCTTGAACACCACCGAATACAGCGGGTTGCCGGTGAAGCTGCGACGCATGAAGAAGGCGCCGCCGCGGCGCAGGATCGGCCCGATGCCCGGCAGGTTGAGGTTCACGCCGGCGGCGATGTGCGGCACCACCACGCCGGAGACATGCAACTGGTAGCTCATCAGCAGGTAGTCGGCATGGCTGCGATGGCAGGGTACGTAAATCACTTCGTAACCGGGTGCGGCGGCGCGGGCCTGGTCGAAGTGGTGCATGGCGATGCCGTCGTACAGCTTGTTCCAGAAGCTGGACAGCACGAACGAAGCCGAGCGCACCACCGGGTGCGAATAATCGGCGGCGATCTCCAGCAGCATCTTGTGCGCCTTGCGCCAGGCCTTGGCATGGCTGATCTTTTCCTTGGCTGCCGTGGCGGTGATCGCCGCGCGCACCGGTTCGGCATTCAGCACCGCATCGACCACCGTGCGTTTGTGCGACAGATCCGGCCCGATCACGGCCGCGCGGATGCGGTGAAAGTGGGTGCGCAACACGCGTGCGATCTTGCGGGTGAACCGCTCCGGGCTGATTTCGCCGGATTCGGTCAGCACGCTGCGCAACGACACCGGCGCGGAGAAATGCACCACCGTGTCGCGGCCGTTCATCAGCAGCGCCAGGAGCCGCCCGAAACGGCCGACCATCACCCAGTTTTCCGAAAACAGCACGCTGAACCAGCCGCTGTCCCGGTTCGGTGCCCGGCCGACATAGATCGATACCGGTACCAGCTGGATATCCTGCTCCGGCGAGGCCTCCAGTGCCTGCACCAGTTGCTGCAATGGTTCGTTCGGGTTGCGTTTGCGGGCGCGCCCCAACAGCCGGCCGTCACGCCGCATCAGCGCGAATACCGAGCGCCGCCGCCGTGTGCCCGCGAGGGGCCGCATCGGGTTGGGCAGGCCGGCTTCGCGGCAGGCGCGTTGCAGGATCAGCGCATCGGAAAAACCGTCGCGCTCGATCACGTAGCAGACCGGCACACCGGCCTGCAGCAGGGTGGCCGGCTCGGCCGGGTCGCGACGGATGCGCACCCACGGCTGCAGCAGCTGTCCGGCCAGGTTGAACCACCAGGGCGCGCGTTGGCGCGGGCTGGTATCCGCGGTAGAGAGATTCGGCATCTGTCTATTCTAGCGGTTACGCCGCTCAGTCTTCGGCGACGGCGCTGCTGGTGCCGACCGGCGCGGCCGTTTGTGCCACCTGTGGCTGGCTCAGCTTCTCGTGAGACTTGCGCACGTTGGTCAGTACGTCCTCGTTGTACCAGCGGCCGTTTTCCTGCACCAGCCTGGTTTCGGTCGACAGCGGCTTGCCGAGCAGGGTGTAGTCGATCTTCACCACCGCATGGCCGCCCTGGTTGGACACCTCGCTGAGCTTGACCGAGTCCAGGGTGTCGTCCACGGACAGGCCGTAGATCGCCAGCAGCTGCCTCAGTCCGTCATAGCCGGTCGAGTACTTGCCCATGGTGGCGTCGAAATCCATCGCGCGCCATTGTTCCGGGCTTTTCAGATCCAGCTTGCGCGCGGTGGCCACGGCCACTCCAACGGCCTGTTTCGCCTTGGCCTGATCGAACCACGGCGTTTGCCTGGCCCAGGGCGTGAGCACATCGAGCACGCTGCCGAGCTGGGCTTTCCAGGTGTCGCTGAGATTCTTGCTCCGGTTGATGCCGTTTTTGACGAACGCCTCGCCGATGCTGATCAGGACCGGCAGTTGATCCTTGTATTGCTGTTCCATCGAGGCCAGCTTCGGCTGCAACTGGATGTACAGCTTGTTCTCGGCGTCCGGCCCGGTCAGCTGCTGCATGGCCTGCTCGAACCGGGCCCGATCCGCGGCGGTGATCGGCGCCTGCTCGTGCTGCTGCAGGCTCCAGTCGGCGCGCAGGTTGGCATAGTCGGCAGGCGGCAACATGTGCTTCCACAGCCCGTTGAAATCGCCGCTCCTGAGCAGCTCGACCGAGCTCTGGATCGCACTGACCGGTGAACTGCCGCCGGGCTGGGTGGGGTCGTCCTTGCCGTGGCAGCCGTTGAGCAGCAAGGCGCTGACGGCGAACAGGGACAGTGCGGCAATGTGGCGCAGGGAGAGCAAGCGCATGAGCGGGTTCTCGCGATGGCGGATGGCGACGTTACAGCGGTGTCGCGCTTGAGGGCGCAGGTTAAGCGGCACACCGGGATCGGACAAGGGCGCGATCGGGGACGGCGGAAAAAGAAAACCCCGCGGGCTTGCAGCCTCACGGGGAAATCCGGCCAGGCCGGAAGGGAAATGGCCTTGCCTGCGAGGCAGGTGTCGGCGATGCGATGTTACTCGTCCGTCAAACTTAAGGCAATGCTTTCGTAATGATTTATAACATATTGTTTTTAAGAATTATTTAATTGTACTTCAATGCCTGGAATTTCATCTGGCGTCGCTCTGCCGCCGGCAGGCTCCAGCGGTTGTCGAACACGGCCGACTCCCATGATCCGTAGGTGGTGTTCGGCAACACGAACCAGCGGCGACCGATCCAGTCGAGATAAGCGGCCATGGCCTGGTTGCGTCCGGCTATCGTGGGGCTGGCGACATCCACGAAGTCGCCGACCTGATCGCCGAATTGCATCAGGACACGATAATTTCGACTGATCAGTTGGCGGCGGCATGCCTTGGAAGTGCCGACCTGCCGGCAGCCGTCGACCGCCGTGCCGAGTCCGAGGAAGGCCTGCGGCCCGGATACCGGCAGGCCCGCCTTGCGCAGGTTCGCGAGCGTGACCCGATCCAGCTCGCTGGCCCGGTTGGAGATATAGATCACCGCGATGCCGTGGCTGGCGGCGAACTGGGTGAACGCGACGGCACCCGGCAGGGCTCGGGCCGCCTCTTCGCGGCACCACGCCGCCCAGTCTGCCTCGCTGTATTCGCCGCCTCGGCGGACCAATCGCGCCTGGTAAGGGGAATTGTCCAGCACGGTTTCGTCGATATCCAGCACCACCGCGGGTTTCAGGCCCTGGCTTGGCGCCATGCGGTCGCCGCGGGCCAGCGCATCCCAGTTCGGGTCATGCAGGGCGGCCAGCAGGCGTGATTGGGCATCGCGATAGGTCTGCAGGTAGATCAGGTCATGCTCGATCGCGGTCTGGGTCCAGACCACGGCATCCAGGTTGTCGTTGGCGGCGACACTGGCGCGAGGTGCCGGCGTCGCGCTGTTCATCGCCGCTGTCGTGCGTGGCGGCGAGCTGGCGCACCCCCCCAGCAGGGCGAGCGCGAGCAGGGCGATGGGGAGTGGGCGTGGCATCGGGGATCCTTGGGCGGCAACCGCCTCGGCGAACAAGGGCCAAAGTCTACGACAAGCATGAAGGCTGCTTCCGCGGGACTGGTCGTCGACGCGGCCGACTGACAGACTGGCCGCACCCTTCATCACGATCATCCCCGGCATGAACCCGCTTCCGTCCGTTCCGCGAGAGCCGTCACCCGTCGTTCGTCATGCCAGCCATCTGCTGACGGCGGCAGCCTTGTTGCTGGTGCTGCAGATGCACCTGCTGTCAGCCTTGCTGGCCGGCTTGCTGGTATACGAATTGGTGCAGTCGATGGCGCCGTTGCTGGGGCGGCGCATTTCCGGCGATCGCGCGCGGGTGGTGGTGGTGGCCGCGCTCGGGGTGATCGTGGTGGGCCTGCTGATTGTGCTGATCCTCGGTGCGATCAGCCTGTTCCACAGTGAAATCGGCAATCCCGAACTGCTCTGGCAACAGCAGCTGATGCCGCTGGTGGACAAGGCGCGCCAGCAATTGCCGGCGATCCTGGTGAACAATCTCCCGGACAGCGTCGAAGGGTTGCGCGTGAGTGCCGTCGAATGGCTGCACCGCCACGCCGGCGCATTGCAACTGGCCGGCAAGGGCGCCGTGCGCGCACTCGCGCACATCGTCATCGGCCTGGTATTGGGGGCGATCATCGCACTCAGCCGAACCCGGCCGACGCACCAGATGGGGCCGCTGGCGGCCGTGCTCAGCCAGCGCTGCGCCTGTCTGGCCGAGGCATTCCACAACATCGTGTTTGCGCAGATCAAGATTTCCCTGATCAATACCCTGTTCACCGCGATCTTCCTGCTGGGTGCGTTGCCGCTGCTGGGCATCCATGTGCCACTGGCCAAGACGCTGGTGGTGGTGACTTTCGTGGTTGGCCTGTTGCCGGTGATCGGCAACCTGATTTCCAATACCGCCATTGCCATCGCCGGGCTTTCGGTGTCGCTGGGGGTGGGCATCGCGGCACTGGTGTTCCTGGTGCTGGTACACAAGCTCGAATACTTCCTCAACGCACGCATCGTCGGCGGCCAGATCCGCGCGCGTGCCTGGGAGCTGCTGATCGCGATGCTGGTGATGGAAGCCGCGTTCGGCCTGCCCGGTGTGGTTGCCGCGCCGATCTACTACGCCTACCTGAAACACGAACTGGAAGCGCAGGCGCTGATCTGAGCATCGCCCGGGGCTTGGCGCTTCGTTGAGACAAATCGCCGCACGAACCGAGAGAGGTTCGGATCGACTTGTCGAGCAGTCGCCTGCGGCCACGACGCCGGCCAGGCGGGAGATACCCCTCGCCTCCGCCTGCGGTCCTCGTTGCAAATGATTGATGCAGAACGCCATTGCGTGCCAGACGGAGGCTTTGCGCTGTCGGCAGGCGAGCCTGCGTCCGCTGGCGCATGAAATTGCGCAAGTCGACAGCATTAATTTGCGGTAATTGTGAAAGAAATGTTGTAAGTTCTTGCGCCAGCATGCTAGAACTTGCGCTGTCATGGGTCGACCGGCCTCGCGCTGGTTCTGGTCGGGGCACTTCCAGGTGCCGATTCGTGCTGATTGCTCGTCCATCCAATGGTGGCGGGATTAACTAGTTGCTGAAAACTCTGAGGGGAGTTCTGAACCATCATGATCAAATCAAAAATCACCATGGCCATCGTGGCAGCGCTGGCGCTTGGCTGCGGCACGGCCTACGCGCAGTCGACCCAGACCGATGCGTCCCAGCAGAGTTCCGACCGGGCGCCTGACGCCGCACAGGCCAAGCGGCTGAAGGCGGTCACGGTCACCGGTTCGCTGATTCCGCAGACCGAAATCGAAACCGCCACGCCGACCATCACGATTACCGCGCAGCAAATGAAGGCCAACGGTTTCACCACCGTGGCAGAAGCGCTGCAGCAGGCATCGTTCGCCACTGGCAGCGTGCAGGGCTCGTCGACCTCGGCATCGTTCACCCAGGGCGCACAGACGCTCAGCATGTTCGGCTTGCCGGTGGGTTTCACCAAGTACCTGATCGACGGTCGCCCGATGGGCAACTTCCCGGGCCTGTACAACGGCAGCGACGCATTCAACAACATCAGTGGCATCCCGATGGACATGGTCGATCATATCGACGTGCTGCCGGGTGGCCAGTCTTCGCTGTACGGCTCTGACGCCATTGCCGGCGTGGTCAACATCGTGCTGAAAAAGCATATCGATGCGCCTACGGTCGATGTTCGCTACGGCTGGCTCCAGGACGGTGGCGGCGCGACGCGGCGCATCAGTTTTGCCGACAGTTTCAGTGCCGGCAAATTCAATGCCCTGTTCGGTGTGCAATTCGAAAAGAGCCAACCGCTGTGGGCCAAGGATCGCGCACTGACCAGGCAGTACAACCTCAATGGCACCAGCGCACCGCTGGCGTCGCGTGACTATCTCGTCATCAGCGGTACCGGTGCCGGTTACCTGATGATGGATCCCGCCAAGTGCGCCAACGTGACCAGCCAGTTCGCCGGCACCGAAGGCTTGCGGCATCGCAACGGATCGGGTGACTACTGCGGCTCGTTCTTCACCCCCGGTTATCGCACGCTTCGCAACGACGACAAGACCGCCAACCTGTACACCCACCTTACTTTCGATGTATCGGACAATCTCCAGCTGTACGGCGATATCCTGTACAACTACGAGGAGCAGAAGTACGCGGTAGGCTCCAACTACACATGGTGGGGCACCTCGGTCAAGTACGGCTACATCTACGATCCGAATCTGGACGACTTCGTCAACCTGCAGCGCGCGTTCTCGCCGGAAGATATCGGCGGCAGCTGGGCCGGGATCCAGAACAAGCAGACCGAGAACTCCTACCTGATCACGCTCGGTGGCCAGGGTACGATCGGTGAGTCGAATTGGGATTACAACATCGGCTTCACCCATTCCGACGACAAGTTGCTTAATCACGATTTCCAGCGACTTGCCGATCCGATCGACAATTACTTCCGTTCGCACGTGCTCGGGCCACAGCAGGGTCTTGATCCGTACTACGGCGCCTACCCGGTATTCACGCCAGACTATGGCGCGTTCTACCAGACGATGTCGCCGGCCGATTTCGCCAGCTTCACCGGCTTCACCGACACCCGCAGCAAGACCTGGGACAACATGCTTCGCGGCCAGTTGACCAATGCCTCGCTGTTCACCCTTCCCGCTGGCGACGCGGGTCTTGCCGTGGTGGTCGAGGGCGGCAATCAGGGTTGGGATTATTCTCCGGATCCGCGCCTGCTCAACGGTGGCATCTGGGGCACCACCTCCGTGGTTGGCGGCGGTCATCGTTCACGCTTCGCCACCACGGCGGAGTTGAAGGTGCCGCTGCTTAGCCAGCTGACGCTCGATGTCTCCGGTCGTTATGACCGTTTCAACGTCGGCCCGGACACCATCAGCCACAAGACCTACAACCTGGCCCTCGAATATCGTCCGTTCGAGTCGTTGCTGCTGCGTGGACGTTATGGCACCGCATTCAAGATCCCGACCCTCGCCGACCAGTTCCAGGGTCTGAGCGGCTATTACAGCAACGTCACCGACTACGCCAACTGCGCCCGCCTGGGCTTCAGCGGCGCCAACCTCGACAACTGCCCATCCAAGTACAACTCGGTGCAGTTCTTCGGCCAGCAGTCGGGTAGCACCGACTTGCAGCCGATTACTGCCAAGGTCTGGAGCTACGGCTTCGTCTGGGCACCGCTGCCAAGGTTGTCGTTCAGTGCGGATTACCTGCACTGGGACATCAGCAACGAGGTTTCGCAGCAAAGCGCGAGTGGCTTGTCCAACACCCAGTATCTGTGCGATGTCGGCACGCTGGACATGAGTTCGGCAACCTGCGTTGACGCCTACGACAAGATCACCCGCGGTACCTCGACCAACCCGGCACTGCTTGGTGACATCAAGCAGATCTTCACGCCGAAGGTCAACGTTTCCAACGAGAAGGTCAATGCGATCACCGCCAACGCCAGCTATGTTCAGGACATCGGCGCGGCTGGTCAGATCGGTGTGAACCTGTCCTACAGCGACGTGCTCACCCATACCTACCAGCAGTACCCGGAAGATCCGGTACTGGACATCAATCGTCATCCGGGTTGGGCTACCGACTTCAAGACGAAGACCAATCTCTCGTTGAATTGGATCCGTGACCAATGGTCCACGACGATTTACGTGAATCGTTTCGGCCGCACGCCGAACTACCTGGCTTCGGCAGTGGACAACTACACCACGGCGCGCACCGGCAAGCTGCCGGCGTGGACGGTGTACAACGCCAGCGTCACCTACAAGCCGATGCCGGCACTGGGCCTGTCGCTGCTGGTCAACAATGTGCTCAACAAGATGCCTCCGTTCGATGCCAGCTATCCCGGTTCGACCGGTTCGCCCTACAACGGCCAGAACTACAGCGTTGCAGGCCGCGCCATGTTCGTCGAGGCTAATTACAAGTTCGGCGTGAAGTAAGCTCCATCGTCGCGGTTGCATGACAAAAGCGGCC
>DATMTH010000228.1:0-4998 GCA_035564915.1 Rhodanobacter sp.
ACCAATCCCATTACTTCCGATCAACTCACCCGCATCCTTCTTGAAGGGTTTTCCAGTGACTAACGCTCAGCACATATTGATCTCTCTGGAGCCGCGTCATGCCGAAAACATTCTGTCCGGGCGCAAGCGGGTCGAGCTGCGCAAGCGCGCGATGAACGTTGATGCCGGCACAACCGTCTGGATCTACGCCAAACTGCCCGTTGGTTCGGTGGTTGGAAAGGCTACGGTCAGCGAGGTCCTCTCGACCACGCCGGCAAGTGTTTGGCGGCGATTTGGCAAGGATACCGGGGTCACGAAGCAGGAGTTCTCTGCCTACTACGGCGAATCAGAGCAGGCTGTCGTCCTTGTGTTGGACGAAACCACTCGCTTTGAAAAGGCGATGTCGTTGGCCCATTTGCGCAAGAAAGCCGGGGCGTTCTATCCACCCCAGTTTTTCACTCGACTTTTTCCCGAGCACCCCATTTTCAAGGCCATGAGCTGTGCCGCGTGAAGCAATGCGAGGCGTGGTCTGTGCAGCGTTCGAAGTGTAGGAAGCGTATGACTGCCGGCATAGTCAGGTGAAATTGCCGACTCGCCTTGCAACGGAGCCTTGCCCATGTGGTTTGCGATCATCGCCCACAGAGTGGGGGGAGGGCAGAGTCGCTTTTTAGACAGGTAGTCGACGGACGCGCCGCCGCAGCAGCAGGTTCTGCAGCACGGTCACGCTGCCCGAGCCCAGCCAGTACAGCCCCAGCCCGGCGGCCACGTGCCACACCATGAAGAACGAGATCGCCACCGGCAGCCAGTGCAGCAGGGTGCGTACCTGCTCGGGCAGCATGGGGTTGAACAGCATCGCGGCCATGCTCACGGTCGCCACCAGCAGCGCCAGCCACAGGTCGGGCCGCGCCAGTTTCGGTATCCACAGGAAGGAACCCACACTGGCCACGCCCTGGCGGATCGCCGCGTAGATGCCCGCGCTCATCGGCGCCTGCACCAGTGTGGTGAGCAAGCCGCTGCCGAGTCCGCTGGCGATGCCGTGCTCGCGGTACAGGGACTGCATGGCGACGGCATGCGCCGCGGGGTCCTTCGCGTGGTGCTCGCGCAGGCGTTCCAGTTGCGGTTTCAGCGCCGCCAGCTTGCGCTGGCGCAGCCAGCCCTGCTCGGCGGCGTGCAGCGTCATCGGCAGCATCACCAGCCGCACCGCCAGCGCGAGCGCAATCACCGCGAGGCCGTAGCTGCCGTCCATCCATGCCGCCAGCTGATTCAGCAGCGCGGCAATGCCGCCCACGAACATCGTCCACATGTAGCGCTCTCCCCGTCGCGTCGTTGTTGACCCCACGCAAACTGGGCATTGCCGCGGCCGCTTCAAGGGGGTGGAGCGCATGAGCGGCAGCACAGTCGGGTAAAATCGCGGATCCGACCTGCAACGGAGCCTTGCCCATGTGGTTTGCGATCATCGCCCAGGATCACCCCGGTTCGCTGGGCAAGCGCCTTGCCGCGCGCGCCGCGCGGCCGCGTTCTCGTCTAGCGAGTTGAAGGTGGTGGCTGCTGTTCCCGTACATGCGGCCGGAGGCCTGAAAACGGGAGAAACCTCGATTCCCCATGCCGGTTGCGCGAAGGGGTAGGCCGTGTATTTCGAGCAGGTTCGACTATAGCGATGCGACGCCTTTTCCCCTTGTCCGGGCGGTTTGGGCAATGGCGCGCCATCGCATCGGCAGCGGTGCTGCTGGGTGGCCTGCTGGCGGCGTTCATGGCAATGGCCGTGGAATTGCCCATCGCCATACTTGGCCACGACGTTGGCCTGGATCGACAGGACATCCGTGTCCTTCATCAGGATCGCGATGGGCTGGTGTGGGTCGGCACGAACGCAGGCCTGTATGCGTTCGATGGTGTGGGTTTCCTGCGCACGGACAGCACGCAGGGGTTCAAGCCTTCCGGGGTCGTCGGTATGGCCGAGGACGGCGCCGGCGATCTCTGGGTCGCCACGCAGGCCGGTATGCAGGTGCGACACCAGGGCCGCTTCGCCGCCGTCGAGCCCGCAGGGCGACCGCTGCTTGCCGACCATGGCCAGACGCTGACGGCGCAGGCCAATGGCGAGCTGCTGACAGTCAGCGGGCACCACCTGCTGGTCGTGGCAAGGAAGGCCGGCGACAACTGGACCGTGCGGCCGCTCTTCTCGCCGCAGCAGCGTGCGCAAGATCCATCGCTGGACCGGGTCGGTATCGTGGCCGTGCAAGGGGATGCCATCTGGTTCAGTTGTGGCGACGAACTGTGCCGGTTCCGGCAAGGGCAGACCCGCCATTACGGAACCCGCGAAGGTGTGCCCGCGGAGGCATGGCAGGACATCCTGCCAGCGCGCGATGGCAGCCTGTGGGTGCAGGGCCAGCGCACGCTGCTGCACCGGACGGCCGGCGCGCCGGCTTTCGTCGAGCAACACCTGCCCGATGGACAAACGTGGGTCACCGGAGCCGGCGGGCTGCTGGCGCAGGATGCCCGTGGCAACATCGTCGTTGGTACGATGACCGGCCTGCTGCGCCTCGAAGGCGGCGACTGGAAGGTCTACGACAACCGGCAGGCCATCATGCCTCAGCCCATCCTGCCGGTATCGACCGTGCTTGCCGACAGCGACGGCAGCCTGTGGCTGGGCAATCCCGGCTGGGGCGTGCTGCATTGGACGGCGCGCAATGCCGTCGAG
The DNA here is from genome assembly GCA_035564915.1 of Rhodanobacter sp. Lineage (GTDB taxonomy): Bacteria > Pseudomonadota > Gammaproteobacteria > Xanthomonadales > Rhodanobacteraceae > Rhodanobacter. The sequence continues at coordinate 2,675 of DATMTH010000228.1, forward strand.
AACTGGAGCTCATGGCCTGGATGGAACCACCCCGGGTACGCGGCGCTGCATCGCATCGACGCGCTCACGCTCTGGACCCCGGACGACAGCAGCCTGCTGTCCACCGCAGGCGACCAGCGCGATCAGCGCTGGCCCCTGACTTCGCTGCCGCCTGGCAAGGCGCACATCGAACGCATCGCACGGGATGGCTCCGTGTGGGATTTTCATTTCGACGGTCGGATCACGCGGCTGCAGCCAGGGGCCAACCACCCGACCACGGTGGCCGTCCTCAGGAACTACATCCGTGGCGTCCTGGTTGGTCGCACAGGCGAGTTCTGGATCTATACCCAGGGCGGCGTCGACTCCCTGGATCCGGACAGTGCAGTGGTGAAGCACACCGGCCAGTTCCAGTTGGGAACCAGTTGCTCCGACGCCGTCGAAGACAATGCCGGTCACATATGGGCGGCCTGCAATACAGGCCTTTACCGCTACGACGGGCAGTGGGAACACGTCTTGATGTTCCTTGCGGGCAAGGCGGGCACTCGCCAGAGCGCGCCGGTCACGCCTGAACGCATTGCCATTACCCCTGACGGGAGATTGTGGATTGGAACCCTGGATGCCCAATTGCTGGTGTCGCAGATAAGCATGTCCGACGAGTTGCTCATGTACCCGGCCAACGATGTCATCCGGGTGGGCACGCGGCTGGATTTCCTCGAAACCGACAAACGCGGATGGCTGTGGGCCGGCAATGCCGAGGGCGTGGGTGTTTTCGACGGCACCCACTGGTCGCGCCTCACATCCCGGGACGGGTTGCTGCTGGACGAGTCGGGCAACCTTGCCTTCCATGCAGACGACGATGGCTCCGTCTGGATCGCCACGAAGACCGGCCTGTCGCATCTGCTCCATCCCGTCCGGCTACTTGTTCCGCCCGCCTGGCAGGCCAGGGTGATCGCGGCGGATTACGACGGCAGCGACCTTCTCCCCGACCCCGTGGTGCCATTCGGCCATGGCAAGGTCGCCACCTTGCATCTGGCCGTGATCGGCAACAGCACGGGCGACCCCGTGCGCTATCGTTACCGGCTCGAGGGCATCGACAAAGGCTGGCGAGAGACCAGCGAGCGTACCGTGGCCTACCAGTTGGCCGCCGCCGGCACGTACCGTTTCGAGGTGCAAGCGGTGGACGTGAACCATGGGGCCACGTCGGCGACGGCGACATGGACATTCAGCTTGACCGCACCATGGTGGCGTTCGCCTTGGGCACCGTTGCTGGCACTGCCCCTGCTGATTGGCGCAGGCATGGCGTTGGCATGGCGTTGGCGCAGCGCCGCCCTGATCGCCAGAAACCGGCAACTCGAGCAAACGGTGGATCGGCGCACCGCACAGCTCAAGCTGGCGCTGCACGTGCGCAACGACCTGCTCGCGAGGATCAGCCACGATCTGCGCTCGCCGCTGGCCAACGTCATCGAATGCGTGAACCGGTGGCGCGCCGGCGACGCCAAGCGCGATTATCCACGCATCATCGAGCAAAGCATCTGGCAGCAGATCGGCCTGATCGACGACTTGCTGGAATTCGCGCAGGACGAGCACGCCAGCGCCGAGCTGGCGGAAGCGCCGGGCTACCTGCATGCCTTCCTTGCCGAGATCGTTTCGCAGGCCACGCTGATGGCGGAGCGCGGTGGGAATCGGTTCGTCCACCGCTTCGACGACAACCTGCCGATGCTGGTCAAGGCCGATTTCCGCCGCTTGCGGCAGGTGCTGCTTAACCTGCTCGGCAATGCCGCCAAATTCACGCACCAGGGCCAGGTCGAGTTCGAGGTCACCGCAGGGCAGGGCGGTGCCGGGCGCATCCGCCTGCGCTTCACCATCCGCGACAACGGCATCGGCATCGGGGCCGAAAAGATCGAATCGCTGCTGAAGCCGTTCGTCCGCGGCAGCAATGCCGAAAACCGCGAAGGCAAGGGCCTGGGCCTGTCCATCGTGGCGCACTGGCTGGGGCGCATGCGCTCCCGGCTGCAGGCGCGTCGGCTGGAAAGCGGCGGCAGCGAGTTCTTCTTCGCGACGGACTTCGACATGGCCATCGAGTCCGAGGTGGGTTCCGGTCTCCTCGACGACGACCCCATGGACGCCAGCCTCGATGGCGGCGGCCAGGTCGTCGTGGTGGTCGACGACCAGCCCCAGAACCGCGACATGCTCTGCGACCTGCTCGACAGCTACGGTTTCGCCAGCTTCCCGGCCGGCAGCGGCGAAGAGGCCTTGCGGATCGTCGAGGAAGAATGCCCCGCCATGGTAATCACCGACCAGTACATGGCCGGCATGGACGGCTGGGCGCTGCTGGCGGCGTTGCG
>DATMTH010000229.1:0-2292 GCA_035564915.1 Rhodanobacter sp.
GGTGTTGAAGCGGGCATTCCGGAACAGCTTGCCCAACGCCATGCCCGAGGCGACATCGCCATGGGACGAATCCAGATAGACATCCGTCCCCGGCGACAAGCGCCCCGACTGCAACAGTTGCTGCACCTGCGCTACCGCGCCAGCATCGATCGTGCCCGCAAGATAAAGCTGCGGCGCCTTGGCCATGCGCAGCGTCATGCGGTCGCTGCGCAGGTGGACGGTGAGCGGGCCAGCGAAACCCGGGGGCGTTTTCGCCATGGCAGGGATCGCCAGCATGCAGCCGGCCGCGGCCAACAGCCGTTGCAGGCGCCGATTTACGAACAAGTGGGGCAAGGTCGTGCGCCTTGTGGGGGCAAAGAAATGAAGTGTCGCGCAATCGCACCGTGCGCTGCATGAATGCGCGGCGGCAAGGCTACAGCATGGCCTTGCTCCTCGTGACGGCGCCGGGTAGAGGCACTTTTCGACAAGCGAATCCGGTCACCCGGTGAGGGTGTGCCCCGAGCAGGCGTGGTCGCCACGGAATCCCGGCCTGCGCCGGGATGGCGAGCACAGTGACGATTTCACATGCATGCCGCGAAGGAAATTTCAGCGCGATCGGATGAAATCGATAAAGGCCCGCAGCGGCGACGGAAGATGCCGACGGCCCGGGTAATAGAGGAACGGGCCCGAGAACGTCTGCCACCACGGTTCCAGCACGGGTTCCAGCGCGCCGCTGTCGAAGTGCGGTCGCAACCATTCTTCGAACAGATGGATGATGCCGAGGCCATCCATGGCAGCTGCAACGGCGAGATCCACCGCCGCGCCAATACGCACCAATAACGGTCCGCTGGGATCGACTTGCAGCACCTTGCCATCGCGCTCGAATTCCCAAGTGGGAATGGACCCGCTGGGAAACTGCCCGCGCAGGCAAGCGTGGTCAAGCAAGTCGCGCGGATGTTCCGGCCGGCCTCGCGCATCGAGATAGGCTGGTGCGGCAGCGGTAGCAATGCGCTGGAAGCGCGGGCCGATAGGCACGGCGATCATGTCCTGCTCCAGCCGCTCGTCGTAACGAATACCGGCGTCGCAGCCCGACGCCAGCATGTCGACGAAGCTGTCTTCCGCAATCACTTCCAGCCGGATATCGGGATAGGCCTTGAGGAATGGCGTGACGATGCCAGGAAGCACCAACCGGGCCGCCACCGTGGGTACGTTGAGCCTCAGGGTTCCGGCCGGCCGGTCGCGAAAGCCGCTGACCACATCCAGCGCGGCATCCACTTCGCCGAGCGCAGGCACCAGGCGTTCGGCCAGACGAGTGCCGGCCTCGGTCGGCACCACACTGCGGGTGCTGCGGTTGAGCAAGCGCACCCCAAGACGCGTTTCCAGCCGGCGCACGGCTTCGCTCAGGCTCGACGCAGAACTGCCACTCTTGCGCGCCGCTTCGCGAAAGCCGCCTGCCTGCACCACGGCGAGGAAGGCGAAAAGCTCCTGAAGATCGGTTGCCATTGTTCGAATTTCCGTACAGCCCGTGCCGATTTGAGCGGATTATCGTGCAGGCGGTCAATGCCTATAGTGGCGCTGCACCTGTTCCGCCCTTCCCCTTCAGAGAACCTCGAGTAACCGTTTTATTTGCTCGTCATCCTGTCCTTCGCCGGGATGACGCAAATTGGGAGGTTTTTCGATGTTCCCCACACTGGAATCACCATGACTGATCTCACGAAATCCGGAAGCTTTTCCCTGGGCGATCGCCGGGTGACCCGCATGGGCTACGGCGCGATGCAGCTCGCCGGGCCCGGCGTGTTCGGGCCGCCGAAAGACCATGCCACCGCGCTGGCCGTGCTGCGTGAGGCCGTGGCCTCGGGCGTGAACCACATCGACACCAGCGACTTCTACGGTCCCCACGTAACCAACCAGCTGATCCGCGAGGCCCTGCATCCGTATGCGGACGAGCTGGTGATCGTGACCAAGGTGGGCGCCACGCGCGGTGCCGATGCGTCGTGGAATGCGGCACAAAGCCCGGCCGAGTTGACACAGGCGGTGCACGACAACCTGCGCAACCTCGGCGTCGACGTGCTCGACGTGGTGAACCTGCGCATCATGGGAAACATCCACGAACCCAGCGAGGAATCGATCGAGGAACGCTTCACGGTATTGGCCAAGCTTCAGCAGCAGGGCCTGATCCGGCAGCTTGGCCTGAGCAACGTCACGCCAACCCAGGTGGCCGAAGCGCAGCGCATCGCCAAAGTGGCCTGCGTGCAGAACCACTACAACCTTGCGCACCGCGACGACGACGCATTGATCGACACGCTGGGCCAG
>DATMTH010000230.1:0-40026 GCA_035564915.1 Rhodanobacter sp.
GCTGGCGGCCTGGTTCGTGCTGTTCACCATCGGCGAGCTGTACATCCTGCCCACCGGGCTGGCGTTGTTCGGCAGGATGGCGCCGGACGGGTTTCGTGCCACCAGCATCGCGACCTGGTTCTTCGCCGGCTTCTTCGGCAATCTTTTCGCGGGTGTGCTTGGTACCTTGTGGAGCCGGATGAACCACGGCATGTTCTTTGTGCTGATCGGCGTGATCGCGGGCCTTTCCGCCGTGCTTTTGTATATGCTCGGCCTTCGCCACCGCGAGCTGGGGCAAGTTGGGAAAGTTGCTGCCCATGCCTCCACGATGCTGGCCCACTGAGCAAATGCCGATGATCAAGGATCTGCAGAAAAAACTGAAGGACAGCTGGGAGTCGTTCACCACGTCCGAGCAGAAGATCGCCACCTATCTTTTGTGCAACCCCCGCGCCATTCTGTTCGAGACCGCCATTTCGCTGGGGCGCCACGTGGGCGTGAGTTCGATGACGGTGGGTCGTTTCCTGCGCAATCTGGGCTACGCCGGCCTCAATGAGTTGAAGGAGGAGTTGCGCGATGACGCGGCCTGGCTGCGAATGTATCGAAATCAGGATCAGCCAGGCGATTCGTCGACGATGTCCGAGAGCCTGCTGGCCGAAATCCGCGGTATCACGGCGGCCCATGCCCTGATCCATACCGCGGAATGGAAGGCCATAGTCAGATTGTTGGTGGACGCCGACCGTGTGTCGGTCGCCAGCTTCCATCAAGGCCGCTTCCTCGGCCTGGGCTTTGCCAGCCAGTTGCAACCGATCAAGCCACGCACGAGGTTCGACGAAGGTCTGGATGGCGCTTATGCAGACACCTTGCTGGATTCCACCGAAAAGAGCTGCGTGCTGCTTATCGACTTCCGGCGCTACTCGCGACATTTTCGTTTCATGGCCGAGGAATCGGTGGCGCGTGGCATTCCGCTGATCATCATCACCGACAACCAGTGTTACTGGGCGCGCCAGCTCACCGAGCACGTGCTGATGCTTCCGGCCGAGATGGATCGGCCGTGGCATAACACCACCGCAGCCACCAGCCTGTTGAGTCTGTTGATCGGCGCGGTGAGTCGCGAGCAGGGCGGCATGTTCGAGCGCATCGGCGACATCATGCAGTTGCGGCAAAAACTGGTGGGTTATGTCGAGGCACCGGTTATCGAGAAGCGGACATCACCTGCGGCCAGGAAGAGCAGGCACGCCACTGCCACGAAAACCAGGAGCAATCCACGCAAGCCCAAGCCCAAGCCCTGAGGGCCTTCGATGTGGCAGCCATGACGGGCAGCATCGGCGTGGCAGTATCTGCCTGACCGGTCTGGAGCTGGGTCGTCGGCACGATCCCTCTCAATCGAACCGGTAAATGTCCATCGCCAGCAAGCCCAGGTCGATGCCTGCGTCGATCCGCTGCGCGCGGCCATCGGCACCGGCGGCACCCAGCGCCACGAACAACGGCAGCAAGTGCTCGTCGGTGGGGTGCGCGCGTTCGGCAAACGGTGCCTGTCGGCGATAGTCGAGCAGCGCATCGATATCGCCGGCGGCGAGTTTCTGCTCGATCCACTGGATGAATGGCTTTACGTACGGAGCCTGCCGTTCATCGCTGTAGCCGACGCGCAGATCATGCAGGTTGTGAGTGATGCTGCCCGAGCCGATCACCAGCACGCCCTGGGCGCGTAGCGGTGCCAGTGCTTGTCCCAGCGCGTAATGATGGATGGGGCCAAGTGCCGGTTGAATCGAAATCGGCACGACCGGAATGTCCGCCGCCGGATACAGCAATCGCAGCGGTACCCAGGCGCCATGATCGAGGCCGCGATCGGGATGCAACGATGCTGCCAGCCCGGATTGATCCAGCAGGTCCTGCACGCGCCCGGCCAGTGCGGGAGCACCCGGTGCCGAATAGCGCAGTTGATACAGGGCAGCCGGGAAGCCGCCGAAGTCGTGGATGGTCTCGGGTGCGGTTGCCTGGCCGACCTGCGGCTGGCGTGACAGCCAGTGGGCGCTGGCAATGACGACCGCCTGTGGTCGTGGCAGCACCGCGGCCAGCTCGGCCAGCCGCTGGCCGGTCAGTCCGGGTTCCAGCGCGGTCATCGGCGAACCGTGCGAGATATACAGGCTGGGCAGGCGGGTCATGATGTCATTCGCAGCAGGGATGGAGCACGAAGTGGGGCACCCGTTCCACGCCATCAAGCCCTGCCAGAACCCGACGGTCGCTCGACCGATACCCTCGGGCGACTGGAGCCGGCGGCTGGCAGATTACTTGTGCGGCGGTTTTCCGCCACCTTGCCGGGGCTTGAAACCAGCGGGCTTGTGGCCACCGGGTTTCGGGCCGCCGGGCTTGAATCCGCCGGGCTTCCTGAAGCCACCCGGCTTGTGTGCCGGCGGTGCACTGGTGCCGGTGTCGCTGCCGTCCCATTCGTGGATGCGCAGCTGCTGCTGCACCACCCAGACTTTCTTCAGGTGCTCGAACACTTCCTTGGGCATGCCGTCGGGCAGGTCGATCAGGGTGTAGTGGTCGCGGATGCTGAGCCGACCGATGAACTGGCTGTCCAGGCCGGCTTCATTGGCGATCGCACCGACGATATTGCCCGGCTTGACGCCATGCTCGTGGCCGACTTCGATGCGGTAGGTGCGCTTGCCTTCCTCGGTGGCATGCGCGCGCACCGGGCGCTGGCCGAATTCGCGCGGCGGAGAATTTTCGTGCGCGCCTTGCTCGCGTGACCGGTGTTCGGCGGGCCTTGACTCGCGTGCCGGCGGATGGCCGGCGGCGGCGTCGCGCGCCTGTGGTGGGCGTCGCTCGTTGCTGCGTTCACGTGGTGCACGGTCGTTGCGGTCGCGGCTTGCCGGCTCGTATTTCTCACGCTTCGGCGGCGGTGCCAGCAGCAGCGGCTGGTCGCCCTGGGCGATGCGCGCCAGCGCGGCGGCGATTTCGATCGCCGGCACGTTGTGCTCCTGCTCGTACTGCTCGATCAGTTTCTGGAATTCGCCGAGGCTGCCCTGCGCCAGCGTGTCGCTGATACGCTGCTTGAACTTGCCGATGCGCACATCGTTGACCACCTCGACCGACGGCAGTTGCATCTGCTCGATCGGCTGGCGCGTGGCGCGCTCGATCGCGCCCAGCATGCCGCGCTCGCGCGGGCTGACGAACAGGATCGCCTCGCCGCTGCGACCGGCGCGGCCGGTGCGGCCGATGCGGTGCACGTAGCTCTCGGTGTCGTACGGAATGTCGTAGTTGAACACGTGGCTGATCCGTTCCACGTCGAGGCCGCGGGCGGCGACGTCGGTCGCGACCAGGATGTCGAGCTTGCCGTCCTTCAGTTGCTGGATCACCCGCTCGCGCTGCGGCTGGGCGATGTCGCCGTTGATCGCGGCGGCGGCCAGGCCGCGCGCCTGCAGCTTGCCGGCCAGTTCCTCGGTGGCCTGCTTGGTTCGCGCGAAGATGATCATCGCGTCGAACGGCTCGGCTTCGAGGATGCGGGTCAGCGCGTCGAGCTTGTGCATGCCGCTGACGAACCAGTAACGCTGGTGGATGTTCGCCGCGGTGGTGGTCGAGGACTTGATGGTGACCTCGACCGGGTCCTTCAGATGGCGTTGGGCGATCTTGCGGATCACCGTGGGCATGGTCGCCGAGAACAGCGCCACCTGGCGCTGCGGCGGGGTCGCCTGCAGCACCTTCTCGACATCGTCGATGAAGCCCATGCGCAGCATTTCGTCGGCTTCGTCGAGCACCAGGTATTTCAGCTCGGAAAGATCCAGCGTGCCCTTGTCCAGGTGATCGATGACCCGACCGGGCGTGCCGACCACGACGTGCACGCCGCGCTTGAGCGAGTGCAGTTGCGGGCCGTAGCTCTGGCCGCCATAGATCGGCAACACCTGCAGGCCGCGCATGTGGGTGGCGTATTTCTGGAACGCTTCGGCCACCTGGATGGCCAGCTCGCGCGTGGGTGCCAGCACCAGTGCCTGCGGCTTGCCGGGCTTCAGGTCCAGTCGCGAAAGAATCGGCAAGGCAAAGGCGGCGGTCTTGCCGGTGCCGGTCTGCGCCTGGCCCAGCACATCGCGCCCTTCCATCAGCGGCGGGATGGTGGCGGCCTGGATCGGCGACGGCGACTCGTAGCCGACATCGGTGAGCGCGCGCAGGACGTCGGGATGCAGCGCGAGTGCGCCAAAGCCGGACGAAACCGGGGCGTTGTCGGAAGCAGGGGAAGACATGGGGGAACCTCGGGAACGGAGAGCGGTGCCGGATCACGGCGCGCAAGGCGCGCATTCTACCAGCGTGTGGGGTCCGCCGTCGCCGTTATGGCCTGGGCGGGGTGAACGGTGTCGCTGCCGCTATGCTTGAGCAGACAGCCGAAGGTGATGGACATGCTCGAGACACTTTCCGAACAACGCCTGCATGGTGGCGTGCAGGGCTACTACCGGCACCCGTCGACCGCTTGCGGCGGTGCGATGCGTTTTGCGCTGTACCAGCCGCCACAGGCGGCGAGTCAGCGCTGCCCGGTGCTGTACTTCCTGGCCGGACTGACCTGCAGCGAGGAAACCGCCACGATCAAGGCCGGTGCCCAGCGCCTGGCCGCCGAGCTGGGGCTGATCCTGGTGATGCCCGACACCAGCCCGCGAGCCACCGGTTTCGAAGGTGCCACCGGCGACTGGGAGTTCGGCGAAGGGGCAGGGTTCTACGTCGATGCCACGGTTGCGCCCTGGTCGAGCCGTTTCCGCATGCACAGCTATGTCGTCGACGAGTTGCCCGGCTTGATCGCATCGCGGTTTCCGGCAGACGTTTCCCGCAGCGGTATTTGTGGTCATTCGATGGGTGGGCATGGCGCGTTGACGATTGCCTTGAAACATCCGCGGCGCTACCGCTCGGTCTCCGCGTTCGCGCCGATCGTGGCGCCCACCCGGGTGCCGTGGGGACGCAAGGCACTGCCGCGTTATCTCGGCGACGATCCTGCTGACTGGGCTGCTTGCGACGCCTGTGAGCTGGTGAAAACGCAGACCTTTCCCGGCACCATCCTGGTCGACCAGGGCGAGGCCGACCAGTTTCTGGAAGCTCAGCTCAAACCGGAGCTGTTCGAACAGGCTTGTGCCGTGGCTGGTCAATCGCTGTTGCTGCGTCGACACGCCGGCTACGACCACAGCTACTGGTTTGTCGCCAGCTTCATCGACGACCATCTGCGCCATCATGCGAGCGCCCTGGGCCTGCCATCGCAGCTCGTGTAGACCTTATGCTGGAGCGGCTTCAGCCGCGATGCTCTTGCTTCGGTGCCATGGCCAGAAGCATCGCGGCTGAGGCCGCTCCAACAGTTTTCTGCCGTCGCCTGCCCGAGCCGATCAGGCCTTGGCGGCGGGGCGGTGGCTCGAACGGCGACGCTGGTTGCCGGCGGCATGTTCACCGCGGCCTTGCGAGGATGATCCATTCGGCCGTGGCGAGTTGAACGGCTTGCCCTGGCGCGACGACTGACGCTGGCCACCGCCACCTTGTTTCGGCCGCGGCGCGCCGGCATCCAGTCGCAGCGGTGCGGACGGCTCGTAGCCGGCCACCGGTGTAATCGCGATGTCCTGCTTGAGCAGCTTGCGGATGTCGTGCAGCAGGCCGCTCTCGTCATGGCTGACCAGGGACAGGGCGAGACCTTCCATGCCGGCGCGACCGGTGCGGCCGATGCGATGCACGTAGTCCTCGGCCACCGAAGGCAGGTCGAAGTTGATCACCATCGGCAACTGTTCGATGTCGATGCCGCGCGCGGCGATGTCGGTGGCGACCAGCACGGTGACGCGGCTGGTCTTGAAATCGCTCAGCGCGCGGGTGCGTGCGTTCTGGCTCTTGTTGCCGTGAATCGCGGCCGTGCGCAGGCCCGAGGCGTTGAGGAACGTCACCAGTTTGTCGGCACCATGCTTGGTGCGGCTGAACACGAGCGACTGCCGACGGCTGTCCTGCGACAGCACATGCAGCAGCAGGTCGCGCTTGCGGGCGGCATCGACCGGATGCACCTGATGGCTGACTAGGGTAGTGACGGTGTTCGGTGCCGACACCGAGATTTCCTTCGGGTTGTGCATGAACTCCATCGCCAGCGTCTTGATCGCCGGTGCGAAGGTGGCCGAGAACAACAATGTCTGGCGCTTCTTCGGCACCGTCTGGAGAATCCGCTTCAGGGCCGGCAGGAAACCCATGTCGAGCATGCGATCGGCTTCGTCCAGGATCAGCGTTTCCACCGCGGACAGATCCAGCGTGCGCTGCTGCATGTGGTCGATCAGCCGGCCGGGGGTGGCGATGACGATGTCGACGCCGCGGCGCAGTGCATTGATCTGCGGGCCCATGCTGACGCCACCGAAGATGGTGGTGCTGCTGACCTGCATGTGCTTGCTGTAGTCGCGCAGGTTTTCATGCACCTGGGCGGCAAGCTCGCGGGTCGGGGTGAGAATGAGCGCGCGCGGACGGCGGGTCATGGTCTGGCCGCTGGTCGACAGCTTCTGCAGCAGCGGCAGTGCGAACGCCGCGGTCTTGCCGGTGCCGGTCTGGGCGGCGGCAAGCAGGTCGTGGCCTTCCAGTGCGGCAGGAATCGCGGCGGCCTGGATCGGGGTGGGCTGGGTGTAGCCGTAATCGGCAAGCGCACGCAACAACGCGGGCGCAAGGCCCAGCGAATCAAAAGACATGTAACACTCCTGAGCAACCCGGAGTGTTCATACCGTGTTGCAGATTAGGGAAAGGGGCGGCGAGGGTCGCCAAGCGGTCAAAGGAGATGACTGCGCCGCCCAGTATAGCGCAATTCTTGCCGCTGCGCAGAATTTTCGCCGCAGGCCTGTTGTCGATTCAGCCAAGCCGCTGCGCGACGATGAGGTAGCTGTTGAACGGCGTGCGCCCGTGCAATGGCGCGATATGCACGGCCAGGCCTGCATTTTGCAGTGTTTCGCGCAATTCGTCGGCGCTGGGATAGTGTTGCGGCCCACCACGGATCCAGCCCGAGGCGTGCAGGAAAAATTCTTCGACCCGGGTGGCATGGAAGCGCCAGCTGGACTCGCGCAGCACATTGCGGATGATCAGTCGACCTTGTGGTGCCAGGTGCCGGGTTGCTTCCTGCAGCAAGCCGGGCTGGGTTGTGGCCGGCAGGTAGTGCAGCATGTCCAGCAGGGCTACGTGGCCTTGCAACGCGGGAAGGTTATGGGCGTCGACGCAACGCAGGTCGAGCCGTGTTTCCAGCCCGGCACGCTGCACGGCGCGCTGGCCGGCGGTGATCTTGCGTGGATCGTGGTCAAGCCCGAGGTAGGCTGCCGCATGCCCTTGCTGGTGCAGGAACTGACCCAGCAGGCCGATGCCGCAGCCGATGTCGAGCAGCGGCAGTGAACTGCCGGCGAGCACGGCGCTGGCGGCGGAATACACCGGGTCGATGGCCAACTTGCAGCGGACATAGCAGCGTTGCAGATGGCCGTCGTAACGGTTGGCGATATCCTGGCGTGAGCGATGGTCCATCCACATCCTGTCTGCCGGCAGTACAGTCAGCCTAGCATCCCGCCGTCCACGGTTGCTGTGCCGAAGTTGCACGCAGCGCACACTTGATGCATACCGTATCCACGGTCGCCCACCCGCCGCGGCCTGGAACTCACCCATGTCATGGCTTGCTCCCCTGCGCGAACTTGATTCCAGCCAGCGACACACCGTGCTGGCCAGCTTTCTGGGCTGGACCCTGGATGCTTTCGATTTCTTCCTGCTGGTGTTCGTGATCGGCAACATTGCGGACGACTTCCACGTCCACAAGACCCAGGTCAGCATTGCCATCATGCTGACCCTGGCAGCGCGCCCCATCGGCGCACTGCTGTTCGGTCGACTCGCCGATCGCTTTGGCAGACGCCCGATCCTGATGATCGATGTGCTGCTGTTTTCGGCGCTGGAGCTGGCCTGCGCGTTTGCTCCCTCGCTGACCGTGCTGCTGGTGCTGCGTTTTGCCTTCGGCATCGCGATGGGCGGCGAGTGGGGCATCGGTGCCTCGCTGGCGCTGGAAAGCGTGCCGATCAAGTCGCGCGGGCTGGTGTCGGGTCTGCTGCAGAGCGGTTACCCGTGCGGTTACTTCCTGGGCGCGATCGCTTACTGGATGGTCTTCGACGTGCTGGGCCTGGGCTGGCGCGCGATGTTCGTTGCAGGTGTGCTGCCGGCGCTGCTGGTGCTGTACCTGCGCAGCAAGGTGCCCGAGTCGCCGGTATGGCAGCAGGGCCGCGCCACCCGACAGCGACAGGGGGTGCGGGAATCCATGCGCGGGCAATGGAAGCGTCTGCTGTACATGATGCTGCTGATGATGGCCTTCAACATGTTCAGCCACGGCTCGCAGGACATGTACCCGACCTTCCTGCAGGCACAACTGCATCTGCCGGTGGGGACGGTTGCGATGCTGGCCATGCTGCTCAATGCCGGCGCGATCGTCGGCGGCCTGGCATTCGGTGCCTGGTCCGAGCATATCGGCCGCCGCCGCGCGATGATCATTGCCGCACTGCTGGCACTGCCGTGCATCCCGTTGTGGACCTACGGCGGCTCGTTGTTGCTGCTGGGCATCGGCGCGTTCCTGATCCAGGTGATGGTGCAGGGTGCCTGGGGCGTGGTGCCGGCCTATCTCAACGAATTGTCGCCGAACGAGGTGCGTGGAACCTTGCCGGGCTTCGCCTACCAGCTGGGCAACCTGCTCGCCGCCAGCACCGCCTACGCGCAGTCGTGGCTGGCCGATCAGCACGGTGGCAACTATGCCCTGGTGATGGCGTCGTGGATGGGCGCGGTGGCGCTGTTGCTGGCCTTGCTGGCATGGCTGGGGCCGGAGGTGCGCGGCATCGGTTTCGGCGGCACAGGCTCCTGATAGAATCACCGTTTTGCACATTCCGCGAGACACACGATGAAAGCTGGCAAGGACAAGGTGGTTTCCCTCCATTACACGTTGAGCGTGAACGGCGAAAAGGTCGAGAGCTCGCATGATCGTGACGAGCAACTGTGGGTATTGCTCGGGCACGGCCAGATGATCCCGGGTCTGGAGACTGCGCTGGAAGGACACGAAGCGGGTGAGTCGCTGCAGGTGGAAGTCGCCGCCGCCGATGGCTACGGCGAGCGCCAGGAAGGCCAGATCCAGCGCATGTCGAAGAAGTATTTCCAGCAGGCCGATCGGCTCAAGCCGGGCATGGTCACCGTGCTGCGGATGAAGGAAGGTGGTCAGCGCGCGGTCACCGTGCACAAGGTCGGCATGAGCGCGATCGACGTCGACCTGAATCACCCGATGGCCGGCAAGATCCTGAATTTCGACGTGGTCATCGGCGAAGTGCGCGATGCCACCGAGGAAGAGTTGAAGCACGGGCATGCTCATCCACCGGGTGGTGCGGAGCACTGATCGGAGGTTTTCCAAGTCGAAGAAAAGCGGCGCCATTGGCGCCGTTTTTGTTTTCGCTGCTGCAGTGGCCGCCAGAAGTCACCGTGACCTGTGGCCCGCGAAACGTCGGCAACGCACCGGCACACTGTTCCTCGCCGGGCACGATTGCTTTCAGGGATGGATCCAGGACGATGTCGACGATTCGCCAGCTTTCGAAGATCCATCCGGCCGGGGAGCGTGCACGGCAAGCGATTTCGCCGGACATTCCATCATGGCAGATACGGCTGGTGGCCATGGCATCGAGGGCAGGCCGCCATGCCTGCTGCGCACTGCTGCAGGCATTGGCGTCATCGGGCAGGCTGTGGTGGGCGTGCTGTCCACGCGGCTCGCAGCGGTCGTCACCGATGATCCCTGTACTGGCCGGTGCAAGCCCGAGCGGGAGTTTTGAACGTGTGTCGCCCGAGGTGGAATACGCCTGTTCCGGATGGCGATACCGCGTTGCCAACGCCAAGGCCGGCTGACATGTTCGGCGAAATCCTTTGTTTCGAGCTGCGCCAGCAAGTCAGGAGTCCGCTGTTCTGGGTGATCACGGTGGCACTGGGTGCGCTGGCATTCGTGGCGACAAGTTCGGACATGACCGCGACGGGTGGTGCCATCGGCAACATCCACCGCAATGCGCCCTGCGTGATGATCAACATGCTCGCGATTTTCTCGTCGCTCGGGCTGTTCGTCGTGCCGGTTTTCGTCGGTAGCGCGGCTTTGCGCGATTTCAGCGCGGGCACCGCAGAGCTGATGTTCTCGACACCGGTCAGGCATCGCGCCTACCTGGGTGGGCGCTTCCTTGCCGGCTGGCTGGTCAGCGTGTGGGTGCTGATCGCCGTGGCGACCGGGCTGTGGCTTGGCTCCCTGATGCCGTGGCTGGACGCCACGCGGCTGGGTCCCACGCCGTGGGCTGCGTACGGGTGGGCGCTGGGCATACTGGTATTGCCAAACTTGTTGGTGCTGGGTGCGCTGGTGTTTCTGCTGGCGACATTGACGCGCTCGATACTTGGCGCCTGGACTGGCGTGATCGCGTTCTTCGTATTGCGGATGATCGCCGGCATCGCCCTGGGTGGCGGCAACATCGCGCACCAGACCGCGGGCGCCCTGTTGGGTCCGTTCGGCATCAGTGCGTTGCAGAGTGTCACCCGCTACTGGACTGCCGCCGACCGCAACCTGCGTATCCCGGAACTCGCCGGCGTGATGCTGGCCAACCGCGTGTTGTGGCTGGCGATCGGCATCGCATTGCTGGCCGCGACGTTCGTCCTGTTCAAGCCTGGACGCGAACGAGTGCCCCGGTTGCGGCGACGCACGTACGTGCCGACCGCCAGCACCGCGACGCCCGTGGCACTCGCGTTGCCGAAGGCGCTTCAACGCAACGGGTTGACTGCTCGTCTGGTGCAATTTGTCCATCTCGCCCGGTTCGACGCGCGCGGCGTACTGCACGGGGTGCCGTTTCTGATCGTGCTGTTGATCGGGTTCGTGAATCTTGGCTGGCGCCTGTCCGTCAGCGACGATGTGTTCGGTACCAGCGTCTGGCCGGTGACACACCTGATGGCGCAGGTGATGGCGAACAGCTTCAACTACCTGCTCTTCATCGTGATCGGCTTTTACGCGGGTGAACTGGTGTGGCGCGAACGCAGCTGTCGCGTAAACGCGGTGACCGATGCATTTCCCCTGCCTGACTGGATCCCCGTGCTGTCGAAAGTGGTGGCACTGGCGGCAGTGGTCGTGGCATTCCTCGTTTTTGGTTCGATATTCTGCATCGGCTACCAGTGGTTCAGTGGATACCGCCACGTGCAACCGTGGTTGTACGTGCAGTACATCGGCCTGGCACTGCCCGGTTTCCTGCTGTTCGCCGTGCTGGCCGTGGTGTTGCAGGTGTGGGCCAACAACAAGTTCGTTGGCTACGCATTGCTGGTGGCTTACCTGATCAGCCATGCCGTGTTGGCGCAGTTCGATCTGGTCGATCACCTGTACAGCTACGGCAGTGCGCCCGGCACGCCGTATTCGGACATGAACCGGTTTGGCACCTTCTGGATCGGCAATCTGTGGTTTCGCGCGTACTGGGGAGCATTCGCCGTTGCGTTGCTGGTTCTGGGCGTGTTGTGTCGGGTGCGCGGCGAGGCCAGCGGCTGGCGTGCGCGTGGGCGGATCGCGCGGCAACGCTTCAGCGCACCGGCGCGCGTTGCGCTGGCAGTATCGCTGGTCGCATTCATCGCCATCGGTGCGTTCATCCATCACAACACCCATGGGTTCTACCACGACCAGAGTGACGACGAGGCCCGGCAGCTTGCCGTCAACTATGAAAAAAGCTATCGCAAGTATGCGGGCATGGCGCAGCCCAGGATCATCGACGTCAAGGTCGACGTGGCGATGTACCCGGCGCGGCGGACTGTGGACATCGACGGCCACTACACCCTGGTCAACAGGCACGCCGCGCCAATCAGCGAACTGCTGGTGCAGTTGCCCACACCGGATACGCAGACGTTCAAGGTCGAGCTGGACTTTGCCGCCCACACGGTTGTTCATGCGGATCTTGCGCAGGGGTTCCGGCTCTACAGGTTGTCGACGCCGCTGGCGCCGGGCGCGTCGATGCCGTTCGGGTTCAGATATCACCTTGCCTACCCGGGCTTTGCCAATGAGCCCACCGGCCAGCGCGTGGTTCAGAACGGCATTTTTCTCACCAACTTTTTGTTTCCTCATTTCTGCTACGACCACGACCGCGAACTCGCCGACGGCAGCGCACGACGAAAGTACGGACTGGGGCCGGCATCGCGTCTGCCGTCGCGTGAAGATGCCGCGGCACATCGGGACAACGCGTTGTCCTGCGATGCCGACTGGGTGCATTTCGACGGTACGCTTTCGACCAGTGCCGACCAGATTGCGGTGGCGCCGGGCCATCTGCAGAAAACATGGATGCAAGGTGGACGCCGCTATTTTCACTATGTGCAGGACACGCCGATCCTGGACTTTTTCTCGTTCCAGTCGGCGCGCTACAAGATCGCACGCGATCAGTGGCACGACGTGGCGTTGGCGGTCTATTACGACCCGCAGCACCCGTACAACATCAAGCGATTTTTCGCGGCAATGAAGCATTCACTGGATTACTACACGGCCCATTTCGGGCCGTACCAGTTCCGGCAGTTGCGGGTACTGGAGTTCCCCGACTACAGGCAATACGCGGAGTCGTTCGCCAACACCATTCCGTTCTCGGAGTCGCTCGGCTTCATCGCGGACTTGCGCAAGTCCTCGGACATTGACTATGTCACCTATTTCACGGCGCACGAGGTTGCGCACCAGTGGTGGGGATATCAGGCAACCGGCGCCAAAGTGCAGGGTGCCAAGGTGCTTGATGAATCGCTGGCGCAGTACTCAGCGCTGATGGTGATGAAGCATTTGTACGGCCCGACGGCGATGCGCAAGTTCCTGAAATACGAACTGGACGGCTACCTGTCCGGCCGTGCCGGCGAGAGCGACGCGGAGGAGCCGCTGGCGCGGGTCGATGACCAACCCTATATCTACTACGACAAGGGTTCGGTGGTTTTTTACGCGTTGCAGGACTACCTCGGCGAGGACAATGTCGATGCCGCCCTGCGGGCGTGGCTGAAAACAGTGAAGTTTCAGCAGGCTCCCTACACCGACACCAGTCAACTCGTCGCGGATCTGCGTGCCGAGGCCGGGCCGCGATACCAGAGCCTGATCACCGACTTCTTTGAAAGAATCACGCTGTTCGACGATCGGATGGTGAGCGCGACCGCGAAGAGACTGCCGAACGGCAAGTATGCGGTAACCATGCGAGTGCATGCGGCCAAGTACTACGCCGACGGCAATGGCAAGGAGACTCGCGCGATGATGGATCTGCCGGTCGAGATCGGCATATTCGCCAAAGCCGATGATGGTCAGGAGCAGAGCGAGAAGCCTCTGTATCTCGAAAAGCATCCGGTCAGTGACGGTGACAGCACGATCACGGTTGTCGTCGACGGCAAGCCGTATCAGGCCGGCATCGATCCATTCAACGAATTGATCGACCGGGTGTCCGGCGACAATCGCGCGATGGTGGCGATCAAGTAGGGCGGCTCCGCGATCCGGCGCAGCTTGCGCGAAGCCATCGAATTGGCTGGCACCGCAATCGTAATGCGGCCGACCAGGTCATCGGCCCGCAACCACCCGGTCGGAGTTATTTGCTGGCGGTTCCCGCGACCATCAGTACCGAAAGCGTGAGCGTCTCGACGCCGCGCTTGATGGTGGGGTCGGGTACTGGCGCGAAATAAGGCGAGTGATTGACGGGAACCGGTTTGCCCTCGGCCTTGTATTTCGCAAGCATGGCCGGGTCGTCGCCGCCGATCCAGAAGAACACCGAGGGCACGCCGGCAGCGATGAATTCCGAAAAATCTTCGCTGGCCTCGATGCCGGGCGTGGAGGCGGGTACGAAGCTCGCATCCTTGCCGAGCGCTGCCTGCAAGACCCCGGCTGCGCGATCGGCAAGGCCGATGTCGTTGTGGACCGCGTTTGCGCCCGACGGGTGATCGATCGTCGGCACCGGTGCACCGGCCATCGCCGCCACGGCGCGGGCGGTCCGGGTGACGCCGTCGATCAGCAACTTGCGGGTCTTGTCATCGTGCGAGCGCAAGGTCAATTTGAGATCGGCGTGATCCGGGATGATGTTGTCCACGGTGCCCGCCTGGAATGCGCCCACGGTGACCACGCCAAACGTTCCGGGCGCTTTCTCGCGGCTGATCACGGACTGCACGTCGGACACGAAGTGTGCGCCCATCACGATCGGGTCGATGCTCTTGTCCGGCATCGCTCCGTGCGCACCCCGGCCATGGAAGGTGATGTCGATCTCGTCGGACGCTGCCGTGAGCGGACCTTCCTTCACGGTCACCGTGCCCGTGGGCGCCGGGGTGACGTGCGCGGCAAAGCCGTAGTCGGGCCTGGACCAGCGCGTGAACAAGCCATCGGCCAACATCGCCTTGGCGCCGCCCACGGTCTCTTCGGAAGGCTGGCCGATGAACATCAGCGTGCCGTGCCACTGGTCCTTCATGGCAAGCAACGCTTCGGCCGTGCCGACCCACCAGGCCATGTGGATGTCATGACCGCAACTGTGGGCGACATAAGTCTGTTTGCCGTCGAGTGTCTGTTGGGCGTGGCTGGCCCAGGGCAGGCCGGTCTTCTCCTCCATCGGCAGCGCATCCAGCTCGGTGCGGATGAGCATGGTCTTGCCAGGGCCATTCTTGTAGATCGCGACGATGCCGGTCTTGCCGACATGCTCGGTCACGGTGAAGCCGAGCTTGCGCATTTTTGCCGCAAGCAGTGCCGCCGTGCGGTTTTCCTGGAAACCCAGTTCCGGATGCGCGTGGATATCCTTGTAGAGGGCGTCCAGCTGCGGATAATTCTTGTCGACATTGGCGTCGATGCGAGCCCGCGCGGCGGCGACGTCGAAGCTCGGCGCGATCGGCGCACCGCCCGGTGTTGCCTGGGCGAGAGCGAGCGATGGGGCCAGTGCGGCAGCGAGAAACAGGGCTGACTTGATCATGGGGTTCCTCGCAAGCTGAAGCGGACGTTGATGGTCCACTATGGCATGACCGACGAGACAGCGCCTGTCAATCCAGCACACGCTTCCCGTACGCGAAATGATCGCCCCAGTACGGCCCATCGATATCGTCCAGGCGTACCGTGCCGCCGCTGTTCGGCGCATGCACGAAGCGGCCCTTGCCGACGTAGACGCCGACGTGACTGATGCTGCCGCCGATATCGAAGAACACCAGATCCCCGCTGGCCAGTTGGGTCATGCGGCGGATCTTGCGCGCATCCATCGAGGCCATCTCGTGCGACGTGCGCGGCAGGGTGATGCCGGCGGCGGTGCGATAGATGTAATCCACCAGCCCGCTGCAATCGAAGCCGCCGGCCGGGGTGTTGCCGCCCCAGTGGTACGGCGTGCCGACCAGGCCGATGGCGCGGAACAGGATGTCGTTGGCTTCGCCGGCGCTGGCCGCCGAAGGCGCTCGCGCGGGCAGGTTGGCCAGGGCGGATTGCGAGGATTTGAAGGTGCGCTCATGGCGATGCGGCGCGCTGGCACAGCCAGCCAGCAGCAGGATCATCATGCCGATCAGCCATGGGCGCGATGTCGATGACCTCCGATGTGTTGAAGGCGCGTGTAAATCGGGTTCCGGATACATCGGATAACCTCGGCTTGAGTCGGGCCGAGGTTATCAAATCAATGATTTGCAGGGAAGTTCTCAGATACTGGGCGAGGTGGGGAAGTGGGTGCCGGTTGTTGTTGATGGTGCGGGAGACGTCTTTTCGTCAAGGCTGAAAGTGATTGGTACGCGGGCGTAGGACTCGATCGGTGTGCCGTTTTTGGTCGCCGGCTTGAAGCGCCACTGCATGATCGTGTCGTTGGCAGCCTGGATCAGATCCGGCGCTACCTCGTGGGCATTGACCGAAACGATCCGGAGTGGCTGTCCATCTGCGCCGATCAGCACGGTCAGCACGACAGTCCCTTCTTCTTTGTTCTTGATGGCGCTTTCCGGATAGTGTGGCGTGGTTTGCGACAAGATGCCTGCCACATGGGAGGTGGCGTGGACGTCGCCAGCGTCATGTTTCACTGTGGCTTGCGCCACGAAAACCGCACCGGCCATCGACATGGCTACGACGATGAATCCGATGTGGCGACGCAAGGTGCCGGGACGGGGACGCTGGATCATGGTCAGTCGCTCCTTCAGTTGTGGCTGGGTCAGCCATGGGATGAACATCGGCGCGACATCCACGCCGGTGCTGTGCAGCAAGGTGTGCGCATAGCCCGCTTCGTCCTGTGGCAGCTGGCGCAGGACGCGTTCGTCGCAGGCCAGTTCCTGATCCAGTCGCAGCCTCGGCAGTGCCAGCCATGCCAGTGGGTGAAACCACAGCAAAGCCAGCATCAGTTCGCCAAGCAGGCTCCACAGCGCGTCGCCACGATGCAGATGCGCGTGTTCGTGTTGCAGCACGAGGTGGCGCTGGCGGGGATCGAAGCGTTCCAGAAAATCGGCCGGTAGCAGCAGCATGCTGCATGGCCCCCACAGCAAGGCCGGGCCGGCCGGGTGCAGGCGCAGCCGACGCGGGTCAAGGCCCGGAAAGTCAGCCTGCAATACATGCACCATCGCGTCGGGCGCGGGCCGGCTCTGGCGCAGAAGTTGCTGGTAATGACGTGCCAGTCGCAGCAGGCACAAGGCACCCCCGATAGCCCAAATCAGGAAAACCCAGTGGCCAGGCGATGCCGCCGGAGTGATCTGCGCAACCAGGGCTCGGGTTGCCGGAAGCACGGCCATCTCCGGCAGGCTGAGCCAGCGTGACGGCGCTGCCGGCAGGCACGGCAGCAGCGCCAGCATGGGCGGCAATAGCCACAAAGTGAATGCCGGCGAGGCACCGAACAATCGACGCATGGGCCGTCGCAGGATCAAGACCAGCGCCAGCCCGATGGTGGCTTGAAGCAGCACGGTGAACATGTCAGCGCCTCTTCTTGTCGATGGCGTCGATCAGCTTGCGCAATTCGGCCAGATCCTTTGCCGTCAGCTCTTCGTGCTGGCTGAAATGCGCCAGCAGCGGTGCGACCTTGCCGCCGAATACACGATCGAGCAGGCTGCGGCTTTCCTGTTGTTGCCAGGCATCACGCTGCAGCAGCGGCGAATACAGGTAACGGCGGCCATCCTTTGTCGCGCTGATCGCGCCCTTGCCAAGCAGGCGGTTGATCAAGGTCCGGATGGTTTTTTCATGCCAGCCGGTGGGCTCGATCAGGAGTGCGACGATTTCTTCGGAAGTCTGTGGCGATTGGTGCCACAGCACTTCCATGACCCGGCTTTCGGCTTCGCTGATGGCGGCAGGCTGGTCTGGCATAAGTCGTTCCGATTTGGATTACAGGCGTAGTTCAACTTCATATTACGGATGTAATCCATGCGATGCAAGGATTATCTTGATCGTCATGCCGGGATCGGCGATGGATACACTAGGGCGCATGCAAAGCTCGCATTCCGATGTATTGGTCCTCGGCGGTGGCGTCATCGGCCTGGCCTGTGCGCTGTACCTGCTCAAGGCTGGCGCCAGCGTGCGGGTGCTGGAACAGGGCACGCCCGGCTGTGGCAGTTCGCACGGCAATTGCGGCACGATCACGCCAAGCCACGCGCCACCGCTGGCGATGCCGGGCATGATCGGTGTCGCGCTGCGCTCGGTCTTCCGCGCCGATGCACCGCTGTATCTCAATCCACGCATGGATGGGCCACGCTTGCGCTGGCTGCTTGGTTTTGCGCGCCACTGCAATTGGCGTGATTTTCATGCGGCGAGCCAGGCCCGGCTGGCGATCCTGCAGCGTTCGCGCCGTTTGCTGGCCGACCTCGTGGGTGATGAAAAACTTGCCTGCGAATTCACCGAACAGGGCACGCTGATCGTCTATCGCTCGACCCGATTGCAGAATACGGATGAAAAGAAACACAACGCGATACTGGAGAGCCTCGGCGTCGAGATTCAGCGTCTGAGTGGCGAACAGGTCGAGACGATGGAGCCGGCGCTGAAACCGGGCGTGGTGGGTGGCCTGCTGCATCCGCAGGATGCGTCGTTGCGGCCGGATCGCTACGTGGCCGAACTGGCTCGCCGCGTGGTGGAACTGGGTGGGGTGATCGAGGGCGGCACGCGTATCGAGCGTTTCGACATCGGGCAGGCACGCATCCGCGGCGTGCAATGCAGTCGTGGTTCGTACGCAGCCGAGCAGGTCGTGTTGGCACTCGGTGCCTGGTCACCGCTGTTGGCAAGGCAACTGGGTCTGCATTTGCCGATGCAACCGGGCAAGGGCTATTCGCTGACCTACAACCGCCCCACGCTGGCGCCGCGACATGCGCTGACCTTGCGCGAGCCATCGGTCTGCGTGACCAGTTGGAGCGGTGGTTACCGGCTGGGCAGCACGATGGAGTTTTCGGGTTATCGCGAGGGCCTCAATCGTGCCCGGCTGGATGCGCTGCGGCGTGGCGCGTCGGCCTTTTTGCGCGAGCCGGAGGGGGGCGAGCTGCTGGAAGAGTGGTGGGGCTGGCGACCGATGAGCGTGGATGAGGTGCCGATCATCGGCCCCAGCACACGCTGGTCCAACCTGCTGCTGGCGACGGCGCACGGCATGCTCGGCGTGAGCATGTCCGCCGCCACCGGCGAACTGGTGGCCGCCATGTTGGCCGGCACCTCGATGCCGATCGACCCCGCGCCGTTCGCCCCGGCCCGGTTTTGCCTGTAGCTGTAGTCGCCGCATTGACAATGGCGTCAGCCGAACTGTGTCAGGTTCGGCTGAATCCCAAGCGAGACTGCCATGTCGACCCGCCCTGATCTGATCGTGCTCGGTGCCGGCTCTGCCGGATTGGCCACCGCGTTTCGTGCTGCGCGCTATGGCGCGCGGGTTGCCCTGCTTGATCCCGGTGCCCTCGGAGGCACCTGTGTGCATCGTGGCTGTGTTCCGAAAAAGGCACTGTGGTATGCGGCGCAGTGGGCGCTGGCGCAACAGGATGCGCTTGCGGTCGGCTTCGATTCCCGGCCCGGGCGATTGGACTGGGCTGCCTTCGCCGAGCGGCGTGCGCATTACATCGATGCGATTGATCAGGGTTACGCGCGGCGTCTGGCCGAGGCTGGCGTGCAGCTGATTCGCCAGGCCGGCCGCTTTGTGGCCGCCGACAGCATCGAGCTTGCCGACGGTGCGCGCCTGCAGGCGTCGCAGATCGTGATCGCCACGGGTGCGCGCCCGCGCAGGCTGGACCTGCCGGGTTTTTCGCTGGGCATGGTTTCCGACGACATGTTCACGCTGCAGGCATTGCCCGCGCGGGTCGCGATTGTGGGCGGCGGTTACGTTGCGGTGGAATTCGCGGGTTTGCTGCGCGCACTGGGCTGCGAAGTGAGCGTGCTGGCGCATCAGCGCCTGCTCGAAGGATTCGATGCGGAACTGGCACAGGCGCTGGACGGGCAGATGTGGGAGCAGGGCATCCAGATGCACATGGGCAGCGATGTGCAGGCGGCGTACCGAGTCGGGCACGACATCGTGCTCGACGATGCGATGGCCGGTGCACTCGGTCCGTACGACGCCTTGTTGTGGGCGGTTGGCCGGGTACCGAACACGGAGCAACTGGGGCTGGTCGACCTTGGCGTCGCGCTGGATGACGAGGGTCACGTGCTGGTCGATGATCGACAGGACACCCGCATTGCAGGCATCCACGCGGTGGGTGACGTGACCGGGCGCAAGGCACTCACTCCGGTCGCGGTGGCGGCAGGCCGCTACCTGGCCGATCGCCTTTTCGGCGGTGATGCCGGGGCGCACCTGGACTACGACAACATTCCCAGCGTGGTGTTTGCCGAGCCACCGCTGGGCATGGTCGGGCTGACCGAGCAGCAGGCGCGTGATCGGCATGGGGCGGCGGTTCGCGTGTATCGCAGCCGCTTCACGCCAATGCAGTGGGCGCTGGCCGGGCGTCAGCAGCAAAGCATGATGAAGCTGGTCTGTGTGGGCGATGACGAGCGCGTGGTGGGCATGCATGCGCTGGGGCCGGGTGTGGACGAGATGCTGCAGGGGTTTGCGGTGGCGCTGAAGCTGGGCGTGCGCAAGTGCGATCTGGACGACACGGTGGCCATCCATCCCACTTCGGCTGAAGAGATGGTGTTGATGGATCGGGAACAATGAGTGAGCTGGCGGTGACGGCTACAATGGCTTGCATGGACACTTTCAGCTTGCAGCGCGGCACGGTGCCGCTATTGATCAGCCTGCCGCATGACGGCAGCTTCATTCCCGATGACATCGCCGCACGGATGCATCCGTACGCGCGCCGCTCGCCGGATACGGACTGGCATGTGGGGCGGCTTTACGAACCCTTGGCGAAGGCGTTGGGTGCCAGCGTGCTGAGGCCGCTGGCCTCGCGCTATGTGGTCGACCTCAATCGTCCCGCCGATGGTCATGCCCTGTACCCGGGGCAGAACGAGACAGGGCTGGTGCCGACGATCGGGTTTGACGGCGAGCCGCTGTATCAGGCCGCCACGGCGCCCACTGCGGCTGAAATTGAACAGCGGATAAACGACTACTGGGAGCCTTATCACCAGGCGCTGACGCAGGAACTTGCGCGGCTATGTGGCGAGCATGGCCGGGCGGTGTTGTGGGAAGGGCACTCGATTCGCAGTCGGGTGCCCATGCTGTTCGAGGGACAGCTGCCGGATTTCAACCTGGGCACCGCTGCCGGAGAGAGTTGTGGTGCGGATTTGCAGGGGCGCCTGCGGGAATGCCTGGGATCGCAGGAAACCTTCACCGTTGCCATCAACGGCCGTTTCAAGGGCGGTTACATCACACGCCATTACGGTCGGCCCGAGGCCGCAGTTCAGGCGGTGCAACTGGAGTTGGCGCAGGTCAATTACATGGATGAGGCAAGCTTCGCCTATGACGAAGCGAAGGCGTCGGCGGTGCAGGCACTGATCGAGCGGATGCTGCAAATCTGCCTGGTTTGAGCGCAAATCATTGCGAATGACGCCTGGCCGGCGGGGCGTCGGCTTCGGTCGCTTGCGCGTGGCATGGCGGTGTCGTCATCCGTTCAGCTGGGGTATGCCGACAGCGACGCATCTTTCACGTGTCGCGCCACCCGAGATGCCGGGTTCCGGCCGGGTTCGCGATATTCCTGTTCCGAGGTTCGACATCATGATGCGTAAACTTCTGATCACTTCGCTGCTGGTTGCGGGCGTGGCACTTTCCGGCTCCGCGCTGGCCCAGACGGCCGCTCCCGCGGCCCCCGCTGCGCCTGCCGCCAAAGCGGCCCCCGCCGCCAAGCCGGCACCGGCGGCAGCCGCAGGCAAATCACACCACAAGCACCATCATCACAAGAGCCACAAGAAGGCTGCGGCCTCTGCCGCTGCACCGGCCGCCAAGTCGGGCGGCTGATTCAGGGCTGTTGGAGTCGAACCCTGTCGGTACTGGCCGGCAGGGTTTTTTCATGTCCACGGTGATTTCGGGTGGGTGCTCAGGCTTGCGATGGCGGCAATGCGGCGACGCACTTCAGCTCGATCGCGATCGGCGTCGGCAGTGCGCTGATACCCAGGGTGGTGCGGCAGGCATCGACCCCTTCGAAGTGCTCCGCATACAGGCGATTGTAGGTGCTGAAATCGCGCTGCATGTCGGTCAGAAAAACGGTCACGTCGACCAGGTCTTGCCAGCGTGCGCCACTGGCCTCGAGTACGGCGCGCACATTGGCAAACACCTGCCGGCATTGTGCCGCAATGTCGTAGTCGATCAGCTTGCCGCTGTCGTCGCAGACATTGCCGGGGATGGCATTGCTGCCCGGTTGGCGTGGCCCGACGCCGGACAGGAACAACAGGTTGCCGACGCGTCGGGCGTGCGGATAGGCACCGACCGGCGCCGGCGCATTGTCGGTGCGGATGGTGCTGTCGGTCACTCTGCTGCCTGCCAGCGCCGAGTCAACTGGCTTACCGCCTGCTGGTAGGCCTCGGGCAGTTGCTCACGGCCCCGCACGTCCAGGCCGAGGTCGTGGATGTGGCCGTTGTCCAGGCCGTAGATCCACGCATGCACAGCGAGCTGCTGGCCACGCTCCCACGCTTCGCGCACCACCGTGGTGTGGCACACGTTGAGCGCCTGCTCCAGCGCATTGAGTTCGCACAGATGCGCGTGACGCATGGCGAATGACTGCGCCGGGTCCAGCTTGTCGGCATGTTTCGTGGCGATGTCGGTGATATGCCGCAGCCAGTTGTCGATCAGGCCCAGCCGGCTTTCCTTCAGCACCGCGCCGACGCCGCCGCAACCGTAGTGACCCACCACCAGGATGTGCTTGACCTGGAGTACGTCGACGGCGAACTGGATGGTGCTCAGTGCGTTGAGATCGGTATGCACCACGACATTGGCGACGTTTCGATGGACGAAGATCTCGCCCGGCGGCAGGTCGACGATCTGGGTCGCCGGCACACGTGAATCCGAGCAGCCGATCCACAGATAGCGAGGAGCCTGCTGCTGCGACAATTGTTCGAAGAACGAGGGGTTCTCCGCGGTGACGCCATCGGCCCAGCGGCGGTTGTTGGCGAGCAGGTCTTTCAGTGAATTCATCGGTACTCCTGGTGTTCGGATGCGTGCCCGTTGCGTGTCGCGCGCTTATGCGGAGGGCGCCCGGTAAGCGATGCAGATGTTCTTCGGCTCGGTGAAAAAGTGCAGCGCGTCAGTGCCGCCTTCGCGGCCGAGCCCGGATTGCTTGACGCCGCCGAACGGTGTGCGCAGGTCGCGCAGCAACCAGCAGTTGATCCAGACGATACCGAATTCCAGTTGGCTGGCGAGTCGGTGCGCGCGGGACAGATCCTGCGTCCACAGCGAGGCGGCCAGGCCGTAGCGGCTGTCGTTGGCGATCGCCAGCGCTTCGGCTTCGTCCTCGAACGGGATCAGGCTGACGACCGGCCCGAAGATTTCCTGCTGGTTGGTCCGTGCTGTCGAGGGCAGGCCTTCAAGCACGGTAGGCGCGATGAACCAGCCATCGGCGCAGCGACCGGAAAGCTTGATCGCCTCGCCTCCACAAAGAACCTGGCCGCCTTCGTCGCGGGCCTGCGCGATGCAACCAAGCACCTTGTCGTAATGCGCCTGCGAAACCATCGCGCCGAGGTCGCTGTCGGCGTGCTCCGGATCGCCGACACGCAGCGCCCGAACCTTGGCCAGGTAGCGTTGGCGGAAGCTGTCGTAAATCGACTGCTGCACCAGCAGGCGCGAGCCGCACAGGCAGATTTCGCCCTGGTTGGCGAAGCCTGAGCGCACGATGCTGTCGAGGTTGGCGTCGGACAGGTCGGCATCGGCAAACACGATGGCGGGGTTCTTGCCGCCCATTTCCAGCGACACTTTCTTGAATTGTGCGGCGGCCACGCCGGCAATGTGCGCGCCGGTTGCCGTGCTGCCGGTGAACGAGATCGCCTTGACCACAGGATGCTCCACGATCGCCTGGCCCACGCCGGGCCCGCGGCCGTGCACGATATTGAGCACACCCGGCGGGAAGCCGGCCTCGATGCTCAGTTCACCGAGCAGGGCAGCGGTGCATGGCGTGACTTCGGAGGGCTTCGCCACCACGGTGTTGCCAGCTGCCAGCGCCGGCGCGATCTTCCAGGTGAACAGGTACAGCGGCAGATTCCACGGACTGATGCAGCCGACCACGCCGAGTGGCTGGCGCAAGGTGTAGTTGATCGCGGCGGTGCCGCTGGTGCCACTTTCCATCGCGTGCGATTCACTGCCCCAACCGATGATGGCGGCGGCGAAGTAGCGCAAGTTGCTTACCGCGCGTGGAATGTCGAGCCGGCGTGCGAGGCCCAGTGGCTTGCCGCTGTCGCGTGACTCCAGCGCGGCAAATTCTTCCACTCGCAATGCGATCAGGTCAGCCAGCTTGTGCAGCAGATTGGCGCGTTGTTCGATCGGCGTGGAGGCCCAGCCGCTGGCTGCGCGAGTGGCTGCAGCCACTGCGGCAGCGACATCGGCTGCATCCGAATCGGGACATTGCGCAAAGACGCTTCCGGTGGCCGGCTCATGCACGGGCAGCCAGATATCGCGGGTGGGCGCCTGCAGACGACCGTCGATCAGATTGGCAAGTCGCAAGATAGACATCCGTGCAAGCATAAATCCAGCGGCCGGCAATTGCACCGGACGCCAGCGTATGCCGCTGGTTACAGCGAGCGCATCCGGCCACCGTCGACCGGCAGGCTGACGCCGGTGATGTAACTGGCTGCCGGCGAGGCCAGGAAGGCCACCGCCGCGGCGGTTTCAGCGGGGTCGGCAAAGCGGCCCATCGGGATTTCCGCGGCCATCGCTTGTTGCACTTCCTGCTCGCTGTGACCGGATTTCTGCGCGCGCGCGGCCACGATCTGCTCGATTCGCGGAGTGTGGGTGGAGCCTGGCAGCACGTTGTTGACGGTGATCCCGAACGGGGCCAGTTCGCCGGCCAGCGTCTTGGCCCAGCTGGCGACCGCGCCGCGAGTGGTATTGGAGACGCCGATGCCGGGAATCGGCTCTTTCACCGAAGTCGAGATGATGTTGACGATGCGACCCCAGCGGGCGTCGCGCATGCCGGGGATGACCGCTTGTGCCAACGTGTGATTGGCCAGCAGGTGCTTGCGCCAGGCGTCGAGAAACTCTTCCAGGGTGGCGTCGGCAACGTTGCCTGGCGGTGGGCCACCGCTGTTGTTGATCAGGATGTGAACCGGGTTGGCAGCTACCAGCAACGCAGCCTGTTCGCCCAGCGTTGCGGTCGCGCCGGCGTCGGCAACGAGAAAGCCGTGACTCTGTGCCGGATGGGTGCGCGGCAGACTCTCGACCAGCGCCGCCAGCACATCGCCGCGTCGCGCCATGACGGTGACATTGGCGCCGAGCAGGGCCAGCTCGACCGCGCTGGCGCGACCGATGCCCTGGGATGCGCCGCAAACCAGCGCGTGACGTCCATTCAGATCCAGCTGCATGAATAACTCCGCATGAGGTGATTCCTGTCTTTCAGCCCAGCAGCAGGCGCATGCCCAGTGCCGCCAGCCAACTCAACCAGCCCAGCCATGGACTGTAGCGCCAGACGTTGCGCCAGCGGTCGATGGTCTCGTCACCCAGTGCAGGCAGCGCGGGCGAACGCAAGACATGTTGCATGCGCATGAAGCTTCGCACCACGGAGGGCCGGCCCTGTTCCGCCTCGGCAATGATCTGCCAGTGCTGCGGATAGCGCTTGCGCAACAGCGCGGCCAGCCTGAATTGCGCCACATAGGACAGCACGAACAGGCCGACACCTGCGCCGAGCAAGCCCAGGTACAGGAAGATCATCGTGTCTTTCCGCCGCTGCCGATCCATGGCAGGGGAAGCTCTTCGAGCACGCCGTTACCCTTGGCGGGCTTGCCGCAGACTGCCTTGTCGACGGCTTTTTCGTAGGTGGTATTCATGATACCGATCCACAGTACGCCGTCGGGTCCGTGCGGGATGCTGAAGCTGCCCGCCGAATTCATCTGCAGCGTCGCCGCGGTGGTGGTGGAGAACGACGCCGGTGACTGTTCCCAGTAGGTCTTGCCGGCCTGCTGCGTCGCCGAGCTGTACACCAGCAGGTAGCGCGCCTGTTTGCTGTCGATCTTCATGCTGCCGAAGGCACCGGTGGTTTCGTCGCTCCATCCCATGTGCTCGCACAGGCCGATGTCTTCGGAGTGGATCGGCTGGAAGCCCGCGTCCAGCAGCACGATGGTGGGTGCAAACAGATAACTCGTATGCAACCAGCGCCCGTTCAACTCGGACTTCAGCGCGATCCGGTACGGCAACTTCATCCCGCTGGGCAGACGGAACGCCAGGAAGTAGCTCGGCGTGCCATTGAGGTTGGCCACCATGCTGGCGCTGCCCAGGTGGAACTTCTGCGGCTGCCATGGCAGCAGGTTGCGGTAGGAAAAGTCGGCGAAACTGCTGCAGCAGGGGCTGGCCTGCCGCAGTTTTTCCTGTGCCAGCTTGAGCGCATCGGTGGTGTCCACCGATGGTGGGCGGAGGTTCGGCGGCAACAGCGTTATGGCCGTGTGGCAGCCGCTGCACAGCAGCGCGACAAGCAGGGTGGCGGCGATGGCGGGAAGGCGATACGGCATGATGTGCGAGCTGCTCAGAATTCGGCGGTGCCAGCCGCGCGTGGGTAGGGAATGGCGTCACGGATGTTGGACAGGCCGCAGACGTATACCAGCAGCCGTTCGAAACCGAGGCCGAAGCCGGCATGCGGCACGGTGCCGTAGCGACGCAGGTCGCGGTACCAGTGATACGGCGCCGGGTCGATGCCGAACTGGGCCATGCGGCGATCGAGGTAGTCCAGTCGTTCCTCGCGCTGCGCGCCGCCGATGATCTCGCCGATGCCCGGTGCCAGCACGTCCATCGCCGCCACGGTCTTTTCGTCATCGTTCAAGCGCATGTAGAACGCCTTGATTGCCTCGGGGTAATTCATTACGACCACCGGGCGGCCGATATGTTTCTCGGCCAGATAACGTTCGTGCTCGGTCTGCAGGTCGATGCCCCAGGCTACCGGGTATTCGAACTTCTGGCCCGACTTCTTCAGGATCTCGATCGCGTCGGTGTAGTCGATCCGTTCGAATGGCTGGGCAATGAACGTTTCCATGCGGGTGATCACATCGCTCTGCACCCGCTCGGCAAAGAACGCCATGTCATCGGCGCGTTCATCCAGTACCGCCTTGAAGATCGCCTTGAGGAAACCCTCGGCGCAATCGGCGTTGGCGGTGAGGTCGGCGAAGGCGATCTCCGGCTCGACCATCCAGAATTCGGCCAGGTGGCGTGCGGTGTTCGAGTTCTCGGCGCGAAAGGTCGGGCCGAAGGTGTAGACCTTGCTCATCGCCAGGCAGTAGGCCTCGACGTTGAGCTGGCCGGAGACGGTGAGGAACGCTTCGCGGCCGAAGAAATCCTTGCGGAAGTCGATCCTGCCGTGCTCGTCGCGAGGCAGGTTGGCCAGGTCCAGCGTGGAAAGCCGGAACATGTCGCCGGCACCTTCGGCGTCCGAGGTGGTGATGATCGGCGTGTTGATCCAGAAGAAGCCCTGTTCGGTGAGATGGCGATGGATCGCCGTCATCATCGTGTGGCGCACGCGTGTCACCGCACCGAACAGGTTGGTACGCGGGCGCAAGTGGGCGACCTCGCGCAGGAACTCCATCGAGTGCTGCTTGGGCTGGATCGGGTAGGTTTCCGGGTCGTCGACCAGGCCGGTGACGATCACTTCCTCTGCTTGCAGCTCGAAACTCTGGCCCTTGCCCTGCGATGGCACCAGGGTACCCGAGACGATCACGCCGGCACCCGCGGTGAGATGCTTCACTTCGGTTTCGTAATTGCCCAGCGTGGCGGGCACCACCGCCTGGATCGGGTTGAAGCAGGAGCCGTCGGTGACATTGACGAAGGACAGCCCGGCCTTGGAGTCGCGGCGGGTACGCACCCAGCCGCGCACGGTGACCGTGCTGCCGGCGTCGATTTTGCCGGAGAGGGCCTGCTTCACACTGACCACGGACATGAACTGAAACTCCTGCTGGGCGCTATCGGTCGGCGCATGGGGGATGAATGGCCGGCGTGTCGCGACGCGCGAGGCCAAACCGGCATGATAATGTAGTGTTTACCTGCACGGCGACCCGTCGGGCCACGATTCGAGAGATTGGACAATCCGTCATGAGCATCACCATCACCGCTGCCGCCAACGAGCGCATGCGCCATTTCCTGGCAACGACACCGGCAGCAGCCGGCGTGCGCTTCGGCGTAAAGCGCACCGGTTGTTCGGGCTTCGCCTATGTGGTGGACCTGGCCGAAGCAGTTGCCGAGGGCGACCAGGTGGTGGAAGTCGATGGCCTGCCACTGATCATCAATGACAAGAGCCTGGCCATGGTCGAGGGCACCGTGATCGATTTCCAGCGCCAAGGCCTCAACGCCAGTTTCGTGTTCCACAACCCCAATGCCACCGGCGAATGCGGTTGCGGCGAGAGCTTTACCGTCAGCTGAAACAGGGCAGGGATGAAGAGCGAATAGTGGGGGCGGCACATCTCGCTGTTCCGCCGGGATTGGCGCCGGATCCTCGGCGTCCGGGTTTTTGCTCACGCACTACTCGTCCATCGCCCCTCGCGCATCACCCCTCGCGGCGCTTGCGCGCAACTTGCTGTCTCGCATACAATTCCGCTTCTGTCCGTGCCCGAGAGGGTGCTGACGGGACACTTGCCTCACCGCAACAGCGGGAGGCTGCCAGGCCGCAAGGCCGCATCCACAAGGAGTCAACCCACAATGACCCTGCGTCATTACGAAGTTGTGTTCATGGTCCACCCTGACCAGAGCGAGCAGGTTCCGGCCATGCTCGAGCGCTACAAGGCACTGATCGAGACCGATGGCGGCAAGATCCATCGCCTGGAAGACTGGGGCCGTCGTCAGCTGGCGTATCCGATCGTGAATCTGGCCAAGGCACATTACGTGCTGCTCAACATCGAAGTCAGCCAGAACGCACTGAACGAGCTGGAGTCGGGCTTTCGCTTCAACGACGCCGTGCTGCGCCATCTGGTGATCCGCCGCGACGAGGCCGATACCGAGCCGTCCTTCATCCTGAAGTCGAAGGAAAAGGATGACGCCAAGTCCACCCGTCGCCGCGACGACGAAGGTGATGGCGAGGGCCGCGGTCGTGATCGTGACGACAGCGATAGCGACAACGATCGCGACAGCGACGACTGATAGGAACCGAAGACCATGTCCAAATTTTTCCGCCGCCGCAAGTTCTGCCGCTTCACTGCCGAAGAAGTGAAGGAGATCGACTACAAGGATCTCAACACCCTGCGTCAGTACGTCACCGAGAACGGCAAGATCGTGCCGAGCCGCATCACCGGTACCAAGGCGCGCTACCAGCGCCAGCTGGCGACCGCGATCAAGCGCGCCCGCTTCCTGTCGCTGTTGCCGTACACCGACAACCACGACGTCTGATCGTGACTGACTGCAGCCTCGGGCTGCGGTCAGTAGTCGTCCCGGCCTTGGCCGGGCTTCGACCCAGACACCCCTTCGGACAACCGTCCTCTGGCTGCGCCGGGCCACACCGGTGCTAACGAACAGGAACCATCATGGAACTCATTCTTCTGCAGAAAGTCCGCAATCTGGGCAACCTCGGCGACAAGGTCGTGGTGAAGCCGGGTTATGGCCGCAATTTCCTCCTGCCGCAGGGCAAGGCCGTACGCGTCAATGCCGCCAACCTGGCTGCGTTCGAACAGCGTCGCGCCGAATACGAGGCCAAGGCCGACAGCCTGCTGGCCGATGCCCAGTCACGCCAGGCCAAGCTGGCTGACGTGTCGGTGACCATCACCGCGCATGCCAGTGCCGAAGGCAAGCTGTTCGGTTCGGTCGGTCCGCGCGACATCGCCGAGGCACTGGCTGCCGCGGGTCACAACGTGAACAAGGGTGAAGTGATTCTGGGCGAAGGCCCGCTTCGCAACACCGGCGAGTACGACGTGGCCGTGCATCTGCACGCCGATGTCCACACCACCGTCAAGGTGATCGTGGTCGGCGACAAGTAAGCGTTACCCATCCTCATTGATGGAAACAAGCAGGCGCCGCGAGGCGCCTGCTTGTTTTTGCGGGACACGCCAGGCATGTCCGGCTTTCAGCGTTCGACTCATGCGTGGTGATTTCCCCACCTTATCCCCAGCAACACACAGCTTATCCACAGACTTGTTGTCTCGGCGGATGAGATGGTGCCGCGTATGATCACGAGTCAGTGCAGCGGTTCGATGAATGTCGGCGCGCTGCCCAATTTCGTGTGAGGTTAGTCGATGTCCTTCGTACCCGATCGTAAGTCTTCCTCGCCGGCGATCGAGGCGTTGCGGGTGCCGCCGCACTCCATCGATGCCGAGCAGGCGGTACTCGGCGGTCTGATGCTGGCGCCGGATGCGCTGGACAAGGTGGCCGATCGGCTCGCCGAGGACGATTTCTATCGCAAGGATCACCGGCTGATCTGGCGGGCGATCAATGAACTGGCCAACAAGGGCATGCCGTGCGATGCGGTGACTTTGGGCGACTGGTTCGAGAGCAACGGCCTGGCCGAGATGGTGGGTGGCGCGGGCTACCTGATCGAGCTGGCCAACAGCACGCCGAGCGCGGCGAACATTGCCGCCTACGCCGAAATCGTGCGCGAGAAGTCGGTGATGCGCCAGCTGATCGACGCCGGCACCTCGATCACCGAGGATGGCTATCGCCCCGAGGGCAAGAGCGTGCAGGAGGTGCTGGAAAGCGCCGAGCAGCGCGTGTTCCACATCGCCGAATCCGGTGCGCGTGGCAAGAAGGATTCGGTCACCATGCGCGAAGCGGTGAAGGATGCCTTCAAGCTGCTGACCGAGCGTTACCAGAACAAGGGCCAGCTCACCGGCGTCAGCACCGGTTTCAACGATCTGGACGAGCTCACCTCGGGCCTGCAACCGTCGGACCTGATCATCGTGGCGGCGCGCCCGTCGATGGGCAAGACCGCGTTTGCGCTGAACATCGCCGAGACCGCCGCGCTGCGCAGCAAGAAGGCAGTGGTGGTGTTCTCGATGGAAATGTCCGCCTCGCAGCTGGCATTTCGTTTGATCTCCTCGGTAGGCCGCATTCATCAGCAGCATCTGCGCAACGGCGACCTGCAGGAAGAGGACTGGCCGCGGGTCTCCAATGCGATCTCGATCCTGTCCGAAGCCAAGATCTTCATCGACGACACACCCAGTCTGTCACCGGTGGAAATGCGTTCGCGCGCGCGTCGGTTGCATCGCGAGCACGGCGGCCTGGGCCTGATCGTGATCGATTACCTGCAGCTGATGCAGGTGCCCGGCAACAAGGAGAACCGCGCCACCGAAATTTCAGAAATTTCGCGTTCACTGAAGGGACTTGCCAAGGAGCTGAACGTGCCGGTGATGGCCCTGTCGCAGTTGAACCGCTCGCTGGAGCAACGCGCCGACAAGCGCCCGATGATGTCCGACCTGCGCGAGTCGGGCGCCATCGAGCAGGATGCCGACGTGATCATGTTCATCTACCGCGACGAGTACTACAACAAGGAAACCGCCGACAAGGGCATGGCTGAAATCATCATCGGCAAGCAGCGCAACGGCCCCACCGATACGTGCAAGTTGACCTTTCTTGGCCACTACACCAAATTCGAGAATTACGCGGCCGATTCGTTCGTCGGCTCGTTCGACTGACCTCGCGACGGATCACGATGAGCCGCACCACGGTCGCCACCATTCACCTCGGCACGCTGCGTCACAATCTGGCACGGTTGAAAGCGCTGGCGGCGCCTGCCCGGGTCATGGCGGTGGTCAAGGCTGATGCCTACGGGCATGGTCTGGAGCGGGTCGCGCGCGCGGTGAATGACGAGGCGGAAGCTTTCGCGGTGGCGGCGCTGGGTGACGGCCTGCGCCTGCGCGCCGCGGGGCATCGGCAACGCATCGTGGTGTTGTCCGGCCCGGACAACGCCAGCGATATCGCCGAGATGCAGCGGCTGCATCTGGACGCAGCGATCCACCATCGGGCCCAGTTGCAGTGGCTGGCCGAAACGGACGCCAGCAGGGGGCGGCTGCGGGTATGGTTGAAGGTCGACAGTGGCATGCACCGCCTCGGTTTCGCGCCTGAGCATGTGGGCGAGGTGCACAGCCAGCTTTCGGCGATGGCCGCCGTCGACCCCGAGATTGGTCTGCTGACGCACTTTTCCGACTCCGAGGTGTTCGGTGGCGAGCAGACTTCGGCGCAGATGAGGCGGTTCGACGAGGTGACGCGGATGTTCGACGGCCCCCGCTCGTTGTCCAATTCTGCCGCGGTTCTCGGCTGGCCTGACGCGCGGGGAGACTGGGTTCGTGCCGGCGGTCTGCTGTATGGCTTGTCGGTGGTCGATGGCAAGAGCGGCGCTGACTTCGGCTTTCGCCCGGCGATGACGTTGTCGACGCGACTGATCGCGATCAATCGCATCGGCAAGGGTGGTCGCGTGGGTTACAACGGCACCTGGAGCTGTCCCGAAGACATGCCGGTTGGCGTGGCAGCGGTGGGTTATGGCGACGGTTACCCGCGCAGCGCCGCCGCCGGCACGCCGGTACTGGTCGGCGATCGGCGCGTGTCGCTGATCGGCCGTGTCTCGATGGACCTGATCACCCTCGACCTGCGCGGCGCACCCCACGCCAGAGTCGGTGATCCCGTGGTGCTGTGGGGGCCGGCCTTGCCGGTGGAAACCATCGCGGCGCATTCCGGCACGATCTCGTACGACCTCACCTGCGGCATGACGCGCCGGGTGCTGTTCGTCGAGGATGAAAGCTGACATTGCTCGACGCCCATCGCGTCTCGCGGTTTGCGATGCCGGCACGCTAAGCTCGCTCCCACATCAT
The DNA here is from genome assembly GCA_035564915.1 of Rhodanobacter sp. Taxonomy (GTDB): domain Bacteria; phylum Pseudomonadota; class Gammaproteobacteria; order Xanthomonadales; family Rhodanobacteraceae; genus Rhodanobacter. The sequence goes on from DATMTH010000230.1 coordinate 32,249, forward strand.
TCAAGCGGAAACCAGCATGGCCAAGGCGAAGACTGCCTACGTCTGCACCGAGTGCGGCGCGGAACACAGCAAGTGGCAGGGCCAATGTGTCGAGTGCGGGGTGTGGAACACGCTCAGCGCGATCGTGCTGGAGCCGGCCAGCACGGGCAAGGCATCGGTGGGGGCGCAGCGTTCCAGCTATGCCGGCCAGGCCGCCGGCGCGGCGCAGATCACCTCGCTGACAGCCGTGGCGCAGACGACCGAGGCACGCACGCTGACCGGTATCGGCGAACTCGATCGCGTGCTTGGCGGCGGGTTGGTGCAGGGCTCGGTGGTGTTGATCGGCGGCGATCCCGGCATCGGCAAGTCGACCCTGTTGCTGCAGGTGCTGGGCACGCTGGGTCTGCAACTGCCCAGCGTGTACGTCACCGGTGAAGAATCGCTGGGCCAGGTGGCGGCGCGAGCGCAACGCCTCGGCTTGTCGTTGGAGCCCTTGCAGGCACTGGCCGAAACCTGCATCGAGCGGATTCTCGACCAGGCGATGGCCACCCGGCCGAAAGTGCTGGTGATCGACTCGATCCAGACCATCTGGACCGAGCTGCTCACTGCAGCACCGGGTTCGGTCTCGCAGGTGCGGGAGTCGGCAGCCAAGCTCACCCGCTTCGCCAAGGAGACTGGCACGGCGGTGTTCCTGGTGGGGCATGTCACCAAGGAGGGCGGTATCGCCGGGCCACGCGTGCTCGAACACATGGTCGATGCGGTGCTGTATTTCGAGGGGGAGTCCGGTTCGCGCTTCCGCGTGTTGCGTGCATTCAAGAATCGCTTCGGTGCGGTCAACGAGCTGGGCGTGTTCGCGATGTCCGACAAGGGGCTGCGCGAGGTGCCGAATCCGTCGGCCATTTTCCTGTCCTCGCACTCGGGCCCGACCGCGGGCAGTGCGGTGATGGTGACTCGCGAAGGCACCCGCCCGCTGCTGGTCGAGGTACAGGCCTTGGTCGACCAGTCCTCGCTGGGCAACCCGCGCCGGGTCACCCTGGGGCTGGAGCAGAACCGGCTGGCAATGCTGCTGGCGGTGCTGCATCGGCACGGCGGCGTGGCGGCTTACGATCAGGACGTGTTCGTCAACGTGGTCGGTGGCATCCGGGTGCAGGAAACCGCGGCGGATCTGCCGGTGCTGCTGGCGGTGTTGTCGTCACTGCGCGATCGGCCGCTGCCCGAACACATGGTGACCTTCGGCGAAGTCGGCTTGTCGGGCGAGATCAGGCCGGTGCCCAATGGCGAGGAGCGTCTGAAGGAGGCCGCTCATCACGGTTTCAGGCGCGCCATCGTGCCGAAGGCGAATGCACCCAAGAAGGGCAAGGTGGGTGACATGGAGGTGGTTGGCGTGGAGCGCCTGAGCGAGGCGATGGACGCCTGCCGCTGACTGCTCAACCGATGGGGCGGTGCAGGATCAGTTCCAGCACGAACTTCGAGCCGAAGAAGGCCAGCCCCAGCATGGCCATCCCGATCAGGGTCAGGTTGACCGCGCTGCGTCCACGCCAGCCGTGACGCCAGCGACCCCACAGCAACGCTCCGAAAATGAGCCATGCCACGACGCTGAGCACGGTGGTATGCACCAGGTGCTGCGCGCGAATATTGGCGATGAACAGCAGGCCGCTGAGCAAGGTCAGGGTGAGCAGGGCGAAACCTGAGCCGATCAGGCGGAACAGCAGGGCCTCGGTCTGGATCAGCGGCGGCAATGCCCGCACCAGTCGTCCCGGTCGGTGCGAACGCAGGGCGCGCTCCTGCACGGCCAGCAGCACCGCCAGTACGGCGGCGATCGACAGCAGGCTGTAGGCGAGCAACGCAATCACCACATGCAGCTTGATCTGCCAGTCGATCGGCGTGGGCGTGGTCGGCGGGGCCAGGAACACATCCAGTGCCAGCAACAGCGCGGCCAGCGGAAACACGATCACGCCCAGTCCAGCCACCGGTCGCGCCAGATTCACCAGCAGGGTCAGCGCAGCCACCACGCAGGCGACCAGCGACAACGCCGCAAAGAAGTGCAGATCGACGCGCCCGCCGTGCGCTCCCAGCAGTACGCCGGCATGCAGCAGTACCGCCACGGTCGCGGTGGCCAGGCCAAGGCGTCGAGGCGTGCGCGGACAGCCGGTCAGCGGTGCGGCAAGCAAGGCGGCAGCCACCGCATACAGCACGATGGCGAGAATGGAGGGCAGGGTCAGGGACATGACATGGGAGTGTCGCACAGCGCCAGCCTGGCGTGCATGCGAAGTGCGGCAATCCGTCCGCTATAATCGGTGCCTTTCCTGTTTGCCGGTTTCGCCATGTTCGAGTCGCTCAGTCAACGCCTTGCCACCACTGTCACCCGTCTGCGCGGCCGCGGCCGGCTGACCGACGAGAACATCCGCGAGGCCCTGCGCGAGGTACGTATCGCCTTGCTCGAAGCCGACGTCGCCTTGCCGGTGGTGCAGGCGCTGATCCAGCGCATCAAGGTGCGCGCGGTCGGCCAGGAAGTGGCCAGGAGTCTTTCGCCGGGACAAGCCTTGGTCAAGGTGGTCAGCGACGAATTGACCGTGGTGATGGGCAGTGCCAACGCCGAGTTGAACCTGGCCCAGCAGCCGCCGGCAGTCGTGCTGATGGCCGGTCTGCAGGGCGCCGGCAAGACCACCACGGTGGCCAAGCTGGCGCGGCTGTTGACCGAGCGCAAGAAGAAAAAAGTGATGGTGGTCAGCTGCGACGTCTATCGTCCGGCGGCCATCGAGCAGTTGCGCACCCTGGCCGAGCAGGTGGGTGTGAAGTTCTTCCCGTCCGAGGCAGGCCAGGATCCGGTCGCCATTGCCAAGGCGGCGGTTGCCGCTGCGCGCCGTGAAGTCGTCGATGTGCTGCTGGTCGACACTGCCGGTCGCTTGCATGTGGATGAGGCGATGATGGCCGAGATCAAGGCGCTGCACGCCGCGATCACGCCGATCGAGACCTTGTTCGTGGTCGACTCGATGACCGGCCAGGATGCCGCCAACACCGCCAAGGCGTTCAACGAGGCGCTGCCGCTGACCGGCGTGGTGCTGACCAAGACCGACGGCGATGCCCGCGGCGGCGCGGCGCTGTCTGTGCGCTACGTGACCGGCAAGCCGATCAAGTTCCTCGGTGCCGGCGAAAAGAGCGATGCGCTGGAGCCGTTCCATCCGGATCGCCTGGCACAGCGCATCCTCGGCATGGGCGATGTGCTGTCGCTGGTCGAGGAAGTCGAGCGCAAGGTCGACCAGGACAAGGCGCAGAAGCTGGCCCAGAAGGTGATGAAGGGCAAGCGCTTCGATCTCAACGACATGAAGGATCAGCTGGAGCAGATGAACAACATGGGCGGCCTGGCCGGCCTGATGGACAAGCTGCCCGGCGTGTCCAGCCTGCCTGACAGCGTCAAGTCCAAGGTCAACGACGGCGAGATGAACAAGATGATCGCGGTCATCAACTCGATGACGGCAAAAGAGCGTCGTCACCCGGATCTGCTCAATGGCTCACGCCGTGCCCGCGTGGCGCGGGGCTCCGGTACCCAGCCGGCCGACGTCAACCGGGTGCTGAAGCAGTACATGCAGATGGAAAAGATGATGTCCAAGCTCGGCCGCGGCGGCGCCAAGGGGCTGATGCGGCAGATGCGCGGTGCCATGAAGGGCATGGGCGGCACCGGCGGCCTGCCGCCGATGCGCTGACTCCGGGCGATGGAATTCTGCGGCTGAAACATGCTGGCGTCGGCGCCGCCATGTCACGTCAGTCACATCCTGTCGTTCTGTTGCGGCTTGCGCCGGTGCAGCGTGCACCGTAAAATCTGCGGCTCTTTGCCGGAATAGCTCAGTTGGTAGAGCGGCGCATTCGTAATGCGTAGGTCGTAGGTTCGATTCCTATTTCCGGCACCAGATTCCAAAAGCCCGCCTGTGCGGGCTTTTGTTTTTTTCAGGCCAGCACCGCACGACGAAGCCGGGCTTGAGCGTGGCGGGGCCCGATTCGACTCCAGCCGGTCATGTGATCGTTGTCACGTTGTCGAGGCTGCCTGTTGCCGCTTGTCGGGTGAATCCTACCGCTTGTCGGCTGGAGGCTGGTGGTTGCGCGGCGGTTGGGTACAGTGGATGCAGGGGTATCAGGGAGCATTCCATGCAAGTCTTGTCGTGCCAGCGAGGTGTCTCGTGATCGATGTGCGCAAATCGTTTCGTGCCTGTCCTGCGAGGCTGGGCGGGCGGCATCGCGTGCGCGGGTTCACGTTGATCGAGTTGATCATCACCATGGTGATCGCTGCGGTCTTGATCATGATTGCCGTGCCGAGCTTCAAGAACATCACGCTCACCAACAGGCTCACGACCACGGCCAACGAGGTTGTCGCCGCGATCAGCAGTGCGCGGATGGAGGCGATCAAGCGCAACGCGACCACGCAGGTTTGCGGCAATACCGGCAACGGCAGCGGCGTGGGTGCCCTATGCGGTACGGCGACCGGGGCGGTGTACGTGATGACCAACAATTCTGCCGAATTGCTGCTGGCCGGCACCACCGGCATTGCCTCGCCGATCACGCTGACCGGGAACATGACGCCCTTGCGCTTTGGCGGGGATGGACTGGCCCACACGGTTGCCAGTACCGCGCCATACAGCGGCCTGGTTGCCGATATTTCCACGGATGCGATCACTACCGACAATCATCGTTGCATCACGATGACGGCTGGTTCGATTCTGAGCACCACCACCCAATCGACGGCGTGTGCGACACCATGATGACGATCAATTCATATCCACCCGGGGTTCCGGGGCAAGGGGCAGGCCACATGTCCACCAGTTCGATCCTGAAGTTGCGCAGGCGAACCAGCGCATCGGATCAGTCCGGGGTCGGTCTTATCGAAATACTGGTTGCCGTGCTGGTGCTGTCGATCGGCTTCCTCGGCATCGCTGCTTTGCAGGCGATGTCGTTGTCCACCAACAACAGCGCCATGGCGCGCAGCATGGCGACCATCAACAGTTATTCGATCCTGGATTCCATGCGGGCTGATCTGGCCAATGCCAGGAATGGCAATTACAACGGCACGGTCACGGCCAGTGGTTGCAAAGCAGGCACGACTTTGGCGGGCGCTCAACTCTACCAGTGGTGCGAGCAGCTCGGTAGCAGCCTCGGCGCCGAGGACACCACGACAGGAAAAGTCGCATGCGATGCCGGTGGCACGGGTAATTGCACCATCACCATCACGTTCGACGACAGCCGCGCCGGTGCGGGCGGCACTACCGCACAGACCATTGTCACCAAGGCCATGTTATGAGTCGTCGATGCATCCATCCCGATGGGCAAGTTCGAGCTTCGATGCGGCCGATCAAATCTTCAGGTGGTTTCACCCTGATCGAGCTGATGATTGCCATGCTGCTCGGGCTCATCGTGATCGCAGGCGTCACTGCCGTTTTCCTGGCAGGCCAACGGTCGTATCGCACCAATCAGGCGCTGGCCGAGGTGCAGGACAGTTCGCGCATCGCCTTCGAGATCATGGCCCGCGATATTCGCGATGCCGGCCTTACCGGTTGCGGCAATCCCGGTCGGGTAGGCAACATTCTGTCTGCCAGTCCGGCGGGTGGCGGCAGTGCGTGGTGGGCTGACTGGAGCAACGTCATCATGGGTGGCACCAAGGCCGATGCTGCGGTGGCCGCCGGTGGCGCATCAGGACAGCGTGTCACCGGCAACGATTCCCTCATGCTGATTGGCGCCGGTGGCCAAAGTTCCAGTGTCGTCACCTACGATTTCGCCAGTGCAACGTTCACTCTCAGTGACGCCAACGCCGACCTTCAGGCGGGCGACGTTTTTGTTGTGTGTGATCCGGATCATGCCGTCATTGCCCAGTCCGCCACTTATGTCAGCGCGAGCAAGACGCTGACCTACACGAAAGACAGCGGCAACTGCAGCACGGGAATGGGATTTCCGAGCGATTGCGCGAGTTCCAGCAACGACTATCAATTCCAGAAAAATGCGCAGATCACGAAACTGACCGCTACGGATTGGTATATCGGGGTGAATCCCGTTGGCGGCAATTCGTTGTATCGGCAGGTATTGAGCACCAACGGCACGCTCTCGACCCAGGAGATGGTGCGTGATGTCAACAGCATGACCATCCTGTACCACGTGCCTGGAGCTGCCACTTTTTCATCGGCAAGTGACGTGACAGCAGCTGGAAGCTGGGGAAGGGTGGATTCGGTCCAGGTCAGTTGGCAGGTGCAGAGCGTGAACAAGACCGCGGGAACGGGTGGACAACCGGTATCGCGCACGTTTACCGCTACCACCACTTTGCGTAATCGGGTGAATTGAGATGAGAGACAGACTCGACAGGCGCCAGCCTTCGCCGATGGCTAGCCTCGGCGGCAGCCAAGCAGGTTCCGGCGGCCATCCACGCACAGTGCGTCAGCGATCTGCTTCGCGACTGGATGCACGGCCCCGCCAGGGCGGTGTAGCGCTGGTAGTGGCGCTGCTGTTGCTGCTGGTCATCACGCTGGTGGGCTTGGCCGCCGTGCACAGCACCATCATGCAGCAGAAAATGGCGTCGAATCTTTATGATCGCCAGGTGGCGTTCCAGAGCACCGAGGCAGCCTTGCGCGCAGGTGAAGAGTGGGTGACGTCCAATCCGAAATCCGCCCTCATTCGCGATTGCAGCGCATTGACAGGTGGTGCCTGTCTCGCTGATCCGTTCTCTGACACCAATCTTCCTGCGGCATCTTTGCAGACCGTAGCCGGCGGCTCGGCCTCAGGGCAGTTCAGCGCCAGCACCATTGCCACCGGACAACCCCAGTTCGTGGTCGAGAACATGGGCACATTCGAGGATCCCGCGGCCCAGGGTCTGAATCAGACCGCCAACAGCCTGCAATACGGCGGCGGCGGCGTGGGCCAGCCACATGTGTATTTTCGCATTACGGCGCGTAGCGGAGACCCGGCGAGTGTCGGTGGCCGCGCCGTAGTTACCCTGCAAACAATGATCAAGCAGTGACAACTGAAGGGATAGCGGTATGAAAACCTCAAGCACATTCGTTGGTCGCTGGCACTTTTCCAAAGTGTTGGCCATGGCGGCATTTGCTGTTCTGACGCTGAATCCCGTGGCCGAAAACGCACAGGCTGCCGTAACGATCGAACAACAACCGCTGACCGTCAGCAACAATGTGCCAGGCAATCTGGTGCTGACGCCGTCGGTCGAGTGGCCCACCATCATGAGCATGTCGAATCTGGGCGGCTTCTCGTCCACGACGACTTATGGTGGCTATTTCGATCCAGCCAAGTGCTACACCTACAATTCAGACGGGGCCATCCCGACAACAACGCCAGCGCCACAAATGGTGGCTCCGGTAGGGGCAACAGGGTATTTTGTCCCGGCGAGCGCCGGTACTGCACCGATAACATGTACCGATCAATGGAGCGGCAACTATCTGAACTGGGCGGCGACGCAGACCATCGATACCTTTCGATCGGTGATGACCGGCGGATACCGTGTTATCGATACGGCTACCACTACCGTTCTTGAAAAAGCCCGCCATACCGGCCAGAACGGCACGGGATATCTGAGTTTGAGTGGTGCAGCGACGATATCCGGGTTGACACCTTCGAAACTTGCGTATTTTTCTACCAAGTTGGCCGGGCTTGGAAACAAGATGTATTTTGTGTCGTCCAACTCCAATCCATCTACGGGTTGCGACAAGCGTGGGAAAAATTGCACGGTCAGTTTGCGAGATTTATTGGACGATCCGAGCAAGAGTTCAACTGGCGCCGTTACTCCATATACGGGTCAAACCATAGTCGAT
>DATMTH010000231.1:0-8060 GCA_035564915.1 Rhodanobacter sp.
GGCCGCCCCAGCTACAAGCTGGGCGAACTGGCCCGGTCGCTGAACATTCGCTTCAACGGTGCGGCCCACCGTGCCGAAGCCGATGCGGAAGTGACGGTCCATCTGCTCAGCCACATCGGCGAGCACCTGTGCCGCACCTACGCATGCTCATCCATCGCGCCCAGCCTGCTCGAGGCTGTCACCCGCAAGAGCGCGGCCAGGGTCCCCGACTTCCTGTCCCACCGACTCGCTGCTGCTCATTGAGCGTTGGCAGGCGACCGGGTGTGGAGCGGCTTGGCGCTTTCGAATACCCGGGCCAGACTACGGCACAGCAATGCGTCGTCCTGACTTGATGGAATGCCGTGCTTGCTGCGATGCGCACGGCAAGCAATAGCGCCCAGCGCCACAGGGCGAGCCTGGCGAAACGCTGCTCCACGGTTACCACATGATGAGCGGCTACTTCGATGACGCCGCCATGACCCTCAACGCATTTCACGAAGACTAATAAAGCCAATGCTCGTTCCTGACCGGCAAGCGATTCAGTGCATCCCGGCGGTCGCGCCAGTTCGGCATCAATCGAGTCATCATGTCCACAAAACGCTTGTTATGAGTAGGTTCGCGCAAGTGCAGGAGTTCGTGGACAACGATGTATTCGAGACATTCGGGAGGTTTTTTTGCAAGCTCAGTATTCAACCGGATGTGACGCGCGACAGCATTACAACTTCCCCATTTCGTCTTCATGCGCTGCACATAGAACCTCGTGGCCCGCGCGCCGACAAGTGGCTCCCACTTGGCAAGCAATGCCGGCACGGCCTGCTTTAGACGCTCGCGATACCAGCCGGCCAGAAGCTGCTCCCGCTTGCCGGCGTGGGTGTCTGGGCGCACCTGTAGCTGCAGATACCGATGGGTCAGCACAACCGCCGGCCGGGCATCCTGCTCGATGATCTGCAACAAGTAACGCCGGCCCCAGACGTAATGGCTTTCGCGCTCCAGATATTCGCGCGGCGTTTCGCGTGTTTGCGCGCGCAGCTTGCGCTGCTGCTGCCTGATCCAGGCCAGCTTGTTGATCGCGAACAGGCGGATCGCGTCCAGCTCCATCCATGTCGGCGCGGCAATCCGCACCTTGCCGCTGGGCGGATACACGCCAAGATGGACGTTCTTGATGTCCTTGCGGACCACGTCCACGCTGATATCGCCCAAGTCTAGGCGCGTGACCATCAGTATTCCGGCTGCTGCTTGAGGATCTCGAAGATGCGTTCCACCTCGGCCACGTTCTTGAGCAGAGGCATCAGTGCCTCGCGCTTGATGTGGTTCTCGCGGGCGGCATTGCCGCGCCAGCTGGCGTGCCGTTCGCGTTTGACCGCTTCATCGATATCCACCGCCAGCTTCAACTTCGGATCGGGCAGCGGCAGTGGACCGGCTTCGTCCTGCAGATTCATGGCAGCAGCCGGCGGTGGCATCTCCAAGTTGTCGTAGATCGCCCGCAACCCGGCGCTGCGCTTCAACAGCTCAGGCATGTCGTCGGCATGACCCGTCTGCACCTTGCCCACCAGGACTGCGATCTTCTGCAGGTATTCCTCGTACTTGTCCGCCTGTTCCTTGCGAAACCTGATCACCTCGTCCAGCAGCGCCGACATCCGGTCGTAGTACGCCGGATTGTTCAGATGTTCCTGGATGATTTTGCTGCGCACGTTGTTCTCGATCGTCTCGGCGACCGCATCCTTGCTGCCTTTGATGCCTTCGGGCAGATGGCTGATGGCATCGGCGATGCCACTGCGGGCAATCAACTCCAGCAGGCCGATATCGTCGAACGGGGAGATCTTCCGTGGCGCCTTTGCCTCGATATACGTGTCGATGAGGTGGCGCATGTCCGCCTCGTACGGCTTCAGGTCCAGCGTCTCGCCGCTGGCCCGGCGAATCACTTCTCGCAGGTCGGTGTAGCGCTTGACGCCGCCCTTGATGCGTGTGATGTCGCCACCGCCGTAACCAGCGCCCACTAAGTCATCGGCGAGGTTGCCGTAGGCACGCAGCAGCGCCACCGCGGCCTTGTACAACGCAACGCGGCGTGGCTCGCGCTCTTTCAGGTCGCTGGCAATCTCGGTGTTGCCGCAGAAATAGCGGATGTAGTCACGGTCGGCCTTGGGCGACTCGACCGGCTCGCACAGCAGGCTCAGCGCCTCCAGTGCATCGTCCAGCCGCTCGCGACCCTTCGCCAGCCGATCCTGCATCATCACCGCGGGATCAACGCCACCGTCGCTGGTATCCAACTCGGAGGAATACACCTGCAGCGCACCGGTGCCCCGCTCGTTCACCAGTTTCTTGAACAGGTCCTTGTAGTCAACGATGTAGCCGAAATCCTTGTCGTCGCCGTCCAGCCGATTGGTGCGGCAGATTGCCTGGAACAGGCCATGATCCTGCATCGACTTGTCGATGTAGAGATACGTGCACGGCGGCGCATCGAAGCCGGTCAGCAATTTGTCCACCACGATCAGCAGCCGCATGTGCGCCGGCTGTCCGACAAACCGGTGCTTGGCCTGATCCTCGTAGACCTCGGTCTTGTTCCTGCCGTGCGATGGCTGCACGTCCTGCAGCAGGTCGGTATAGGTGGTGTAGATAAACTGCTTGTCGGTTTCGTTGTTGGCACCGGTTTCCTCTAGCGCCACGTCACGCGCCTGCGGGTTGTATGAGGTCACCACCGCGCACTTGTTCTTGAGTGGAGTCTTCTGAAACAGACTGAAGTACTTGCACGCATCGAGGATGCTGCGCGCCACCAGGATCGCGTTGCCGCGCTCGCTGGACAGCCGTGGTTTCACGCTGAAATCGAACACAACGTCCTCGACCACCCGCTCCATGCGCGAACGCGAGCTGAGCACGCGCTGCAGCGTGCCCCAGGTCTTCTTCAACTCCTCCTTCTGCCAATCGTTGAGAGCCTTGGTCTTGGCCTCGAACCACTGATCGATCCGCTCGGACGAACCGAGCTGCTGGTCGATGTCGCGCGCCTCATAGACCAGATCCAGCACCACCTCGTCTTTCACCGCCTCGCTGAACTTGTAGGTGTGGATGTAGCCGCCGAACACCTCCAGGCTGGTCGACTTGTCCTGCTTCAGCAAGGGCGTGCCAGTGAAACCGATGAACACCGCGTTCGGCATCAGCGCCTTCATCACCTTGTGCAACCGCCCGCTCTGGGTGCGATGGCATTCGTCGACAAACACGAATACCTCCCCCACCGTCGCGCTGGGTTGCGTCTGCAGTTCCTCCAGGAAGGCCTCGAACTCCTTGTCCTTCTTGCCGCGCGCTTCCAACCCGAACTTGTGCACCAGCGAACACAGCAGTCGTGGCGAGGCCTGGCACAGCTGGCGCATCAGGTCGCGACCGCTGTGGGTGCGATGGATCTTCTCGCCCGCATCGGCGAACACCCGCTCGATCTGCTTGTCCAGCTCGTCGCGATCTGTGATCACCACCACCCGGGCGCGGGGGTTGTGCTGCAGCAGCCAGCGCGCCAGCAGCACCATCACGATGCTCTTGCCGCTGCCCTGGGTGTGCCAGATGATGCCACCCCTGCGTTCGTGGGCGTGTCGTTGCGCAGCCTTGATGCCGAAGTACTGGTGCACCCGCGGCACCTTCTTGATGCCGCCGTCAAACAGCACGAAGTCGCGCATCAACTCGATCAGCCGATCCTTGCCGCACATCTTCAGCAGATACTTGTCCAGCGTGTAGCGGCTGTCGTCGACCTCGTCCTCCTTCCAGCGCAGGAAGAACTTCTCCGGCGTGGCGATGGTGCCGTACTGCAGACCTTCGGAATCGCTGCCGGCAAACACCAGTTGTACCGTGCTGAAGAACCACGCGTTGAAGGCCGGCTGCTGGTTGGACAGCAACTGGCGGATACCGTCGCCGATGCTGACCCGGCTGCTTTTGAGCTCGATCACCGCCACCGCAATGCCGTTGACATACAGCACCAGGTCGGGCCGACGCTCGAAACCTCCGCGCAGCGTGACTTCCTCGGCGATGGCGAAGTCGTTGGCCTGCGGGCTGTCCCAGTCGACGAACTGCACGCTCTCATGCCGGCTCCCGGCCTGCGTCTGCACCGGCGCGCCGTAACGCAGCAACTGGTACACAGCGTGGTTGTTCTCGTCCAAGGTGCGTGTGGCGTGGTCAGCCTCGGCGTGCAGCTTGTGCAGGGCGATGGCGATCTGCGCCTGGCTGTGGCCTCGGCGCGTCAGCCAGTCCGTCAGCAACTTGTCCTCGACCTGGCGGTTGTTTGCGCGGTCGCTCCAGTCGCCAAGGTAGTCGTAACCCAGCTCATCGCGGAACAACGCCACGACACGGTTCTGGGTCACCCGCTCCGATTTGCTGATGTCACTCATTCCCTGCCCCTGTATCCAGACCGGAGTTCAGCCACTGAACAACCGCTTCCACCGCTGTGACCCGCTATAATGGACATTATGAAGCCTGCCAAGCCCACCGCTGCAGTCAAGCCTCGCCGCGTCGCCAAGGTGCCCAGCCACCAGGCCATCATCCGTGCCGTGGCCAGCTCCACCGCCATCGAGACGGGCAAGAGCGTGCGCGAGATCGAAAGCTCGCTGCTCGGCAAGCAGCCCAAGCCGCGCAAGGTCGCGCTCGCGCACTGACCCGCGCCCGGGGCTCAACCGGCCAACACCGCCTCGACCAGTCGCTGCATCGGTCCATAATCCCCAGCCATGCCGGCATGGATCGCCCCGAAATAGGCCGATTTGTCAGCATCCCAAACGCTGTAATCCAGCGGATCATGCCCCGCCTGCACCACCATGACGTCCGCCAGAAGGCGTGACAGACGGCCGTTACCCTCGCGAAACGGATGGATCAGGATGAATTCCACATGGGTGACGGCGACGGCCTCCGCCAGCGTGACGGCGTCGAGGTCATGGCACGGCGTGAAGCGCGCTAGGCAGTCGCGCTCGAACACCGTCAACAGCCGTGGGATTTGCGCCGCCGCTGCAAAGTGGAAACCGCCCTTGCCCATGTTGACCGAGCGCTCCGCACCGGCCCAACCGTACACATTGCCCAGCCAGCGTCGATGCCAGGTCTTCAGGTCTGATACCTGCAAGGTTCGATCAGGTAAATCCTCCACCAGCACGGCTTGGTAGAGCTGCTCCAGCAAATCCAGCTCGACTTCGTCCATCTCGTCAGCGTCGGTCACGCCCAGCTTGTTGCGCAATACCTGATCGCCCGAGCCAGGCTCATAAGTCCCCTGCGCTTCACCGGCATCGTAACGGTCACTCACGCCAATGCGCCCTCCATCAGCACCTCGCTGCGCACATACTGCTGAAACTCGCTTACATCGGTGAAGCAACGGAACCCGGCTTGGCTGGCAATGGCAATCGTTGCCGCGCTTTCGTTCAGTAGCACAGCTACCCGCTCACTCAGCTCCTCCTGCAGACCGCCGGGCCACGCCAAATCGAACACGGCCTTCTGCTCACCCGTGCCGGGGTCGGAGAAATCGAATGACAATTCACCGCGCGGCAGGCCCTGTGTCACAACCCAGTCGTTCAGCGCCTCAAGCTGCTGCTCTTCCTCCTCGTCCGCGATGCCACCGCTGATCGCCGCGGCGGCTGGGACCATCTGCGGCCGACCGGCCATCCAGCGTGTATCCCCGTGCAACAACTCGGTCATGCACTGGTTGACCGCGTCGGCGAGCAGCACCCTGCGTGCATCGAGAAAAGCCGGGTAGTTCTCGATCTTCCACAGCAACGGATCCATCGGAATCCACTGCGAGGCCAATGCGCCAGGGTGCGCCTGCTCGATCTCCGGGAAATACTCCTCCGGCAACCGGTCGCTGATATTGAGGTTGGTGTCCTTGGTCAGGAAACAGAAGTTGGCCAGCGCGTTCACGTCCGAACGCATGAACTTCTTCTTGTAGAGCTGCGCCTTGGGGAAAATGTGATGCACCTCCAGCTTGCTCATCTTGCCGAGCAGGCTGGCTTTCAGTGGCAGGCCGGTGCCCCAATCTCGGGCTTGGCTCATACGGGTCAGCAGGTAAAGCACGGGATAGAAGCGAGCACCGAGGCTGGAGCCGGTGAAGTTGCCCGGCTCCACACTGAGCCCGCCGTGCCACAGGCGCAGTTGCTCCAGCAGCTTGTCCAGGCCGCCATCGGCGCCTTCCAGCGCGCCGAGGTCCTGATCGATAAACGACTCGGTAGAACCGGAGAAGCGCCCCCACATGCCGGCCTGGGCGAACCAGAACAGCAGCTTGTCGCGCTCCTTCTCGTTGATCTGGCCCGGGTGCTGATCCAGATAGCGCACGATCACCGGTACGCCGAAGCGGCCGAAGAACACCCGGTCGTGATCCAGCCCCAGCCGACCGCCGATCAGGTTCAGGCTGGTGTCGATGTATTTGGTCGCCCGCTTCAGGCCGTTCTGCACTTCCTCGGCGGTCTTGCCCTCCAGAAACTGGAACTTCGCCTCGCCGGTCAGCACCGTATTCATCGAGCGCAGCAGCCAGTCCAGGTTGAAGTGGTAACCGGCCGCGGTCCACTCGGCGAGCTTGGCCTTCATCATGGCGCGCGCTTCGGGCCAGTCGGCGCAGATCTTGGCCAGCGCCAGGTCCCCCTTGGAGAGCTTGGTGCCGCCGCTGTTGACGCGGTTGAAGATGTCGACCACCACATCCAGCGTCTTGTCCGCGCCGGTCACTTCCTCCACATGCAGGTCGATGTCGGCCGCACCCAGCAAGCGACTGAGACGCGCCACGTACTCACCGATCTTCGGCGCCAGCCCCGGCTGTGTGCTGAGCCGGGTCACGAACTCGCCCAAGCCGGCCGTGCCCTTCTTCATCAGCTCGGTCACGTCGACCCACAGCGGATCGTCACGCATCTTCACCGGCTGGTAGAAGGCAAACGTCTGCTCCTCCAGATGAAAGCGCAGACCCGAAAACACCTGCGGATTGCCATCGAAGAAGCGCGGCGGCTTGCCGCGCATCACGCCATACAGCGAGGTCATCCGCTGCTGACCATCCAGCAGCAGCTTCACCACACCCGCCGCCAGTGTGCCGTCACCGCGGTGGGACGCCCCACTCGACTCGGTCACCCACACCAGCAGCCCGCCCACCGGATGGCGGCGATACAGCGAATCGAACAGACCACGTATCTGGTCGCGGTTCCACACGTAGCCGCGCTGGAACTCCGGCAACGCCATGTGCCCGCTGTCGATGTGGTCGAGGATGGTGGAGATTTTCATACCAGGCGAATCCTTCCGGTAAGCAGCTCCTGCATCATGCCCTGCTTGAGCTGGCGGGTCTTGGCGAGGCGGGTTTCCAGCTCGGTGAGTTCGCTGCCCATGTCGTCCAGAACGCGAATGATCTGTTCCTGCTCCTTGACCGAAGGTACCGCGATCGTGAACTTCTTCATATCGGACGCGTAAATATGAAATACCGTACTTCCGGTAACGAGCTGCAGAATCTGGTGCTTGGAATACCGAATTACGTAACTCAGAAAAGGTCCATATAGCCGGGTTGTGTCGGGACGAATCACCAGAATGTCACCGCCAAGAACGACACCTTTCATCATTACGCAACTCGCCTTAGCCAGCCCTGTCGGCGTCACGTCCGAAGTGGGCATCAGAACATCTTGAACGCAAGAAAAGAGGGCATCTGCGAACTGGCCCGTGTAGCTGATGACATCTCTGATCGTTTCTGCGTACTGCGTGAAAAGCTCGCCGTAGTGGATACATGGGGTTAGAGCAAACGCGTCCAATGCACTCTTTGGCAATCCTTTGCCTTTGTGGAACGCTACCAGATCAGCCAGATGTCACCGTTGCCATTCATCATTAAAACCCGGCAGGCGCTGCTTGCCGGTCAGCAAGGCCTGCATGGTGCCATGCTTTATCTGGCGCTTCTTGGCGATGAGCTGTTCCAGCGATTCGATCAGCGCATCCGCATCGCTCAAGGCCTCGGCGATAGCTTCCTGCTCAGCCTTTGTCGACGGAACCGGGACTCGATAGCTACGCAAAATACCCAGATTGGTGTGTGGAACACCTGTCTGGATCGCGCTTTCAACAATCTGCTTTTGTCCCGCATCGCTGATGAAGTATTGATACAGGTACTCGGCGCT
>DATMTH010000232.1:0-26985 GCA_035564915.1 Rhodanobacter sp.
GAATCCTGAAGTCTTGGGAGTGACTGTGACATGAGCTTGATCTCTGTGATGGTTATAATGTTTTTAAAATAACGGAAGCCATAATACAAAGCCTGTTGAGCTGCAATGAGGGCAATGGACGGAGATAGTTATTCCTTCGCAGCTACCTCTGCTCCTTTATCTAACACTGTCGCATCCAGATGACAGAGTCGACGATGTACGACATACAGACTCCTTGTCACGTCACGAAGCGTTATCCAGCGTTATGCGCCGTTACCCAGACGACATCCCGAGCTCCTATGACATACGTAGCGAGCCGACATCCACCAAGCGAGTGCTCCCTGCTTTCGCGGGCGCCAATCACCTCTTGCACTCATTCCTCTTCAACTCGACCCGTCGATTCTTCGCGCGATTCTCGTCAGTCGTGTTGGGCACCAGCGGCACCGTATCGGCATAGCCGTGCGTGGTCATCCGCGTCGCCGCCACGCCATGCGCCACCAGCCATGCCTTGACCGCCTCGGCGCGGGCCGCTGACAAGGTCATGTTGTAGGCGCGCTTGCCGACGTTGTCGGTATGGCCACCCACTTCGGCACTGTAGGAAGGATCGGCGGTGAACAGGGCCAGCACTTGCTGCAACACCGGCTCGGACTCGGGCTTGATGGTCGACTGGTTGAAATCGAAATTGACGCCGTAGACTTCCATCGTGCACGACTTGGGTGGCGGGCCGCCGATCTGCAGGCTCGTCAGCGAATAGGACTCGGTCGACGATTCATTGCCGCTGCCGTGCTTGTAGATGTACCAGAGATCTCCCTGTGGCGTGCTCTGCGTCAACACAGCCTGAAACGAGTCATCGGGATCAGAGACCAGCTTTGCACCGATCTTTTCCAGCGCATCGACATAGTTCTTGCGCACATACTTCGCGACCGGATTCTGCGTCTCGTCGGCCAGCACATAGTTCACGTCAAGAAAGTGCCCAGCCAGTGTCTTCGTGCCACCTGGGAGATCCAGCGTGATCGAATCGAAGGCGCGGGCTGTGCAATCGGCAAACTTGAAATAGTCGAACTGTTTGACCAGCCATGGTGGCGCCTTGCAGCCCTTGCCCTGCATGTCCGCCAAAGAGCCGGTCGGCAACTTTGCCACCACCACCTGCCGGAACGGGGTGATCTTGTAGGTGGTCAAGGTGTAGGAATCCGTTTCCGTATCGCTGCCGCTACCGTGATCGTAGACGTACCAGAGTTCGCCATCTGGTGTTTTCCGCATCAGCACCGCCTGGAAACTGTTGCCGGGGTCGGACATCAACTTGGCACCAGCGGCCTTGCCCGCCGCGACCTGGAAGTCTCTGGCCTGATCGGCTGTGGGATTCCTGCTCTGATCCTTGAGCTCGTAGTCAACCACGGTGCTTGCACCTTGCAACGTCTTGCTGTCTGCTGGCAGATCATAGTCAACCGAGGCCCATGCCTTGCTTTCGCATGAATCGATGACGAATCCCGGCATCGGCGCTGGTGACCACGATGGGGCCTTGCAGCTTGCTGCACCGTCGGCTCGGGCAAATGGCGTGAGCACCAGCATCGCAACCAGCGACAGGAGGCGCAGCATCGACTTCATCAAGATACTCACTGTCATGATGACTCCCATTGATGACTCTGTTACGGAAAGCGCTGGGCAGAGGTGGAGCCTGGGCTGGATGCGCCGCCTTCCGATAGTTCGCGGTCGCGCGCTACGGACTGGCCTGCACCACCGGCGTCAGTCTTTCGGCTTGTCGTACACGTAGATCAGCATGAACGTCGGTGCAGCGGGGTTGTCGGCGGACATGAAGTCACTCTTGATCCCCGTTTTCGACGCCAGCTTGATCTTGTCGTCGCTCGCGTTGTTGGCATACGTCACTTCGGTTTCATGAGCATCGCTCTTGAGCGCCATCTCGACGCCACCGGGCCGGCTGGTCACGATCTTCAATTTTGCCGAACTGCTGCCGGCGGGAATCAAGGCAGAAGACGATTGCGGCGCGATCGTCTTGACGCAGGCAGCACATGGCTTGCCGTCGATGCTGAAACTCTTGACCGCCAGCGGATAGGTGGACACGTTGGCGATGATCACAAACTGGGGCTGCGCGGCGATCACCGGGCATATTGCGAAGGTCAGCAACAGGGCAAATGGAAGCAGCAGTCTATGGCGCATCACAATCTCCAGATTGTTGCCATGCAGGTGGCCGGTTCTCGATCACGGTCGTTGCTTGCCGCGGCAGAAATGGATGCGTCCCGCCTGGCACCGCTGAAGGAGTGGGCGAGAACCGGAAGGTCTCAGCCCACCAGGGAAGTTGACAGCCACGATGCAGCGCCGCCGGCGCCCTGTCACGTCACGAAGCGTTATGCAGCGTTATGTGGCGTTACGCGAGCGGAATTTGCGGTGCGTGCGCACGTACCGGAGAGGGGGAATGGCGAATCCGGTGAACGCTGCCATCTGGGCTGGCCAGCGCTTGATACCGCGTATCCGGCGGGCCGATGACGCAGACTTCGCAAGATGCGCAGGGCCGCTCGCCGGCACAGACGGGGAGCCCATGGGCTCATCGCTGGTGACAACGACGGCAAGCTTCGTGAGCCGCGCCGGAAGCGGGTCGGTCACGGGGGTATTCCGCGCGCCGTCGAAGGCATCGCGGCTGAAGCCGCTCCAACAACGGCGCGCCGTTTGCGAGGGATCTGGCCGGCCTTCGTCGTGAAGCGCACGAAGGGCTTCGCGCACAGGGTGCGCTCCTCTAGGTGGTGTCGTGGGGGTCAGGGCATGTCTTGCGACTCTTCGGCTTGCTGCGGGTGAACCCGGTTCGGCGTCGGCACGCTCACCGTCGCCAGCCCGGCGCCGTGCAAACTCCGATTCAGCGCGGGAATGTCACTCTGGCGCAACTGCTGCCACACCGACTGCGCCTTGCCATAGCGCGCCTCGCTGGCGGCGACCACCTGACGCTGGCCGTCGGTGGGCGCACGATCCGCGCCTTCGACATCGGTGGCGATGTCGGTGAGGCCATCGTTGATCGCGCGCAGATTGATGCTGTCCTCGCCGCTGCCACTGACCAGCGGCGCGGTCCGCTTGAGCATGGCTGCCACCGCCCGGCGTTGCGCCGCATGAGCGGTATCGCCGGCCAGCCTCGCATCCAGCGCGGTCAATTGTTTGCGCACCGCCTGGACCTGGCCGTAGTTCTGCCAGACCCCGAGCAGCTGCTTGCCGATGTTCTGCGAGAAGGCCAGGCCTGACGCCAGATCCGCCCGACTGACCGCGGTCTCGCGCGGATCCATCACCAGCTTGAGCGGTGCCAGATACGACTTGCCGTCAACGTGCAGCACCAGCTGATAGTTCCCCGGCAAGGCCATCGGCCCCTCCGGCGTCACCGGCGTGTCGGAATCCCAGCTGGTGGAAATGCTGTAGCCATACTGGATCGCCTGCGGGCGCAGATAACGCAGGTCCCACACGAAGCGATGTGCGCCGGCGGCAGCCGACAACGGCGCGCCGGGTCGCAGCCAGCCTTTGGCGAAGTAGCGGTCGGCGTCGAGTTCGGCAGGCTTGTCGTCGCTGGAGAATCGCCGCACCAGTGCGCCCGCGCTGTCACGAATCTCCAGCGTCACCGGGCCTTTTGCCGCGTGGGCGAGTCGATAGTCGATCACCGCGCCGGCCGGAGGGTTCTTGCCCAGCGGGGTTTCCGGTGGCAGCGGGGTGTCGCGGTTTTCGTTGGCGCGTACACGCACCGCGGTGGCCGGCGTGTACAGATGCGCAGGCGCCCGCGCGATGGCGGCCGTAACCTGGCGCAATGGCGTCACGTCATCCAGCACCCAGATCGCGCGGCCCTGGGTGGCGACGATGAGGTCGTTGCCGTGCACCAGCAGATCGCGCACCCACGCAGTGGGCAGGTTGCGCTGCAGCGATTGCCAGTGATCGCCATCGTCGAAGGAGACGAACACACCCTGATCGGTACCGGCGTAGAGCAGACCGGCGCGCACAGGGTCGGCCCGCAACACGGTGGCGAAACCGGTTTTCGGCAAGCCGGCGGAGATGTCGGTCCAGCTGGCGCCATCGTCATGCGTGCGCCACATATGCGGGCTGAAATCGTCCTGCCGGTGACCGTCGACCGCGGCATAGGCGGTGCCTGGCTGCACGGCGGAGACATCGAGCGAGTCGATCCTGTCCCACGCCTTGAGGCCTTTCGGGGTGACGTTGTGCCAGCTTTTGCCGCCATCGGCGGTGCGCTGGATCAAGCCATCGTCGGTGCCGACCCAGATCTCGTCATTGCTGCGTGGCGAAGGTGCGATGGAATAGATCACGCCGTAGCCGCAGGCCAGCGCCTGGGCTGTCGTGGGGTTGCCGTCGCAGTTCACGGCACCGGCGCGCTTGCCATTCAGCGGAGGACTGATCACGTCCCAGTGCGCGCCCTGGTCGGCACTGCGGAACAACACCTGCGAGCCCATGTACAGCGGATACGGCGGCTTGGCCGCGAAGGCGATCGGGGTGATCCAGGTGTAGTGGTATTTGAAATCGGTGGGACGCTGGCCATAACTGTTTACCGGCCACGGCGTGACGTTCTGCACCACGCCGGTCTGCCGGTTCCAGCGCGACACACGGCCACCGAGGCCGGAGCCGAACACGATGTTCGGATCCGCCGGATCGGGCAGATCGTAGTCGCGCTCGTCACCGCCGACCGGATGCCAGTCGCGGAAGCTCAGCGCGCCGTAGTCGCTGCGGCTGGCAAGACCGACGGTGCCGGAATCCTGCTGACCGGAATAGATCCAGTAGGGAAACCGGTTGTCGGCGGCGAGGTGATAGAACTGGCCGGTCGGCTGGTTGTACCAGCTGCTCCAGCTGTGCCCGCCGTTGACCGTGATCACCGCGCCCTGGTCGCTGGCGGTGATCATGCGCTGGCTGTTCTGCGGATCGATCCAGACGAAGTGGTAGTCGTCGCCGCCGGGCGCACCCTTGAACACTTCCCAGGTTTTGCCCGCATCGCCGGAGACGCGGATCGACTGGCCTGCCGAATAGATCCGGTCGGGATCGTTGGGGTCGACCGTGATGCGACTGAAGTAGTCGTTGGCCAGCCAGCCGGCATGGCTGGCCACCTGCCAGCTGGCGCCGCCATCGTCGGAGCGGTACAGCCCGCTTTGCGCCGGCGCGCCGGCGTCGTTCACCACTGCATAGATCCGGCCGCCGCGCGCGGTGGCGATACCGATGCGCCCGAGTGCACCGGTCGGCCAGCCATGTCCGCCGAGGCGCTTCCACGTCACGCCACCATCGCTGGAGCGATACAGCCCGCTGCCCGGGCCCGCGTTCGGCTGGAAGTACGACAGCCACGGATAATTGCGCACCTGCCATGCCGCCGCGTACACGATCGCCGGGTCGGCCGGATCGGCAGCGAGGTCGACGATGCCGGTGTCGTCGTTGATGTACAGCGTCTGCTGCCAGTGCTTGCCGCCGTCGGTGGAACGAAACACGCCGCGCTCGTGGTTGGGCCCGAAGTAGTGGCCGAGCGCACCCACCAGCACCGTATCCGGCTGCTGCGGATCGACCAGGATCTTGCCGATATGCCGGGTCGCATCCAACCCCATGCGCTGCCAGCTCTTGCCGCCGTCGGCAGAGCGATACACGCCGTTGCCGGCGCCCACGTCGTAGCGCGCGGCAACCTGGCCGCTGCCCACGTAGATCACGTTCGGGTCGGATGGCGCCAGCGCCAGCGCGCCGATCGATGAAGCCGGCTGCTTGTCGAACAGGGAATGCCAGGTGCGTCCCGCATCGTCGGTCTTCCACAAGCCGCCACCGGCGGTGCCGATGTAGAACGTGTCGGGTCTGGAGGAGACGCCCGCCGCCATGGTCGCCCAGCCACCGCGGAACGGGCCGAGCTGGCGCCATTCCAGCGCATGGGTGACGCCCGCCGGCACTGCCGCCTCGGCGGCGGCAAGCTGGCTGCTGGCGCAGATCAGCAGCGCGCCGATAAAAATGGCTGGACGAAATGCGTGACGAATCGACATGAGACCCCCAAGGCAATGACCGGCTGCACAAGCCATTGACGATACTCCGCTGCCGCCATCGAGGCAGCAGTGCAACAACTTGCGGCGTTGCCGTGCTGAACCGCGCCCAACTTGCGGTCGGCGTGCAGTCACCGTCACGAACCTTCGTGCGTTATCTATACATACGACAACAACCGGCGAGATCGTCATGCAAACCCGAACCATCACAAGCGGATCTTCCTTGCGACATCGCTGGCTGCTGCGCGCGGCAGGCGCCCTGCTTGCCATCGGCGCCATCGCCGCGATACCCACGCGTGCGCAAGCGGGCGTATATGTCTCGGTCAATATCGCGCCGCCAATTTTGCCGCTGTATGCGCAACCGATGATTCCCGGCCCGGGTTATATCTGGACGCCGGGCTACTGGGCCTGGGGTGGCGACGGCTATTACTGGGTACCCGGCACCTGGGTGCTGCCACCATTCATCGGCGCGCTATGGACACCGGGCTACTGGGGCTGGGGCGACGGCGTCTATGTGTTCCATCGCGGCTACTGGGGTCGGCATGTCGGCTTCTACGGCGGCATCGACTACGGCTACGGTTACGGCGGCCACGGTTACGAAGGTGGTTACTGGCGCAACGGCGGCTTCTATTACAACCGCAGCGTGAACCATGTCGGCGGCAATGTCCGCAACGTCTACAACCGCACCGTGATCCACAACACCAGCTTCGGCAACAACCGCCGCATCAGCTACAACGGAGGTTCGCGCGGAACCGGGGCGCGCGCCACCCCGCAGGAACGCGGCTGGGAACGCGAACAGCACCGTGGCCCGGTCGAGGCACAGATGCAGCAACGCAACATGGCCAGCCGCACGTCATCACTGCGCGCTTCGGTGAACCACGGTGCGCCACCGATCGCCGCCACCGCACGGGCAGGTGCCTTCCGCGATCACGACATCGTCGCCGCACACGACGCACCGCGTAGCGCAACCATGCGCAACGACGCGGCCATGCGTTCAACCGGCTTCGCACCGCACGGAAACCAGTCGATGCGGTCAGGCAACGCCGGTCGATACAACCCTTCGATGCGGGAACGAAGCTACCCGGCACCTGCGGAAAATCGCATCGCGCCGCATCAATCACGAGTCGCTCGCGGCACGGGATACCAGCCGCAGGATGTCAGTGCCGCACACTACCAGCCACAGCCGGCTCGCCCGATGCGCAATGACGCGCGCGAAAACTACCGCCCGCCGAATCAGCGCCCTGTCGTGGCACACGCTTCCGCATCGCGCAGCCATGCTGCACCGGCGAAACATCAGGAACGTCGGGAACATGGCGACGACAGGCATCAGCACTGATCAACACGTCGCATGAGTACACAAGGCCCGCCGCAAGGGCGGGCCTTGTCGTCAGCGGATCACGTTGTTGCGGCGGGCAGATCGCATGCCAGCAGCGCGCTCTCGATCCTGTTGCCAAGATATGCCGTACCGCGATGCCGGCACACTCCTCCAGTCACCATGCTGTAGCTGCCGCCCTTCCAGCAGCAGTTGTGCGCGATCCGTCCTTCGTCATTCAGCGCTATCGACCAGGCGATACGTTCGGGTGCAGGCTGCTCAGCCACTCGGGCAGGCGCGCAACCAGCTTGCGCAATCGCGGCGCAGTCTGGGGGGATTGTCGAGCAGCACATGGTGCGGTGAGGCAAGTGCAACCCATACGGTCCGTCGGCATCCATCGAGAGATTGTCCGGATAACGCGGCAACTCGGCGAATGCTTCCTGCTGGTCGGCCTTCACAGCAGCAAAGCAACCGCGAGGCATTGGCCTCCGCCACGACGATGAACGATTCATCGCGCGCCAGCACCAGGCCATTGCCGAACTGCAGGCTGTCGATCATTTTCTCTACCCGTCCATCCGCGGTCCGGCGTAACAACGCACCGGTGCAGGTGCGCTCGACGATGACGCCGAGCGCACCTCACGCCTCCGGCCGGAGATTCACATTCATTTCCAGGCGGAGCCCGGCCCGAGCATCTCCACTAACCCGTCAAAAACTGTAATTGATCGACGTACCGACACCCCAATCCGGGCTGCCGTTGGTCATGCCGCCGGTGGCCTGACCCTGCACACGAAGGCGCTGGTTGAACTTGTGCGCCCAGTAGGCGGTGACCTCGCTCTGGCTCGCGCCACCTGCGGCGATCCGCTGCCGGTAGTTGTAAGCCACACCCATGTTGTCGCTATCCGCGAGCCGGTAGTCCATGCCGGCGTTTGCATGGATGCCGTTGTCGAGCTTTATGTACGGCGAGCTGGTGTAGTTGGTCCAGCCGACGCCGCCGAACGGGGTCCACTTGCCGAGGACCTTGTAGGTGTCCAGCGAGACGCCGTAATCGTTCTCTCCGGTACCCAGTCCCTGGTTGACGTCAGCCGTACCAAATTTGACCTTGCCAGTGACGACAAGCGCGAAGCTGCGGTCGGCACTGGAGATCAGACGATAGCCAGCCGAGGCCACCACATCTCCCGCACCCGAGGCCGCGGTGCTGGTGTCGCCGCTGGCCGGCGCTCCGCCGCCAAGCAGTTGGTCGAGGCCGCGCCCGAGCGGATTGGTGTTGTCCACCGGGCCAGTACCCGGGATGACGTTGCCCGAACCGTGAACGCGGACGTAGGGGATGGTCAGGCCAAGTGTCCAGCGATCGCTCTGATAGGTCGCAGCGAACGGCACCGACCAGATCTCCGTGGTGACGTCGGTGCCATAGTTGCCGGTGCTGTAGTTGGCACCAGTGCCGATGCTGAAGCCGTCGGCCGCGTACGCTGGCGGCATGCCGATCAGCACGACGCCGGCGATGGTCATCCAGTTCATGTTCTTGCGCATGCCGCGGAATCCTTTATCAAGCCTTGAGGAGCGGGCCCGACAGGATGCCGGGCCCGCAAACGTGTGAGGTCCGCGAGGCATCAGTCGTGCTGGGCGCTCGCACTGGCACCCGCGCTGCCGTCGGTCTGCGCCGACGTGGACACGCCGTCGCTGGTCGAGCCGTGCGCGCCAATCTGGCCGCTCGCGTTGGCCGAGCCGGCGCTGCCGTTGCCGGCGTTGCCATGGGCCGCGCCGGAACCGGACAGGTTGACCGCGACGGCCTTGCTGCCTTGCGCACCGTGGCTCAGCGACGAAGGCAGGCCCGCAGTCGGGACTGTTGCATCACTTGACGGCAGCTTGGTGTCCCCCGCCTCGATGCTGCCGGCATGCGACGCGTTGCCGACCGTGCCGGTGGCGCGCGAGACCGCATTCGAGGCTGGCTGCACACCGCTGGCGAACGCGCGCTGGGCTGCGGCATTGGCCGAACCCTGCGCGTTGCCTGCGACCTGGCCGATCTGGCTTTGCGCCTGGTTCGCGGCAGCAGTGCCAGCCGCCTTGGCGCCCGCAGCGGCAGCCTGTGCCTGACCGAGCGCCTGACCGGTCGCACTGGCGGCGGCATTGCGCGTGGCGGTGCCATCGACGGCACCGGTGGCGGAGCCGGTCAGCCCGGCGGTGGTGCCGGCGGCAGCCGAGCCCTTCGCCTGACCGACGCCGTGCGCTACGACATCCTTCGCCGAGCCGGCGGTCGAAGAGATCTGGCTTTTCAGGCGCTCGACGCTGTTCTGCGCACCCATCTTGCCGACCTCGGGGGCATTGATGCTGCCGGCGCCACGCGCTGCACCGCCGATCTGACCCATCGCCGAACTCATCGGGCCAACCAGCCCGCCACCGAGGCCGCCGGCAAGGCCGCCGCCACCCACTACCTGGGCGTGAACGGGGGCAATCATCGCCAGCGCAAACGCGCCGGCCATCAGGGTCATGTTGAAGGACTTGTTGTTGAGCGTGATGTTTCGCATGGGAGGACCTCCTGCCGGCGGTGGATCCGCGGCTTGCAAGGTCCATTACGTCCGGGGTTCGGAGATCCTTCCCTGGCACACGATTAGATTCGGTTTTCGTTCAGGCTCAAGGTGACAGCAGGCCATAGCCGTAGCGCGGGTCGCGGCCGGGAGCACCCAGATCGCGCGCCTCGCCGATCAGGCGCTGCACGACCTCGGCGGCGGCTCCCGGATGCGGCGCGCTCAGCAACTGGGCGGCACGACGCGCCACGATCGGTGATGCGAACGACGTGCCGCGCATCGCACTGCGACCGCTGCCGATCACACCCGACGCGCAGAATGCGACTTGCTCACCGCTACCAGACTCCGGCAGCACGCGATCGCGTGCGTCGACACCGCTGACCCCAATCACGCCGGGGTAGGCCGCCGGAAACAATGGCGGTGCCGCGGGTCCGTCGTTGCCGACCGCCGCGACCAGCACGTAGCCACGCGCCATCATCACCTGCACCGCACGCGCGAGTACCGGGTTGTCGGGGCCAACCAGGCTGATATTGATCACCGGCACCCCTTCGCGTGCCATCCACGCCAGCGCTGCCACGAGGCTGGAGGTGGCGCCACCGACGGCGTCACCGCACCACAGATCGGCAACGTACAGCGCGTCCGCATCTCCATGCACCAGACGAGACGCCACCGCGGTGCCGTGCCGCGACACCGTCGCCTTCGCACAGCCATGATCGTGAATGTGCGCATGGGCCAGTGCCGGGTCGGCCGGGTCCACGCCACCGTCGATCAGACCCACATGCAACGATGTCGCCGCGGATGCCGGCGTCATCGAAGGCTCGTCACTCAAGGCATCACCCGAGCCGGCGGGCAGGTATACATGCTGATAGCTGAAGGTCGCCTTCGGCGCGGTCTGCTGCAGCGCACTCATCGCACGCGCTTCGCTGCGCCGGCGCGTGTCGTGCAGAACGACCAGACCCAGACCCAGCGACACATCGGCAGGCACGGTGGCATCCGCAGTGAACCCCTGCGCCTGCAACGCCGCCAGTTGCTTGGGCGTCAAATCCATCGCCAGGAATTGGCCACGCAGTACCGGATTGCCTTGTGGGTCGACTGCCACGCGCCCGGGCTGCTCGCGCAGCAAGGCATGGATCTGCAACTTCCGGGTAAGTGCCTGGGTTGAGCGAAGCAGCTCGTCGATACGCGAACCGGGTGCAACGGATGACAGGTCAGGCAGCCCGACGCGGGGCAGCTGCACACCGGGCAAGCCCTGCACCGGACCCAGTATCTGCGCCTGCGCGGATACCGGTCCCAGCAGCGCGAACGCGATGACCAGCAACGACGCGTGCAATGAAAGCGGGCGCGACATGGGCGTGACGAACCTGATCAGAAGCATGGAACCTGGATGCTAGCATTGGGCAAATTTACCCTTCCAAACCGTGCTGCCGTGCGTGAGGGAAGGAATCGCCGCCCTCAAACGTACTGGAAAGGCAATACGTGGATCCGAGCCAAACCGTGCGCGAAGGATTGCTCCCGCTGCTGCCCCGTCTGCGTCGCCTGGCGCGGGCGTTGGCGGGCCAGGTCGCCGATGCCGACGACCTGGTGCAGATGGTGCTGGAGCGCGCACTGGCCCGGGCGGCGCAGTGGCGGCCGGATGCGCCATTGGACAAATGGGTGTTCGCGATTGCGCGCAACGCCTGGCGGGATGAGTTGCGGGCGCGCGGCAGGTCGCAAAACCTGTTCGCGCCGGAACAAGCCGGCGTCACCGCGGCAGATGGCGCCAGTGCGCCCGCGCACACATTGGATTTGGCGGTGGCGATGGCGACGCTGCCACCGGACCATCGCGAGGTGGTGGCGCTGGTGCTGGTCGAAGGATTGTCGTACAGCGAGGCCGCCGAGCTGATGGAGGTGCCGGTGGGAACCGTCACCAGCCGTCTGGCGCGCGCCCGCACCACCCTGCAAGCCCATCTTGGGAAGGACACATGAAACCGATCGACGACGACACCTTGCAGGCCTATGTGGATGGCGAGCTCGACGCGGCCGCCACTGCAGGCATCGACGCCGCGCTGGCCCAGGACGCGCTGCTCGCCCGCCGCGTGCAGCAG
Source organism: Rhodanobacter sp. (assembly GCA_035564915.1). Lineage (GTDB taxonomy): Bacteria > Pseudomonadota > Gammaproteobacteria > Xanthomonadales > Rhodanobacteraceae > Rhodanobacter. The sequence continues at coordinate 11,894 of DATMTH010000232.1, forward strand.
GCACGCGCCGTGCAGGCACAACTGAAGGCTGCGTTCGACCCGGTGCTCGACGAACCGGTGCCCGCACACCTGTCCGCCCTGTTGCAACCGGCCTCCGCGCGAGTTACCTCCGCGTCGATATCTGTCCCGACACCCTCCGCGCGCCGCGGATTCGGGGCCGGCCGGCATCGCGCTTCGCGCCGCTGGCTGGTGCCGGGCGCCGCGGTGGCCGCCTCGATCGCCGTGCTGGCGGTGGCACTGTGGTGGCACCAGGGCAGTGAGCTGGTGCGCATGCATGATGGCCAGCAATTCGCCGCCGGTACGTTGTCCAGGGCTCTGGACCAGAACCTCGCCAGTACCCCCGATGCGGATGCGTCGATCGCCATCGGCCTGAGTTTCCGCAGTGTCGATGGCCACATCTGCCGCACCTTCGTCCAGCGCAGCCAGCAGGCGCTGGCCGGCCTCGCCTGTCATCAGGCTGCAGGCTGGGTGCTGCCGGTACTCGGCGCGGCTGAAAAGCCCGCGGGCGGCGAATTGCGACAAGCGGCAAGTTCCCTGTCTCCTGCAGTGCAAGCGGCGGTCGACGCGCGCATCAAGGGCGAGGCCTTCGATGCGCAGCAGGAGCGTGCCGCACGTGATGCCGGCTGGCGCTGAGTCCGCAACGGGCCGGTAGCGGCTATCGTTCCTGGTCGCTACCTGCGCCACGCAGGCAGCGCCGTCTCACATAGCCAACCGTACGCCTGCATACCAGGAACGCCCCAGCGCCGGCTCGAGGCCGGTCTGCCACACGCGGTCGTAGTACTGGCGATCGGCGAGGTTGCTGACCCCGGCGAGCAGGGTGATGTTTCGATTGAGCTGCCAGTCGCCGGCGAGATCCAGCACGGTGTAGGACGGGATTTGTGCGGGCAAATAGGTGTTGCCGTGGCCCAGCGGCTGATCGGAATCCTGCCAGAACTGAGCTGCGGAAGAGACCGTCGTGAGGCTCAATTTGATGCGCTGCTCGACGCGCCAGGTGACACCAGCCTTGAGCAGATAGCGTGGCGCGTAGGCCGGAATCCTGCCGACCTGGCCAGGGATCACGCTGGCGGTGAAGCGGGCATTGAGCAGGCTCGCATTGATGAAGGCTTCCAGGTGCTCGCCGCGATCGGCCGCCGCGGCATGGGCGAGGAAGTCGTAGTTGAGCTGGCCTTCGAAACCGCGGCTGCGGGTATCGCCTGTGTTCACTTCGAGCACGTCGGTGGCATTGATGTGCTGCGCCTCGATGCGGTTCCTGAAATCGATCCAGAACACACTGACGTCGTAGTACAGGCCGGTCACCGGCACGCCATGCACACCCAGTTCGTACGACAGCGATTTCGACGGATCCGGCGCATGCCCGGGCACCACGTTGGCGAACGGCGAGGCCATGTCGAAGTAGCGCAGCGGACGCCAGCCCTGCGACACGTTGAAGTAGGTCTCGTTGGCGTGGCCGTGACCAAAATCGTTGCCGATGCCCAGGCCAAGCAGCGGCACGGTGCGCGCATCCGCCTCGTTGATCAGCGGTCGACTGAGGAACGGCGGGTGCACGGTTTCATCGACGGCCACCCGCTCGTGTTCCAGCCGCACCGAAGGCACGATGTGGAATTCGTGCGGCAGACGAAACACGTTCTCGGCAAAGATCGCCGCATAGTCCGAGCTGCGCGACTGCCGCAGTCGTGGCGTACCACTGCGATCATGGCGGTCGACGTACAGGTCGCTGCTGCTCCATTGCCGGAACGGATCGTCGCCGTGGAACAGCGTGGTGCCGATGCTGAATGCATTGCCCCGACCCCACTTCTTGCGCAGGCGCAGGTCGGCGCCGCTGGTGCGGAACTGCTCGTCCTGCAAGGTGGTGCCGGTCGGCGGCGGTTGCGGCGCCAGTGCGCCGCTGGCCGAGCGGCTGGCCAGATCCTGATAGGCAAACCACAACTTGCCCTCGAACAGCCAGCCGTCGCCGAACTCACGACGGTGGCCGAGCACCAGCTGGTCGCGCGTCACCCAGTCACGGTTGTACGGCGTCGGCGTGGCGCGCGGATCGGCCTGCCATTGCGGATAGCCGAGTCGACCGGCATCGCCGGAAGCCGCATTGATCGCATGCAGGTCGATCCACCACAGCTGCCTGTCGTCCGGTCGGTAGTCGACGTACAGATCGGCCTGACGCATCTGCGAGCCGGCGTTGGGCCGGCTGCCGTCGCTGCGGACATAGGCCGCATCGGCCCGATACGTCCAGCGTCCACTGCTGCCCTCGACCGCGTTGTAGGTCGAGTACAGGCCATGATTGCCGACCACCTGTTCGCTGGTCGCCGAGAACGGTGCGCCGGGTTTCGGCCGCCTGGAAACAAGGTTGATCACCGGTGCCGGCTCGGGTCCGTACAACAGGCTGGAACCGCCGCGGATCAGCTGCACGTCGGCCAGACTCTGCGTCAGCGGCATGGCGTACAAGGTGGGGAAACCGATCCAGTCGCTTTCCAGCGGAATGCCGTCCTGCATCACCAGCACGTATTCCGATTCCTGCGGATTGCCCAGACCGCGATAACTCAGGTTGAACTGGGTCGGGGTGGGCTGCTGCGACACCTGCACGCCGGGTGAGCGCGCCAGCAACTGGTCGAGGTTGTTGTTGATGATCGTGGGCTGGTCGGCCAGGTGGGTCACCGTGGTCTTCTTGGTGACGGTGACCTTGGTGCCGTCGACCTCGGACATCTGATGTTCGAGCTTGGCCTTCACCGTGGTGCGCCAGCTTTCGCCGCGCACATCGACAGGTGCCAGGTTGGTGGCTGTCTTGCGTGTCTTCACTGCAGGCCGGGAAGTGGCCTGATCGGACTGCCGGGCCGTGGCGGTGATGGCGGCAAGTGACAACGCCGCGGCGAGCGGCAGCAGAACGTGGCGCGGAATCGACATCAGCTCACCTCAATGGAAATCCAGCCGCACGTTATCGGCCGAAGTGCGGCGCAACGCCATAGGCCATAGGTCGGGCCCGCAGGCCTGTTTGCTGCGCAGGCAATGCCGCACGCCAGGCAGCAAGGCCTCGCGGCCTGCGTTCAGTGATGCTGCAGGAGCTTGAATACCTGTTGCGCGTCGGCGTGGGCGCTGTCGAGCGTCGTTGCGTGCACACCCTGTTCGGCCTGCTTCTGCGCCAGATGCAGCCGGGCCTCGACGGCAGGATCGTCCCTGGCGTCGACGAGGGCGCCCAGGCCCATGCCGTGGCAAGGATTGGTTGCCTTGGCATCGAAATCCTTGCCGTCAGGACCTTCCAGACAATTGATCACATGGTGCAGGTGCAGGTGCACCGTCTCCAGATCGGTCGCGCTGATCGCCATGTCGGCATGAATGCCGGCCACGCTGACCTGATTGGATACCGCGCTGCTGACCGCTGCGGCATGCGCCAGCATGGGTGACGCCAGCGCCAGCAGAAGAACGGGCAAACCGCGCAAGAGCATGTGCTTCATGTCATACCTCGGATGAATGGACGGCAGGTGCTGCCATGAACCCAGCATAGGGCGTCGACGTCGCGAGCAAAAGCCGTGCCTGACGAGCGCAACGACCTGCGCCTGCCGGCAGTACCTTTGTCACTTGCAACCGGGTCACCGCCGGGCAGACAGTGGAGGAAGTGCCTGCGCCAACCGTCGATTCACGGCACACCTTCCCGCCGATCCCACGGAGTAGCCATGTCCCGCATCCCTCTTCGCGCGTTGTCGCTCGCCATCGCCTGCGCCTTCATCAGCATGCCCGCATTCGCCGGGCCGGTTCCGGCGAAAACGCCAGCGGCCGGGCAGAAAGGCCCATTTGCCGAATTGCATTTTCGTGACCTCGGCCCGGCCGTGGCTGGTGGCCGGGTGGCCGCCGCAGTGGGCATTCCCGGCGATCCGCTGACCTATTACGCGGGCGCCGCTGCCGGTGGCGTGTGGAAGACCAGCGATGGTGGCGAACACTGGAAGCCGATCTTCGAACACGAGGCCAGCGCCTCGATCGGCGCGATCGCGCTGGCACCTTCCAACCCCAACCTGGTGTGGGTCGGCACCGGCGAAAGCAATATCCGCAACGACATCGTCGACGGTGCCGGCGTGTACCTGTCCACCGATGCCGGCAAGAGTTTCAAGCGCATGGGCCTGGACGATGCCGGCCAGATCGGCCAGATCCTCGTCGACCCGCACAACCCCGACCACGTGCTGGTGGCGGCATTGGGGCATGCGTGGGGGCCGAACGCCGAGCGCGGCGTGTTCGAGACCACCGATGGCGGCAAGAGCTGGAAGAAGACCCTGTTCGTCGACAACCAGACCGGCGCGATCGACATGGCGATGGCACCGGGCAACCCGCAGGTGCTGTTCGCCAGCACCTGGCAGGTGGTGCGCCATCCATGGAACCTGGCCGACGGCGGCAAGGGCAGCGGCCTGTGGCGCTCCACCGATGGCGGAGCAAACTGGTCGAAACTGACCGACGGCCTGCCGAAGGGCTCGCTCGGCCGCATCGCCGTGGCCACCGCACCCAGCGATCCGCAGCGCGTGTACAGCCTGGTCGAGACCAAGCCGGGCGAAGGCCTGTTGTTCGTCTCGCACGATCTCGGCGACAAGTGGACCGAGGTCAGCGACAACCATGCGCTGGACGTGCGTCCGTTCTACTTTTCACGTTTCGTCGTCTCGCCGGTCGACGCGGACAAGCTGTACTTCATGTCGTTCCATCTGATGGAATCCGACGATGGCGGCAAGACCGCGCACGTGGCCGACAAGGAAATCCACCCGGATCACCACGCGCTGTGGATCGACCCGACCAACCCGAAACGGATCCTGCAGGGCAACGACGGCGGCATCTTCCTCAGCCAGGACAGCGGCAAGAGCTGGCGTTTCCTCGATGGACTGCCGATCGAGCAGGATTACATGGTCGCCGCCGACGGCGGCACGCCCTACCTGTTGTGCGCCGGCCTGCAGGACAACGCCGGCTGGTGCGGCCCTTCCAGCACGCTGGCCGACCACGTGCTCGGTGCCACCGACTGGTTCAACGTGGTCGGTGGCGACGGCCAGTACGTGGTGCCGGCCGGCAAGGACTACATCTACAACGATGCGCAGGACGGCGCGATCAGCGTGTTCCACCGGCACAGCAAGCGCAGCGTGTTCGCCATGCCGTACCTGCATGGCCCCGGCTTCATCAACGACCTGCCCCTGGCCACCGCGAAATATCGCTTCAACTGGACCACGCCGATTGCGGTCGATCCGCAGGATCCGGACACGGCCTATGCCGGTGCCAACGTGATCTTCAAGACCACCGACGCCGGCCAGAGCTGGACGCCGATCAGCGGTGACCTCACCCGCAACGACAAGGAAAAGCAGGCGCTTTCCGGCGGCCAGGTGAACCTCGACCTGTCCGGCGCCGAAAGCTACGACACGGTATTGTCGCTGAGCATCGCGCCGTCCGATCCGCAGGTGCTGTGGGCCGGTACCGACGACGGCCTGGTGCAGGTCACCCGCGACGGTGGCGCGCACTGGACCAACGTCACCCCGGGCGGTGCGCCGAAGTGGGCGCGGGTCTACCAGGTTGGCGTGTCGGCCAGCGAGCCGGGGCATGCCTACGTGGGTTTCGACGCGCACGAGCTCGACGACCGCCATGCATACGTCTACCGCACCGACAATTTCGGCAAGAGCTGGACCCGCATCGACAAGGGCCTGCCCGACGCGCCGGTTTCGGTGGTGCGCGAAGATCCGGATCACCCCGGCGTGCTCGTCGCAGGCACCGACATCGGCGCATGGGTCTCGCGCGACAACGGCGATCACTGGAGCAAGCTCGGCGCGCATTTCCCCACCACGCCGGTGGTCGATGTGAAGTTTGTGCAGGGCGACCTGGTGCTGGCCACACACGGCCGCGGCATCTTCGTGTTCGACCACTTCGCGCCGCTGGCCGAGTACAGCGACAGCATCGCGAAGCAACCGCTGCACCTGTTCACCCCACGTGCCGGCATGCAGCTGGTGCGCTGGTCGCGCGGCGAAGGTGCCGAACCCCTGTACACCGTGCCCAACGCCCCCAATGGCGTGATCATCGACTACAGCGTGCCCAAGGCGATCAAGGCCGGCAAGGATGACAAGCACGGCGCGGTCACGCTGACCGTGCGCGACGGCGCGGGCAAGCTGATCGCCACGCGCTACACCAATGCCAGGCCCGGGGTGAACCGCTACGTATGGAACATGCAGTACGACGGCGCCACCCGGCTGGATTTCGACAAGCCGCAGAGTGACGACGAGGACAAGGACAAGGACGGCAACAACAGTCATGGCCCGATGGTCCTGCCCGGCACCTACCAACTGACCGTCAGCGCCGATGGCCACCATGCCAGCGAGAGCGTGCAGGTGAAAGCCGACCCCAACCAGAAGCCCGCCCCGCAGGCCGAGCAGGCGATCCTGCAGCATGCGCTGGTGGCGCGTGCGCAGCTCAGCGCCGTCAACGACATGCTGAACCGAGTCACCAGCATGCGCGCCACGCTGAAGCAGTTCGAAGACAAGGCCGGCGACGACAGTCATTACACCGCAGCCATGGCCCAGGCGAAGAAGCTCGACCGCGAGCTGGGCAGCTTCCGCGACAGCATCTACGCGCCGGGCGTACAGCATGCCGTGGTGGAGGACGATCTCAAGCAGCTGTCCGACCTGCAAGGCAGCATGGCCGCCATCGCCGGATACGGCTTCTCCAGCCTGGAAGGCCAGATGCCGACGCCGGCCCTGCTGGAGATGGCACGGCAACTTGGCAGCAAGGTCGACGCCAAGGTGGCGCAGTTCAATGCGTTGCTGTCAGGTGATGTGGCCAGCTACAACCATGCGGCGTATGCCGCGGGTGCGCCGACCCTGATGACCGGAGAGCCGGAGACGATGGCTGCTGCGCCATGACCGGGTGATACGGTTCGGGGATCGATCCAGCCATCGATCCCCGGATGCCCGTCAGGAATGTCGATCCCTGCTTTGCTGCCGCCACCAGTGCGGCCGGAGCAGGCTCGGGCATCCACCCACCGGGAGAATCACGGCGTGCCATGACTTCCGGCCCATAAGCACCACACCGCGAAGCGGCCTACACTGACCCTCTTGACCTGACCCATCCGGGGGAAATCGCTCATGCACCTGCGTCGCTGTGTTGCCGTGCTCGCCCTCGGCCTTGCCACTGCCCTGACCGCCCATGCGACGGTCGATCCATTGCTGTACCAAAGCCTGAGCTGGCGTTCGATCGGGCCGTTCCGTGGCGGTCGCGTGCTGACCGTGGCGGGAATTCCGGGCGACAGCCGACATTTCTATTTCGGTGCGGTCGATGGCGGCGTATGGGCCACGGCGGATGCCGGGCGCACCTGGCAGCCGATCTTCGACAGTGGGAATGTCGGCTCGATCGGCGCGCTCGCGCTCGCACCATCGGACCCGAAAACGATCTACGTGGGCAGCGGCGAAGCGGACATGCGCTCGGACATCGCGCATGGCAACGGCATGTACAAGAGCGTCGATGGCGGTGCGCACTGGTCGCATATCGGGCTGGACGACACGCGGCAGATCGCCAGCGTGCTGGTCGATCCGCGCGACCCGAATGTGGTGTTCGCGGCCGCGCTGGGCCATGCCTACGGGCCGAACGCCGAGCGCGGCGTGTTCCGATCCACCGACGGCGGCGCGCACTGGAGCAAGGTGCTGTTCAAGGACGACAACACTGGCGCGATCGACCTCGCGTTCAAGCCGGGCGACCCGAACACCATCTACGCGGCGTTGTGGCAGACGCGCCGTCCGCCGTGGAACGTCTATCCGCCATCGAGCGGCCCGGGCAGCGGCATGTATGTGTCGCATGACGGCGGCAGCCACTGGCATCAGGTGCAGGGCAACGGCTTCCCCGCGCATCCCGGACGCATCGGCATTGCGCTGGCGCCGAGCCAGCCGGGTCGTGTGTATGCGCTGGTGGATGCGGCTGGCGGTGAGGGCGGCCTGTACCGCTCCGATGACGGCGGTGCGCACTGGAACCATGTCACCGGCGATCAGCGGATCTGGCAGCGCGGCTGGTATTTCTGCCGGCTCACGGTCGATCCGAAGAATGCCGACCGCGTCTATGTGATGAACACCGTCGTGCTGCGCTCGGACGATGGCGGCAAGCAGTTCATCGCGCTGAAGGGCGACCCCACCGGCGATGATTTCCACCAGCTGTGGATCGACCCGACGAACCCGGACCGACAGATCCTCGGCGTCGACCAGGGCACCTTGATCACGCTCAACGGCGGCAAGACCTGGTCGAGCTGGCTGAACCAGCCGACCGCGCAGATCTATCACGTCAGCACCGACAACCAGTTCCCGTATTGGGTGTATGGCGCGCAGCAGGATTCCGGTGCGGTGTCGCTGCCCAGCCGCGGCCACAGCGGTGACGGCATCACGATGGAACAGTTCCACGAGGTCACCGCCGGCGGCGAGAGCGGCATGATCGCACCCGACCCGGACGACCACGACATCGTCTACGGCGACAAGGTCGACAAGCTCGACGTGCGCACCCACCAGACCCGCAACATCGATCCGACCCTGGCCTACCCGGCGGCGCATTACCGTGGCGCCTGGACACTGCCGCTGACGTTTTCGAAGCGCGGCACCAAGACGCTCTACTTCGCCAACCAGCGCCTGTTCCGCACCACCGACGGCGGCGATCACTGGGCGCCGATCAGCCCCGATCTTACCCGCGAGGATGCCGGCACGCCTGCCACTCTCGATCCGGTCACCGCCGCCGATGACAACCATGTCAGCAAGCGCCGCGGCGTGATCTACAGCATTGCGCCTTCGCCGCTCAACGCCGGCGCGCTGTGGGTCGGCACCGACGACGGCCTGGTCTGGCGCACCGATGACGGCGGCGCGCACTGGCGCCAGGTCACGCCGAAGGCGCTGACGCCATGGTCGAAGATCGCCGGGATCGAGCTGTCGCCGTTCGACGCGAAAGTTGCTTACCTCGCGGTCGACCGGCATCGCCTCGACGACGACACGCCATACATCTACCGCACCAGCGATGGCGGCGACAGCTGGCAACGGATCGACAGCGGCATCCCGCGCAACAGCTTCGTCAACGTGGTGCGCGCCGATCCGCAGCGCAAGGGGCTGCTGTATGCCGGCACCGAGCGCGGCATGTATGTGTCGTTCGACGATGGCGCGCAGTGGCAGTCGTTGCAGCAGAATCTGCCGATGACCTCGGTGCGCGACATCGCCCTGCACGGCAACGACGTGGTGCTGGCCACGCACGGTCGCGGCTTCTGGATCATGGACGACGCCAGTGCGCTGCGGCAGGTAGCCGATGTGCGCGCCAATGCAGTCACCCTGTTCAAGCCGGCCGATGCGTACCGCGTGCGTCCGGCCGGCTTCACCGGTACGCCGCTGCCCAAGGACGAGCCGATGTCCGCCAACCCGCCGGACGGCGCGTATATCGATTACGTCCTGCCGTCCGCGGTGAAGGGCCCGGTGACGCTGGATGTGCTCGATGCGCAAGGCCACACCGTGCGCAGCTACAGCAGCAACGACAAGAAACCCATGCTGGACCCTGCCAAACTCCCGTTTGCGCCCGAATGGGTACCGCAGCCGCCGCGACTGCTGGCGACGGCCGGCATGCATCGCTTCGTGTGGGATCTGCATTACACCGCGCCGGCGGGGATCGAGTCGGAACAGGGACCGGCGCAAGGTGTATGGGTACCGCCGGGGTCCTTCAGCGTGGTGCTGCATGTGGATGGCAGGAGTTATCGGCAGCCGCTGCAATTGCTGCCCGATCCGCGGGTGAAGGTATCGGTGGCCGCCATGCAGCGCGAGTTCGTGTTGGCACGCAAAGTCGAACAAGCGCAGGTGCGCAGCGCCGCGACCAGTGCCGAGGCCGGCAAGCTGCTGCAGGCGCTGGATGCCCGCTTGCCGCAGGCAAGCGCACAGACGCATGCGCAGATCGAGGCGTTGATGGCCAAGGCGCAGGATCTGTCCGGCGTGATGCTGCATCCGGACCCGCGCAACACGATGGGCAGCCCACCGAAAAACACCGGCAGCCTGCGCGCGCTGTCGATGAATCTGGGCAAGCTTGAGCAGGCCGTCGATGGGGCCGATGCCGATCCGGGTGCGGACGCACAGTCTGCCTGGGCCACGCTCTCGCAGACACTGGACACCACGCTGGCCGGCTGGAACCAGTTGAAACAGGTCGAACTGCCCAGGCTCAACAACGCACTCAAGGCGAGCGGCAGGCAGCCCGTCACGTTCTGACCGTGGCGTACTCCTGCAGGCCGATGCCTGCGGGGTGCAGGATGCCATCCCTCTGTGCGTGCACGGCGTACTGCGGGCGCATCGAGCCTGTATCTTCGATGGGCCCGCAGGATGCGCCACGTTTTTTTCCCGGGCGGATTCGGGCATGCTTTCAGCCACCACTTGGCACGCCGGCAACGCACTCTGGGAGGCCTGATGATCGAGCTGGAAATCCAGGCTCTGTCGGAACGACGGGAGGGCCTGCTGATCGAAGTCGGCCGCCTCGTGGTCGCGAACGGTTTCACCCTGCAACGGCAACGCCTGGTGCAGGATCCGCACGGTACCTTGCTGACGATCGTGGTGCGCGGCCCCCCGCGCAAGAAACGGGGGCTGAAAGCCGCACTGGAAGCCTGCGACCGAATCATCAGTTTCGACGTCGAGCCCTTTGTCGAAGGCGAACAGCGTCCACATTTCGCCGCCTCGCGCACGCCGCTTGTCGGCTATGTGCCGGCGCCGCTGCCAGCACCGGTGGTCGAAGCCGCGGCGGTCACCACGCCAAAGCCCGCACCAGCGATCGTCGCCTTCGACGAAGTCGAACCCGCAAGCTTGTTCAGCGCTTCGGAGTCGGCGACGGCCCGCGCCGCGGCACCGGCGCGTGAGCCCGTGATCAAGTCGCCAGCAGCGCCGGAATTCGAGTTCATCCTGCCCGAGCCCTCACGCCCACCGGTCGCGACAGCGCCGGTGGATGAGGCGCCGTTTGTCGAGGTGGTTCCGCTCGAACCCGACCAGGTCGCCGTCGACAAGCTGCATTCGAAGCTGACTGCCGAGTACCCGCTGATCATGCCGCACCTGCTGGCGTTCGATCATTCGCTGGCCGAGGGAGCCCGTGAATCTTCCTTGCACCTGGCCGGGCAACACATGGGCAGATGGGTGTTCGAGCGCGAGCATGCGCCACTGGGCAAGCGCGATCTGAACGATGCGCTCGAACAGATCGGAGTGCCCGCACTGAGCGCCCTGGCCGAGATCGAACTGGAAGGCAGCCAGCTGCATATCCGCCACAGTCCGTTATGCGCCGAAGCCGGGCACTCCGGCTGCACGTTCTTCAGCGGCTTCCTCGAAGGACTGCTCGGCCCCGCCCTCACCTCCAGCGAGTTGTCGATCTTCGCCGTCTGCTGCCGCAGTTACGGAGCGGACGAGTGCGTACTGGCCCTATCGAACTGAAGCCGGCGCGCCGCGCCTTTCAAGGCCCGCGCGACAGCCGCTGCCATGGAATGGTGACCAAGTCGAACGAACCCGGCTCGCCCGTCAAGCCGGCGACAGTTTTTGCTGTCGTCGGTCCAGCTTGCGCTGCCGCCGACGGGCGCTGCGGGCACGCCGCCGTTCGGCCAGGCAGGAGAAGATGACGTAAAGCGCCGGCGTGCTGAGCAGGGTCAGGCTCTGCGAAATCAGCAGGCCGCCGATCAGCGCGATACCAAGCGGGCGGCGCAACTCGCTGCCTTCGCCGAGGCCGATCGCGATCGGCAGCGCGGCGAGAATCGCCACCATGGTGGTCATCATGATCGGGCGAAAGCGTACCAGGCAGGCCTCGCGTACGGCCTCGAGCGGCGGCTTGCCGTGCTCGCGTTCGGCGACCATGGCGAAGTCGATCATCATGATCGCGTTCTTCTTGACGATGCCTATGAGCAGCACCAGCGCGATCTGCGCCACCACCGACAACTCGGTGCCGGTGAGCCACAATGCCAGCAACGCGCCCACGCCTGCCGCTGGCAGGGTGGACAGGATCGTGACCGGATGGATCAGGTTTTCATACAGCATGCCGAGCACGATGTAGACCGTCAGCACCGCCGCCAGCACCAGCCACAGCATGCCGCTCTGCGATTGCTGGAAACGACGGAAATCACCGCCGACGTTGAGCTTGATGTCGCCCGGCAGACGCATGTTGCTGGCGGTGGACTGGATGATCTGCAAGGCCTGGCCCATGCTTACGCCGGGAGCCAGGTTGAAACTCAGATCCATCGTGGTGTACTGGTTCTCGTGGGTGATCTGCGAAGGCGCCAGGGTCGACTCCTGCCGGGTGAAGGCGGTGATCGGCACCATCTGGCCCTTGCTGGATTTCACGTAGATGCGGTTGAGCGCATCCGGCGTGGCAGTCTGCGCGGGCAGCGCGTTGACGACCACCTGGTACTGGTTGATGTCCGAGTAGATGGTCGACACCCGGCGCTGGCCGAAGGCGTCATACAACGCCCCGTCAACCGCGCCGACCGAGATGCCGAGCCGGGCGGCCTTGTCGCGGTCGATCACGATGTTCTGGCGCAAGCCGCCTTCGTCGACGTCGCTGCCCACGTCACGCAGCATCCGGTTTTTCTTCAGCTCGGTCACCAGTCGGGGCAGCCACAGCTGCAACGAAGCAAGGTCGTTGCCCTGCAGCGAGATCTGGTATTGCGCGCCCTGGCTGGTGCCGCCACCGCCGGCACTGGGAAGATCCTGCACCGGTCGCAGGCGCAGGTTGAGGTCGGGATACTTGGCCGCTTTCGCACTCAACCTGGCCAGCACGGCGAAGGTGTCATCCTTGCGTCCCTCGGCGCGTGTCTTCAGGTCGATGTTGAACGAGCCGCTGGTGCCCTGCCGACTGCTGCCCAGGCGCGAGCCTACCGTCGCCACATCGGGGTCGGCCATCAGCATGGCCGTGAGCCGCTCGAGCCGCAGCTTGCTTTCATCAAACGAGACGGTCGCGCTGGAACTGGCGCGCCCCCAGATCAGGCCGGTGTCCTGCTGCGGGAACAGACCGGCCTTGACCACGGTGAACAGGTAGAAGGTTGCGAAGATCAGCGCCAGCGGCGTCAGCGCGAACAGCAGCGCGTGACGCAGCGAGAACTCGAGCGCACGGCGATAACCACGCAACATGCCCGCATGGAAGCGATCCAGCACATGGCTTTGCTGTGGCCGCCCCGGCTTCACCGCGTGCACCCGATGGCCACTGAGGAAACGTCCGCACAAGGCCGGCGTGAGCGTCAACGACACCGCTGCGGAAACCACGATCGCGGCCACCAGGGTGACCGCGAACTCGTGCATGAACATGCCGGTGACGCCACCGGCGAACAGCAACGGGATGAACACCGCGATCAGCGAGGCGGTGATCGAGACGATGGTGAAGCCGATCTCCTTCGCCCCGGCCAGGGTCGCCTGCATCCGCGTCATGCCGTCGTCGATGTGCCGGATGATGTTCTCGATCACCACGATCGCATCGTCGACCACGAAGCCGATCGCGATCACCAGCGCCAGCAGGGTCAGGTTGTTCAAGGTGTAGTTGAGGATGTACATCACCACGAACGCACCGGCCAACGACAGCGGCACCGCCACGGCGGCGATCAGGGTCGGTGCCAGCCGGCGCAGGAACAAGGCCATGGTCAGGATCACCATCGCCAGCGAAATCAGCAGCGTGGCCTGCACCTCGTGCAGTGAAGCGCGGATGGTCGGCGTGCCGTCGAAGAACGGGGTCAGCTCGGTGCCCGGCTGCAGGAACGCGCGCAACGTCGGCAACTGCGCCTTGACCAGGTCGACCGTGGCGATGACGTTGGCGTCGGATTTCTTGTAGACGTACATCAACACGGCCGGCTTGCCGTGGAACCAGGCGGCCTGGTAGGCATCCTGCTGGCCGGCGTAGACGTGTGCCACATCGGCCAGCCGTACCGGCGTACCGTTGTGGCTTGCGATCACCAGCCTGGCGAAGTCGTCCGCACTGTGCAGCTGGGTGGTGGCGTCGACCGCCATGCGCGTCGTGCCGTCGCTGAGAAAGCCCTGCGGCGCAGTCACGTTGGCCGCCGTCAGCGCATTGCGCAGCTCATCCGGCGAAATGCCCATCGCGTTCAGCGCCCGCAGGTTCACATCGACCCGGATCGCCGGCGTGGCGGCACCGGCGATATCCACCGACGAGACACCGGGAAGCTGGCGCAATCGCTGCGCCAGCAGCGAATCGGACACGTTGTACAGATCAGCTGCCGATTGCGTATCCGACGTCAGCGCCATGGCGATGATCGGATCGTCGTTCGGATTTGCCTTCTGGTAGCTCGGCGCCCCGTTGAGGCCACTGGGCAGATCCGGCGCCGCCGCGTTGATCGCGGCCTGCACGTCACGTGCGGCGGCATCCAGATCGGTACCGCTCTGGAACATCATGAAGACGAACGTGCTGCCCTCGGAGCTGTGCGAGCGCATCGTGTCGATGCCCGGCACCTGGCCCAGGTGTCGTTCCAGCGGTGCCGCCACGGTGGAAGCCATGGTGCTGGCGTCGGCACCGGCCTGGCTGGCCTGCACGAAAATTGCCGGAAACTGCATGTTCGGCAACGCTGCCACACCGAGCAGGAAGTAGCAGATCATGCCGCCCACGAAGAGTCCGATCGCCAGCAACGAGGTGCCGATCGGACGACGGATGAAGGGGCCGGAGATATTCATGCGGCAGCGGAGACCGGGAGGCGGGCGGCAGACAACCGCAAGGCGTTGGCTCGAATCATCCCACTCTCAACGCATGAACCGCAAAACGGTTGAACGAAAGCTTCCCGCCGCACTCGCTTTGCCGAAGCGACTCCAGCCGCAAGCGGGAAACCATCAGGCGCGACGCGCCTCACGCCGCACTTTGATCGGCCAGTCTCAGTGCACGCTGTTCACGGCGGTGAGCCAGCCAGTCCGAGAATCGCTCCATGTAGAGATAGATCACCGGCGTGGTGTACAGCGTCACCAGTTGCGACAGCAGCAGGCCACCGACGATCGACACGCCGAGTGGCCGGCGCAGTTCCGAGCCGATGCCGCTGCCCAGCGCCAGCGGCAGTGCACCGAGCATCGCCGCCGCGGTGGTCATCATGATCGGGCGGAAACGCAGCAGACAGGCGCGGCGGATCGCATCGTGCGCATTCA
>DATMTH010000233.1:0-9198 GCA_035564915.1 Rhodanobacter sp.
CTGGTAGGCATGACCGTGAATTGTTGGAGCGGCTTCAGCCGCGATGCTCTTGCTCTGCAACCATGACAAAGAAGCATCGCGGCTGAAGCCGCGCCAACAGGGGCGGTCTGACTGCAGGCAGGCTCAGCCCTTGACGATGAAGCGCTTGCTGTCATCCATGAAAGCCTTCTCGCTGAAGCCGCCTTCGTGCGAACCGAACGGCATCTGTGCGCGCAGCTTCCAGGAAGCCGGCACGTTCCACTCCTGCACGGCTGCACCGTCCACTATCGGGTTGTAGTGCTGCAGGCTGGCGCCCACGCCGGCCTCGGTCAGCGCCAGCCACACCGCGAACTGCGCCATGCCGCCGGCCTGCTCGGACCATACCGGGAAGTTGTCTGCATACAGCGCGAACTTCTCCTGCATGCCGGTGACCACGGTCTGGTCCTCGTAGAACAGCACGGTGCCGACGCCAGCGGCGAAGCTGTCCAGCTTGGCGGCAGTGGGAGCGAAGGCTTCGGCTGGCACGATCTTGCTCAGCTCCTGCTTGGTCAGCTCCCAGAACTTCTCGCTCTGCTCACCGAACAGGATCACCGCGCGTGAGCTCTGCGAATTGAACGAGGATGGCGAGTGGCGCATGGCTTCCTTGATGCGCTGGGTGAGCGCGTCCTTGTCCAGCGACACGTTCCTGCCCAGCGCGTACTGGGTGCGGCGCTGCTTGAGCGATTCGATCAGATGGCTGTTCATGGTGATTCCTCGGGCAATGGGGTTCGATGCTTCGGAATCGCGGTGGGCAAACATGCACATTAAGGAAACGATGGCTATCGAGCATCGCTGTGCATCGTTGCCGGATCAAGACGGGTTGTTTGTCGCCTGGTCCCTTAATCATCGCGATCCATGGCAATATGTTAAGCGCGAAAACGGGCCTGGCTAGCCAGCGAATCGTGGTTAGTCTGTTTCCACAGGAGAACGATGAGGTGCCGCCACGCGCTACCGCTGGCAGTACGGGCACCAGAACGTCGAGCGCTGGCCCAGGGTGATCTGGCGGATCGGTGTGCGGCACACGCGGCAGGGCTCGCCGGCCCGGCCATACACATACAGTTCGCGAAAGAAATAACCCGGTGCACCGTCCGGCTTGAGGAAGTCGCGCAAGGTGGTGCCGCCGCGCTCGATCGCCCAGGCCAGGATACGTTTCACCTCGGTGGCCAGTCGCGCGTAGCGCGCGCGCGAAACAGCGCCGGCGGCGCGGCGCGGGTCGATGCCGGCGGCGAACAGCGCTTCGCTGGCGTAGATATTGCCTACGCCGACGACGATCGCGTTGTCCATCAGGAACAGCTTCACCGCCGACGTGCGGCCGCGCGAGCGCCGCCACAGCAAGTCGCCATCGAATGCGTCGGTCAGCGGTTCGGGGCCGAGCCCGGCCAGCAGTTCGTGGGTCTCGCCCGGAGCTTGCCACAACAGGCAGCCGAAGCGGCGCGGGTCGGTGAAGCGCAGGATGCGTGGCGCCTGATCCTTGCTGCGTTCGAGTGCGATGTCGACATGGTCGTGCTTGCCCACCGGTGCATCCGGCGGCAATACGCGCAAGACGCCGGACATGCCCAGATGCAGCAGCGCGCTGCCGGCTGCAGTGTGCAACAACAGGTACTTTGCGCGTCGCTCTACCGCTTCGATGCGCTGACCGGGCAACAGTGCGCTGACCTCGGCCGGGATTGGCCAGCGCAGATCAGGGCGGCGCAAGATGACGCCCGAGACGCGCCGGCCGAGCAGATACGGCGAGATGCCGCGGCGGGTGGTTTCAACTTCGGGCAGTTCGGGCATGGGCGGCAGCTGTCGACGTGGATGATTGAAGGGCGGGACAAGGCTGAGCCAGCTTCAATGCCGGTGACGCCTGTGGCGGGTCCGGCTCTCGCTTGTCTCGCACTTGATCTGCTCCCATTCCTCGCATCAATGCAGTTCGGTGACCTTGATTTCGGGCGAACGCGGCATGAAGCGCGACGACACCAGCGCGATCCGTTGGCCGACCCGCACGTAATGCTGCGGCCCGGTCACCACGGCGGTGCCGAAATCCAGCGTCTGGCCATCCAGGTCGAGGATGGCGCGCGGCGGTGACAGCCCGATCTTCGCGGGATCGAAGTCGCTGGCCGCACGCCAGCGTAGTACCTGCGCGGCGGCGATATCGGTCAGGTCGTTCAGGCGGTCATCGTCCTTGACCCGTCTCGGTGTGCCGTCGGTACGCCACCAGTGTCCGTCGCTGCGTTTTTCGTAGTGCAGGCTTGCGGCGCCCGGCAAGGTCAGGCCGATATGGCTGATCGTGGCCGGATCGAGTGTGGTCAGGTTGCCGTTTTCATGGCTGGCATCATGGCGCAGCTGCCAGCCGGCCAGCACCAGCAATGCCAGTACGACGAGCAGCAGGAACACACGTTGGCGCGTGGCGCGCTTCATCGCTCAGCGCCGCCGTCGACGCCACACGATGGCGCCCCCGATCAGCAGCAGCAGCAGCGGCAGCACCAGCAGGAAACCGAAAAACACCAAGTTAAACTCACTCTGCGACATGTTTAGTAACTGCGGCGGTGAGCCTCGCGCAGGCAGGTCGACCAGCTCGTTATCACCAAGAAGCCAGTTGAAGATGCGCTCACCCAGCGCACGATTACTGCCATGACCTAGGAAGGCGTTTGAAAGAAAGTCGCCGTCGCCGATCACCACCACGCGCTGCTCGCTCTTGTCCGGACTCGGTGATAACCGACTCAGCGCGAGGCCGAAATTCAGTGGGCCCTTGAGCTCGCCGATGCTTGGATCGAAGTGGATATCGGAGCTGTGGGTATTGTCGATCGGCTTGAACTCGGTCCAGCTTTGCGCGCTAGAACGGAGGAAAGGCTCGACCCTCCACTCGCCTTGCGACACTTGCGCTAGAGCGGACACTTGCGGGAACTGTGTGGTCAACATGAAGCCGCGGGTGATTGCGCTCGGCGGGTAGTCGCCCAGCGCGAGCATGCGCGGGTCATGCAGGCCCAGCGCCGCGCCGGAACCGTCCACCAATACGCCTGGCAGTGCGCGTACGCCGAGTACGGCGGTCAGTGGCTTGAGGCCCAGGTCGTCATTGCCCGGATCGGTCAACCACAACAGGTTGCCGCCATTTTGCACGTAGGCCGCCAGCGCCTGCGCGGCCGCCGGAGCCAGTGTCACGTCGGGGCTGGCCAGCACTACTAGATCGGTATGCTCGGGCACGGCGCTGACTTGGGAAAAGTTCAGCGGCACTGCGCGCATACCGCGTTGTTCCAGTTGCGTCATGAACGTACCGAGGTCGGCGTTTGCCTGACCATCGGCACGCCGCTCACCATCGCCGGTGACGAACGCGACGATGCGATCACTGCCGCGGATCAGACGCTCAATCACATCAGTCAGCGCAGAATCGGACAGCTCGCTGGTCAACCGTTGTTCACGCCCTTTGTAATGCAGGATCAATGTTCCATCGACAGTGATGCCGAGTTCGCGCATCTTTGCCGGATCCAGTTGCGGATCGACGAAGCGCAGACTAATCCGTTGATCTACCTGCTGGTAACGGTGCACGAAAGCAGCAATTATTTGGCGATGGCCGCCTTGTGGATTCGCATAGCTGATGATATCCATCGGCGCATTGAGCTTCGCCAGTACGGCACGGCTGGGTGCCGACAGGCTGGCTCGACCGCTTGAACTCCAGTCGGCTATGTAAGTGTGACGGGTAGCCAGAAAGCCAATGGCACCAGCGCAAATCAGGAGCAGCAAGGTAATCATCCAGCCGTCCAAACGTCTAATCAGAGCGCGCATCAGCCACGCTCCTTGTCGACTGTGACGCGGCGAGCCGCCAGAACCAGTGCCACCAGTACCAGTAGAAGCAGCCAGATCACATCACCGCTGGAAACCTGTCCCCGCAACATCGGTTGTACGTGGCTGCTCACCATCAACCAGTTCACCGCAGCGTTGCTCATGCCGGACATCTGCACCACGGCATTGCCTAGCCATAGCGCGAGCAGCAACACGATGGCGACGGCTGCAGCAATAACGGGATGCGGCGAGAACGCTGAGCAGGCAATTCCCACTGCGGTCATGGTCGCCAGCATCAGTGCCAAGCCCAAAACCACTGCTGCCAACCAGCCCCAGTCGAGCGGCACCGAGTGCGCGATTGGCAACATCACTGCCATTGCAAAGATCACGCAAAGGCCGCCCCATAACCAAGTCAGCGTCGCGAGATATTTTCCGAGCACGATACCCAACGATGACACTCCGCTGCCAAACAGTAGTGGTAGCGTTCCGTTTCGCCGCTCGTCTGCGATGCTCGACATGGTAAGCAGCGGCGTGATCACAGTGAATAGGATCACCAACCAGACGACCAACGGCATAACCACATGATCAATGTAACCAGTGCCGTCCGGATGCGCGGCGAGCTGCATCTGGCTGGCCAGATAGGCGCCCAGTTCGGCCAGATAGATCCAGGCCATCCACGCTAGAGTCAGCGCCAGCAGCACCCAGCTCAACGGTCGGGTGGCAAGCCTGCGCCATTCCAGTCGGGTGATAGAAAATACATCATGAGACACGCTATTCATGCGGTCTGCGCCTTATTCGTGCCGTTCATCGCGATCTCGAAAAAGGTTCGTTCCAGCGCGGCATGGCCATCAGTGTGCACCGGGCCATCGTGGCGCAGGCTGCCTTCATGCAGGACCACCACACGATCGCACACGGCGGTCACCTCGGTCAGCAGATGGGTGGAAAGAATCACCGCCGTACCTGCGGCCGCCTGTTCGCGAATGAGGCGGCGCAGTGCCGCCACCTGCACCGGATCGAGTGCGTTGGCTGGTTCGTCCAGCACCAGCAGGGCGGGGCGATGCAGCAGCGCGCAGGCCAGCCCCAGTCGCTGGCGCTGGCCCTGAGACAGCACGCCGGCAAGTCGTCGCGTCAGCGGCTGCAGTTCCAGCCGCTCGATGATCGCCGCACGCGCCTCGTGCAGCGCGGTGCCGCGCAGGCCACGCAGGCGTCCATGCGCGTCCAGATGTTCGCGTACCGTCAGTTCCGGCCACATCGGGGCACGTTCGGGCAACCAGCCAATCAGCTGTCGGGCCAATTCGGGGTGCTCCAGGAAATCGGCGCCGTTCAGCTTGATGGCGCCGCTGTCCGGTCGCAGTGCCCCGGCGATCATCGACAAGGTGGTCGATTTTCCGGCGCCGTTGACGCCAAGCAGGCCCAGTACCTGGCCTCGCGGCAGGCTCAGGCTCAAATCCTGCACCGCGGCGCGGCCGGCGCGACGGCGATGGATGCGATCCAGTTGCAGCAATGGCTCGTTGGCTACGGCGTTTGGCAAGGTCATTGCACGATTGTCATGGCGACCCCACAGTTAGACAACAGGCAAATGCAGCGAGATGCGAACTAACATCACATTATCGTTTGCCTCTTGACGTACTGTTACCATTCTGGGCTAGCCGTGCTGGCGGGTATGGAAACCCTCATCTAGACTGCCCCCGTTCCCCATCCCCCGGTGCTTTACATGCTCGACGCAGTACTCAATTTCCTGAACAACGGTCTCGCCCATGCAAGTTGGGGGCAGATCGCTGTCTACATGCTGATCATGACCCAGCTCACCATCTTCACGGTGACCCTGTATCTGCATCGCAGCCAGACCCATCGCGGCGTGGATTTCCACCCGGTGCTGGCGCATTTCTTCCGCTTCTGGGGCTGGCTCACCACCGGCATGGTCACCCGCGAATGGGTGGCGGTGCATCGCAAGCATCACGCCAAGGTCGAGACCGAGGAAGACCCGCACAGCCCGATGATCCATGGCATCAAGAAAGTGTTCTGGGATGGCGTGTCGCTGTATCGCGACGCCTGCGAGAACAGGCAGGACATGGAGCAGTACGGCCGCGGTACGCCTGACGACTGGGTCGAGAAGCACGTCTACGGCGCGCATCCGTACTGGGGCCCGACCTTGATGCTGCTGATCAGCATCGCGCTGTTCGGTGTGATCGGTGCGGCGCTGTGGGCGCTGCAGATGGTCTGGATCCCATTCTGGGCCGCCGGTTTCGTCAACGGTATCGGCCACTGGGCCGGTTACCGCAATTTCGAGAGTGCCGACACCGCGCGCAACCTGATTCCGTGGGGTTTCTGGATCGGTGGCGAAGAGCTGCACAACAACCATCACGCCTTCCCCAGCTCGGCCAAGTTCGCCCTGCGCAAGTGGGAGTTCGACATCGGCTGGGCGGCGATCTGCGGCCTGCGTGCGCTGGGCCTGGCCAAGGTGATGCGCGTGGCGCCGACGCTGGATCTGCGTCCGAACGTGCGCCTGCCCGATGCCGATACCTTGAAGGCGGTCCTGACGCATCGCTTCCAGGCGATGACCGATTACTACCGCGGCGTGATCCTGCCGACCCTGCGCGATGAGGCGCAACACGCCGGGGAAAGCCTGAAGGCGATGCCGCGCCGGCTGCGCCTGGCGATGGCCGATGGCGGTCGCTGGCTCGACAACGAAGGTCACGATCGGATGCAGGCCTTGCTGGCCAAGCGCCCGACCCTGGCTACCGTGATCGAGTTCCGCAGCCGCCTCGTGGCGCTGATGGAGCAGCGTGGTGCCGAGCAGGCGCTGAAAGGCCTGCAGCAGTGGATCCACGAAGCCGAGGAAAGCGGCATTCGTGCGCTGCAGGAATTCGCCCAGCGGCTCAAGGGGTATGCGGTGGCGACGGCCTGATCGTGCAGTGGCTGTAGGGATCGCAGAAAAGCCCGCCGCACGGTGGGCTTTTCTTTATGTGCGCAGCCTGCAGCCGTGCGTGCAACAGTTGCAGGGAGCCGGCAACAGACCGACGTGTCGAGTGTTTCTCAGGGAGCGGACATGACTTTACGGGTGGTCGTGATCGGCGCGGCGGGTGTCTTCGGTTCGCGTATCGCACGGCGGCTGGCACACGATCCTCGCTTCAGGCTGCTGTTGGTCGGGCGGCGGCGGCCTGCACTGGAAGACTTGCGCGAAGGACTCGGCGACGGCTCGATCGAGGTGACGACGCTCGACGTCACTGGCGCGGATATGACGGGAGCCCTGGCGCAGTGCGCGCCGCAGTTGGTGATCCATGCCGCCGGCCCGTTTCAGGGCCGGGACTATCGGATTGCCGAGGCCTGCCTGGCCTGCGGCAGCGACTATGTCGATCTCGCCGATGGTCGCGATTTCGTCACCGGGATCGGGCGCCTGGATGAACGTGCCCGCGATGCCGGCCGCCTGCTGGTGAGCGGGGCATCCAGCGTGCCGGCGTTGAGCAGCGCCGTGGTCGACGCATTGCGGCCGCGTTTTCGCAGCCTGCAGTCGATCGAACATGCGATCAATCCCGGCAATCGCACCCCGCGGGGTGATGCGACGGTGGCCTCGATTCTTGGTTATTGCGGCCGGCCGATACGGGTTTGGCGCGATGGCCGCTGGCAGCATGCCTACGGCTGGATGTCCGGCAAGCGGCAGCAATTTCCGTTCGGGCGCCGTCGTGTCGGTGTCTGCGAGGTGCCGGATCTGGAGTTGTTCCCGACACGTTATCCCGAGGTGCGCACGGTACTGTTTCGCGCCGGGCTCGAGTTGCCCTTGCTGCAAGGCGGCACCTGGTGTGCGGCGTGGCTGGTGCGGCTGGGGCTGATCCGGCATCTTGCTGCCTGCGCGCCGGCTCTGCGCCGCTTCAGCGAGTGCTTCATCCGATGGGGTACGGATGTCGGCGGCATGGTGGTGGAGCTCGGCGGCACCGATGCCGATGGCGCGCCGTTGCGCCTGCGCTGGTGGCTCGATGCGGCAGCCGGCGATGGTCCGCAAGTGCCGGTGACGCCTGCCGTGGTATTTGCGCAGCGGCTGGCCGATGGGCTGATCACGGCGAAAGGTGCGCGACCGTGCATGGGTCTGCTCACCCTCGATCAGCTGGTGGACGGTTTTACGGGATACGCGCTGCGTACCGGGCTGGATGTGCTCGACTGAATGGCATCAGTCGAGAAACCGCGCGGCATGTCTGGCGTCAGGCAGTCGGCATTGCTCGCGGCGCCCGAACAAGCGATAGCGATGCCGCGCAATCCAGCGATAGGCTGGGTCACGCAGGAATCGCGGCACGCCGCGCAACAAGGCGCTGACGAAACGCCAGCCGCCGCCCAGCTGCCGCAGCACCCGTGCGATCGCATCCGTGTCGGTATAGCCGTGGCCGCCCTGTACCAGCAGAAACGACGCCGGATCATCGGCGGACAGGCCATGAGCCAGCAACAGCTGACTGCCGTGACGGCCCTGCATCGCGGCGAGCCGGAAACGGCCGTGGCGATCATGACGCAGGATGAAATCGACCCAGCGGCTGCACAGCAGGCAAACGCCGTCGAACACGATGATCGGCCCGTCGTCAGTCGTCATCGACGATTTCCAGCCAGCCGCGGTAGGCGACCAGGCGGCCGAACCACGGCAGCCGGGTGTCGATGTGGAAGGCGTAGCGACCGTCCCGTGCACTGCTGCGCGACAACACTTCGCCGAGCAGCGCGCGTGGCAACGGCATGCCGAACATGCGCGCGCTGCGCAGTTGCCAATCGATGGCAGTGTCATCACGAAGCAGCTCGAAATGCAGCGTGATGGGGCCCAATCGTTCGCACAACAGGGGGCGACCGAGTACCCGATCGAGTACCGAACGCATTTGCTGGCCGGCGAAGCGACGGGTCCAGATCTCGCGGGTGCCGCGCCGCTCGATGCGCACTTCCAGGGCTTGCTGCGGGCCGGGTCCGGGCAACCCCAGCAGCTTGCGCAACCAGCGTACCGGCAGGTTCGTGGCGCCTTCCACGTCGGCGGCGCCGCGGGCCAGTACATGTGTCGAGTCGCCATGCATCCGGCGCACGGGCGCGGCGAGCTGGTGCCAGTGCTCGCCGAGCAGGCCGGGGAACAGGGCCGGGTTCGAGGTCATCATGGAATGATGCGGGATGCGTTGCACCGGCGGCAAGACAAAAGAAAACCCGCCACGGGGCGGGTTTTCTTTTCGCGCAGTTCTGTGCGCTCCTGCAGGTTGGCGATCAATTACTTGATCTTGCCTTCCTTATAGATCACATGCTTGCGCACGACCGGATCGTACTTCCTGAACTCGAACTTCTCGGGCGTGTTCTTCTTGTTCTTCTTGGTGGTGTAGAAGTGGCCGGTGCCGGCCGAAGAAATCATGCGGATCTTGTCTTGGGTCTTGTTAGCCATGATTTGCTCCTCAGACCTTTTCGCCGCGG
>DATMTH010000234.1:0-8985 GCA_035564915.1 Rhodanobacter sp.
CTCGGTTTCGAAGTGGCCTCGATGCTGCTTGGTTGTGCCTTGGGTGCATTCTTCGCAGGGCGCGTGTCCGACTACTGGGGGCGGCGTTCGGTGCTGATCATCTCGGCCGTGCTGTTCCTGTTGTCGGCACTGGGGGCCGGAGCGGCACATGATGCGGTGTGGTTCGTGACGGCTCGCCTCACCGGCGGTTTCGCGGTGGGCGCGGCCAGCGTCATTGCGCCGGCCTATATCGCGGAGGTAGCGCCGGCGCGTTATCGCGGCCGGCTGGCGACGGTGCAGCAGATTGCCATCATCGGCGGCCTCTTCAGCGCTTTCCTCAGCAACTACTTGCTGGCCAGCGCCGCGGGTGCTTCCACCAGTGTGTTGTGGCTGGGCCAGGATGCCTGGCGCTGGATGTTCTGGGTACAGGTGCTGCCGTCGTCGCTATTCCTGGTCTCGCTGCTGTTCATTCCCGAAAGCCCCCGTTTCCTGGTGGTGCGCAAGCGTGAAGTCGAAGCCGCCCGTGTGCTGGGAAGCCTCTATGGCGAGTCCGAGGCGGCCACCAAGCTGGCCGAAATCGGCGCTTCGCTGGCGCAGGACCGGCATCGCCCGAAACTGTCCGATCTGCTGGACAAGACCTCAGGTCGCGTCCGTCCCATCGTCTGGGTGGGCATCGGCCTGGCCACGTTCCAGCAGCTGGTCGGCATCAACGTGGTGTTCTATTACGGCGCGGTGTTGTGGCAGGCGGTGGGCTTTTCCGAAAGCGACGCGCTGCTGATCAACGTGTTGTCCGGCGCGCTCAGCATCGGCGCGTGTCTGATCGCTGTCGCATTGATCGACCGGATCGGCCGCAAGCCGCTGCTGTGGATCGGCTCCGTCGGCATGACCGTGACCTTGGCGCTGGTCGCCTGGGCATTCATCCATGCCGGCATGGATGCCCAGGGCAAGTTGAGCCTGCCGCCTGCCATGGGCACGCTGGCCCTGGTGGCGGCCAACGCCTACGTGGTCTTCTTCAACATGTCGTGGGGCCCGGTGATGTGGGTGATGTTGGGCGAGATGTTCCCGAACCAGATCCGCGGCTCCAGCCTGGCGGTGGCTGGTGCGGCGCAGTGGATCTCGAACTTCATCATCACCATCACCTTCCCGATGCTGCTGGTTGGCATCGGGCTGGCAGGCGCCTATGGCCTGTATGCGGCGGCGGCCGCATTGTCGATCGTGTTTGTCGTGATGTTCGTCAGGGAAACGCGCGGCAAGGAACTGGAAGAGATGGAAGGCTGAGCACGCAGCGCCGCCACGCTTGCCGCCCGGTGCGGGCATGCAAGTGTGGCAGCGCCGTCAGTTCAGGCGAAGTCCGGGCCGATCGCCAGCACGCATTCATCCGCACCGCAGCTGCGGCAGCAGAGGGTGAAGATCGAGATCGCCTCGGCGGTCACCGCTGGCCCCAATAACCCTTCCAGGTAGCCGTTGAAGAACTGGCAGCCGGGATGGCCATCTTCCGTGCACAGCGGACTGTGGCGAATGTGCAGTTGCTCGCCGCGGTGTTTGATCTCGACCAGCGCGCTCAGCGCAGGTGTGCCGATACGCTCGATGGCTTCGTGCAGGTCCAGCTTGCCTAACGCAGCGTAGTCGCGGTTGAAGATCCAGCGGCCCAGGCGTTGTCCCGCCAGCCACAGCGATTGTTCGCGCGCCGTCGCGTCCACGGTTTTTTCCAGCGCCAGCAGCGCAGGAAAGATTTGCGGGTAGCGACCGAGCAGCTTCGGCAGTGCAGTCTCTACCGCCGATTCGTCCGGACCGGTCGGGACGAGTTCGACGAACGGCTCGATGAACGGTTCCGGCTCCACGCGCGTTGGCGCGGGAGCGGGTGGATGGGGCAGGATGAAGTCCAGCTCCGACTCCGATGCGTGCAGCGGTTCCGCTTCGACCAAGGGTTCCTGCCGGGTCGCCACGACGGACGGAATCGCGAAGACGTCGACCGGAGCAGCTATCGCGGCTGCCGTCGGTGCTGCCGCAGCCGGCGCCGCTTCGGTTGGCATGTCGGGTTCGCGCACGACGGGCCGCGGCGCGACCGGTGGATGGGCGAACTTCCGTGATGCGGCGAAATGCGGCCGCGTCTCGCCTTGCACGAATGGCGAAATCTCGAAACTGATGATGCGTTCGTGCGCATCCAGCGCATCTTCGAGCGCGCGCTGCTTGCGCGACGGCCCGCGCACGACCATGGTCAGCAACGCGCCATGGGGATCCTGCGCCAGACGCTGGCGCAGCAAGGTGAATCCGGTGGCGACGACGATGCCGCCCACATCGATGAGCAGACCCTCCCGCGTTTCCGAGAGTGTCTGTATTTCCAGCTCGATCATCGGCCCCCCTGTGCTCGATGCTGGTGAAACGGGATGTGGCATGGGGACGAACCCCGCGCCAAGGCGACATTCTATTCAAACGGCGGCATGTTGTGTCTTGCCAGCGTCGCGTTGGCCGAAACCGGGGCGGGTCGCAGGAACCATGGCATGGTCCGTAGTGGATGTTCCCAAGGATGGCATGACGGCGAATGTCGCGACGGGCGTGCCAGGCGCAAGCGCAGTCAATTGACATGGATGATCGTTGATCGTGCCGCACAGTGCGCTTGACATTTAGTGATAGGGGGGGGGCAGCATCTTGCGGCGGCAGTCGTGCCGCGCTATGAAAAGGGAATAAGGATATGATTTCTGGCATCAAAGCACGTGGACGCGGTTTTAGGAAAATGACAGCGTTTTGTGTCCTTGTTGGCGCTTGTGCTATTTGTTCGGGTTTTGCGTTTGCAAGTGCGACATTGCCTGGTGGACAAACCTCTACGATTTCCGATGGCCATGGTGGTACGTGGGTTTGTACCTCCAGCTCCAATGGGAGTGTTAACTGTGTTCATCATCCAGCGCAAAGTAGTAATGGATCCAACTAGCTGGTAGCTGCTGATTGTCAAGGCTCGCCGGACTTATGGCGAGCCTTGTTCGTTTAATGTCCGGGCAAGGAGACGCTTGTGCGATGGTTGGAAGCTGGAGCTTTGTTGTTGTGCGTGGTGTGTGTTTCCGGTTGTGCTGGGCAGCGGGCTGCGCGACCAGGAGCCGGTACCAGCACCGGCGTTGAGTTCATTGTTCCACCTGCGGCGCAAACTTATCGGTTGGATAGGAATCAGAAGTTGGTTCTTGGCGATATGCTCGGTCCACCTGTCCTCCCCGTCTACCCAATCCAAGCCAGGAAGGCCGCTTTGCCTGTGGTTGATATCTGCCTTGAGCTGGTAATTGGAGAGCATGGAGGCGTGGAGTCCAGCAAGCTGATAAAAGATATGCCGTCGTGTAATGGGTCATGGGTTTCGAATGACGCGTATAGCCTGTTCGTCGATAGTGCGCGCGATGCCGTATCCGAATGGTATTTCCTGCCGACAAGAGTGTGCATCTATCCCGAAGGTGTGGATGCGGACAAGCAGAGCGATGATTGCAGTGGCAAGGATGTCAGGGTGAGAGACATCCCCATCAAGCTGGCGTATCGCTTCACGTTCCTGCAGACTCCGAATGGGCCGAAGGTTCGGGCCGAACACACCGGGTTCCAGCACCAGTAGATGGCTGGTGGCGCAGCTCGGACAACTGCAGCATGGCGGCTAGACAGAAGCGTGGACGTGGCGGGGAGTCAGGATGGTCGAGCTGAAGGGAATCGAGCGCCGTTATCGCGTGGGTGGCCAATGGGTGCACGCGCTGGCGGGCGTGGATCTGATCGTGCCGCAAGGGCAGTTCGCCGCCGTCGTCGGACCATCCGGCTCGGGCAAGTCGACCTTACTCAACATCCTTGGCTGTCTTGATCGACCGGATGTTGGGCATTACGGCCTGGACGGCACGGACGTGTCGACGTTTGACGATGAGTGCGCCAGTGACTTTCGCAACCGTCGCATCGGCTTCGTGTTTCAGTCATTCCATCTGCTGCCGCGTCTGACCGTGCTGGAGAACGTGCTGCTGCCACAGCGGTTTGCACGTCATGCCACGGATGACTTGAAAGCGCGGGCGCACGACTTGCTGGCACGCATGGGCTTGTCCGAACGGCTGGAGCATCGACCGGGACAGCTTTCGGGCGGCCAGATGCAACGCGTGGCCATCGCACGTTCGCTGCTGATGCGTCCGGCCCTGCTGCTTGCCGACGAGCCCACTGGCAACCTCGACTCCAAAAGTACCGACGCAGTGCTTGCGCTGATCGATGAGGTTCATGCCCAAGGCCAGACCATCATCATGGTGACGCACGACAGCGACGTGGCGATGCATGCCGAGCGGCAGATCCATCTGCGCGATGGCAAGGTGGAGCATGACAGTGCGCGCTAGTGTGGTTCTGTCGGTGGCGGTCGCATGGGCGCTGGCGGCGACGCCGGTGGCGGCCACCGTGCTGACCGGCAGTGTGAAATCCATGGATGCGCAGTCCATTCTCGCGCCCGCCTCGCTGACCTCGCCCGAAACCTTGCGCTATTTCGTGCCGGACGGTGCCCACGTCACCAAAGGCCAGCCGATCCTGCGCATCGATGCCAGCAGTTCTTCCGGCCAGATCGATACGCTCAAGGACAAGATCGGGCTGGCGAAAGCCACGCAAGCCAAGGAGTTGGCGGCGCTGGAGCTCAAGGCCGTCGATGCCGAGCTGGCGCTGGTGACCGCCGAAAATACGCGCGCCAAGGACGCCATCGACGCGGGCATTCCGAAACGTATCATCACGGCGATCGATTACGACAAGTATCAGGGCGCTTTCGAGAGCGCCACGCGGGATGCCGCGTTGAAGCAGAAGGAGCTTGCCTCCGCCCGTGCGGCGGTCGCGCGCAAACGTGCGGATGGCGCACTCGATCTGCGCAAGCTCGCGCTCGAGCTGGCGTTTTATCAGAGCCAGGTGAGCAGTGCCACGGTGCTTGCCGAGCGCGCGGGCGTAGTCGTGCACGGGTTCGAGAAGATTTCCTTCAATGGCAACGTACCGGGCCAGTACCGCGATGGCTCGATGGTGTTTCCGGGCACCGAGGTAGGCCAGGTCGTGGGTGGCAGTCACCATTTCCAGGTGCAGGCCTGGGCCTTGCAACCGGATCGGCAAGGCCTCGAGGTGGGACAGTCCGTGCGAGTGCATTTCGACGCCCTTCCCGGTGTTGACGTCGGCGGTCACATCCTTGCCATCAGTGCCGCGGCGCAGGAGCGCAGCGAATGGGGCGAAGGGCGCTATTACCGAATCGATGTCACACTGGGTGATGCGGCCGACAAGCTGGCGTTGCTGCCGGGCATGAGTGCGCGCATCGACACCGATCTCAAGGCCGGCCCGGTGTCGGCAGCCATGCACGCGGTCGGTGCCGGGGAACTGCATGTCACCGGCGACGTCGTGGCCACCCGCTCCTGGGAGGTCTTGTCGCCATTGATCCCGGGTTTGTGGCAACTCAACATCGAGCAGATGGCGGACGACGGCAGTCATGTCACGAAAGGACAGCCGCTGGTGACCTTCGCGGCCGGTTCGCTGGCGCAGGATCTGCCCGCCAAGAAAAGCGAGCTGGCCGAGAAAGAGCGGTCTCGCACGCAGTTGGAATTCCAGCTTTCCGATGATGCACGCGATGCCGAGCTTGCCGTCGCCAAGGCCCAGGGCGATGCGGACAAGGCCCGGCGCAAGGCGCTTGTGCCCGAGGCCTATGTCCCCGGGATCCAGTACCGCAAGTTGGTGATCGACCGCAAAAGCGCGCTGCAGACGCTTACCCTGACGCGTGCACGCGCCACGGTGGCCGCAGCTTCGCGCCAGGCCCAACTGGCCGAGGCGAATGCCGAAGTCGTGCAGCTCGAAACCAAGGTCAAGCGGCTGCAGGAGTCCATGGCCGAACTGACCGTGCATGCACCGCAGTCGGGTCTGTTCCTGCATCGTGTGACCGGGGACGGCAGCAAGGTCGACCAGGGCGACCAGGTGTTCTTCGGCTCCAGCGTCGGTTCCATGCCGGACATGAGTGCGCTGGAAGTGCATGCCTCGCTGCCCGAGCGCGACCTGCCGCGGGTGCATGTCGGGCAGGTCGTGCATGTGGTGTTGAGTGGCGGCGCGAGCCGCACGCTGGACGGACGCATTGCGCGCATCGGCCACAACGTGCACAGCCGTTCCACGGCCGAGCCGATTCCGGTCATCGACCTCGACGTGACGCTGGATGCGTCCGACCCGAATCTGAAGCCCGGTCGATCGGTGCGCGTGGACATTCCCTTGCACACGGAGCGTGCGACATGAACCGTCAGCTTCGACTGCGGGCAGGTTTCTTGATGGTGGCGATGGTGCTCACCGGTTGCGGCCATGGCGTGGCCGATGCGCCGGTCACGCTCACCATGCGGCCAGCGCCGTTGGTGATTGCCGTGGATGCCCAGGGCACCCTCAAGGCCACCAGCTCCACGCCACTGATGGTGCCGGGGCCGATGTGGTCGCAGCGGCAGCTGGCTGCGGTGGTGGACGATGGTGGTCGCGTGAAAAAAGGCGATGTCGTGGCACGTTTCACGGCGGCGCAAAGCAAGCAGGACCTGAGCCAGGCCATGCTCGACCTGACCCGCAACAAGCTGGCGCGCGAAGGCAAGCAGGCGGATCTGGTCGAAACGCGCGGCAAGCTCGGCGTGGACCTGGCCGAGGTGGCCTCGCAATTGGCCATCGCCGAACGCTATGCGCATGCGACGATCGAAGCCGTGGCGCGCAACCAGATCCTCGATGCGGTGCAGGATCAGCATTACCTCGATACCAAGCAGGGCATTCTCGAGTGGCGCAAGGATCAGTCCGGCCGGCGCGGCAGTGCCGAGTTGAGCGTGGTGGATGCGAAACAGGCCACGCTGGCGCTCAAGGCCACGCAAGCGCGCAACAACCTCGATGCGCTGGTCTTGCGTGCGCCCCACGACGGCATCGTGATGCTCAAGGCCGACTGGACCGGGCAGAAGCCGCAGGTCGGCGCCAGTTTCTATGCGGGCAGCACGCTGGCGGATCTGCCTGATCTCGATCACCTCGAGGTGGAACTGCAGGTGCCGCAGGTGGAGGCCCAGGGCATCCACCCGGGCGTGACTGTCGAGCTTCATCCGCTGGGCGAGCCGCAGCAGCAAGCGCGCACTACGGTGTCCTGGGTCGCCGCGGCCTCGTCGCCCATTTCGCGGCAGAACCCGGTCAAGTATCTGGCGATCAAGGCGGCGGTGCCGATGGCTGAGGCACGCAAGTACGGCTGGCTGCCCGGCATGCAGTTCGCTGCGCGCATCGTTCTGGCGGATGCCAAATCCGTCTTCAGCGTGCCGAACATCGCACTGGACGATCATGGGCAGTCCGTACGCGTACGTCTCGAAAAGGGTGGGCGGATGGTCTGGCAGGAGATAACCCTCGGCGTGCGCGGCGCGGCGCGCAGCGAAGTCACCCGCGGGCTGGTGGCCGGGGATCGCGTGGTGCTGGTGGCGAACAAGGAAAAGTCATCGTGAACCTGGCGCCGTGGCGCGAAGCCTGGGAAGAATTGTCGCGGCGCAAGTTGCGCACCTTGCTCACCCTGCTGGGACTGATCTTCGGCGTGGGTTCCATCGTCGCGATGCAGGGCGTGGGCGAGGGCAGTCGTCGCGAGGCGCTGCACATGGTCGAAAGCCTGGGCCTCAACAACATCATCGTCGAGGCTCATTCACCGGCCGATGACCAGGCGCTCAAGGAAATGCGCAAGCGCAGCCTTGGCCTGACCCTGGCCGATGCACGCGCGGCGTTGGCGGTAGTGCCGGGTGCCCAGAGTTTTGCCGCCGAAAAGCGCATACGCACCTACGACGTATTTGCCGATGGTGGTGGTGGTGATGTCGGCGCCAGTGGTGTCAGTCCCGATTACTTCGCGTTGTCCTCGCAGAAACTCGCCAACGGACGAACCCTGACCGAAGCGGACAGCCGGTCGCTGGCTGCCGTGGCGGTGCTGGGGCATCAGGCGGCTGTCGAACTGTTTCCCGACGGCCACGCGCTGGGCCGGCTGGTCAAGGTCAACCATGTATGGCTGCGAGTGGTGGGCGTGCTGGCCGATCGCGACCTGGACAAGAACCAGTTCGAAGGCGTGCCGCTGGGCGGCGCCAGCAATCGCGTATTCGTACCGCTGGCCAGTGCGCGTGCGCGCTTCCACTTCCAGCCGATGGAGGATGCGGTCGACCGCATCCTGCTACGGATCGACGATCCCTCGCATCTCGCCGCCAGCGCGCGAGTGCTCGGGGATGTGCTTTCGCGCCGTCACGGTGGCGCCGACGATACACGGCTGATCGTGCCGCAACAGCTTTATCGCCAGCATCAGAAAACCCAGCGGATCTTTTCCATCGTGATGGGTGCGATTGCCGGCGTCAGCTTGCTGGTGGGCGGCATCGGCATCATGAACATCATGCTGGCCAACGTGCTTGAGCGACGCCGTGAAATCGGCCTGCTACGCGCGGTCGGGGCGCGTCGGCATGACATCGTCGTACGCTTCTTGCGCGAGGCCGTGGTGATCTGCGTGGCGGGTGCATTGATCGGCGTCGTTTTTGGCACCTTGCTGGCGTACCTCATCGCCGCCTTCGCGGGTTGGCACGTGGCGTGGGCACCGTTGCCGATCGTGGTGTCTGTGGTCCTGTGTGCGGGCATCGGACTGGCCTTCAGCGTCTACCCGGCGCGTCAGGCGGCCGCACTGGATCCGATCGAGGCCATCCGCGCGGAATGAGCAGGGCATCGTTTTTTTCGACTGCCCTTGAACCGATCAGGCTCCGGGATGAGGGTCCCGGAGCCTGATCGATATTCATGAAGAGGTCCTGCAGAGAGCTTTTCTACAACCGTGGCCCGCGACGGAAGCCACCGAAGATCAGCGACAGCACGAACAGGATCAGGAAGATCACGAACAGGATCTTGGCAATGCCGGCGGCGCCGGCCGCGATGCCGCCGAAGCCGAAGATGGCAGCGACGATGGCGATCACGAAAAACACGATGGCCCAGTAGAGCATGGCGTTTCTCCACGTTGGCGATGCCGAAGCCGGCATCGCGGTTGGGGCATGG
>DATMTH010000235.1:0-3147 GCA_035564915.1 Rhodanobacter sp.
GGCGGTCGAGAAGTCGCCGACGAACAGCGACACCATGAACAGGATCGCGCCCCAGAACGTGAACCAGAAGCTCAGGTTGTTGAGGAACGGGAACGCCACGTCGCGCGCGCCGATCTGCAGCGGCATCACGTAGTTCATCAGGCCAACGATGTAGGCCATCGCCACGAAGAAGATCATGATCGCGCCGTGCGCCGAGAAGATCTGGTCGTAGTGTTCCGGCGGCAGGTAACCCATCTGCGGACCGAAGGCATAGGCCTGCTGCGCGCGCATCATGATCGCGTCGGAGAAGCCGCGCAGCAGCATCACCGTGCCGAGGATCATGTACATGATGCCGAGCTTCTTGTGATCCACGCTGGTGAACCAGTCGTGCCACAGGTAACCCCACAGGCGCTTCTTCGTGATGTACCCGAGAATGGCCACGCCGCCGAGCGCCACCACGACCAGGGTGACGAGGACGATGCGGCCTTCGAGGTCGGGTTTCAGGAACGGTAGCGAGTCGAGCGTGAGCCGACCGAACAGGAAATCCCACACGGGCGCACGATGGGGCATGGCTTCGGGCATGGCTTGAATCTCCGCAAGCAGGTCAGTGCGCCGCCGCAGCCTGGGCGGGGACTG
Source organism: Rhodanobacter sp. (assembly GCA_035564915.1). Lineage (GTDB taxonomy): Bacteria > Pseudomonadota > Gammaproteobacteria > Xanthomonadales > Rhodanobacteraceae > Rhodanobacter. The sequence goes on from DATMTH010000235.1 coordinate 616, forward strand.
TTTTCCCGGTATCCACCAGCGAGGCGGCGCCGGCGTGCACAGGGGGTTCGTGCATGCCCTGCATGGGTGGCCCGGCGTCGGTCGACATCATCTGGCTCATGCACAACTCGCCGGGGTCGATGCAGCGATCGAGGATGCGCGTGTACAGGTCGGGCTCGAAGCGTGCGTAGTAGTGCACCGGTGCATCGCGCTCGGGCTGGCGCAGCTGGTCGTATGCCTTGGTGTCGAGTTCGCTGCCTTCGGCGCGAACCCTCGCGACCCAGGCGTCGAAGTCATGCGTGTTCATGCCCTCGAAGTCGAAGCGCATGTCGGTGAAGCCCGCGCCGCTATAGTTCGCCGAGAATCCCCGGTATTGGCCCGGCTTGTTGATGACGGCGTGCAACACCGTCTGCATGCCGGGCATGGTGTAGACCATGCCGGCCAGCTCCGGCACGGAGAACGCATCCATCATCGCGTCCGAGGTCATCTTGAAGCGGATCGGCACGTCCACCGGCGCCGCTAGCTGGTTCACCGTGGCGATGCCGTACTGCGGATAGAAAAACAGCCACTTCCAGCGCAGCGACACCACGTCCACTTCCAGCGGCTTGGTGCCGGCGGCAACGGGTTGTCCCTTGGCCACGCGGTCGAGCGGGCGATAGGGGTCGAGCTGGTGGGTGCCGATCCAGCTGATCGCGCCGATGGCGATGATGATAAGCAGCGGCCCGGCCCACACCACCAGCTCCAGCTGGGGCGAATGATCCCACTCGGCATCGTAGCGGGCCTGCTTGTTGGAGGCCCGGTAGCGCCACGCGACGACGCCGATCGCGATCAGCACCGGCACGATGATCAGCATCATGATGATCGTGGTGACGATCATCACGTCGCTTTGCTGGCGCGCCACGTCGCCGGACGGATCCAGCAATGCCAGGTGGCAACCGCCGAGCAGTGCAAGTGGCGACAACAGCAAGCCACGAAGACGTTTCACGGTCATGGGCGCGTGTGCATCAGGCAACGAGGTGCGCCTACACTACTCTTCAAGGGCGGGCCTATACTACCCCCGCAAAACCTGTTTCCCGACTGATTCGCCACGCCGGAGATCGGTCGGAGTTGCAAAGGGAAGTTGTGGTGGCCATGTGAATCGACCGCCGCATTGCGCGATGCCGCAGCCGGTCCGTCCGGCGACTTCATGCACGATCTCGCCAGGGAATTGCCATGCCAAGCAGCCACACCCAGTCGGTCCCAGGTTTGGTCGTTCCTGCGCATGACGGGAGTTCCCACGCGGATCAGATGACGCCGGGAGATCTCGCCGTCGGCGTGCTGGTCGGCCGCGTCAGCCAGTCCTTCGACTTCTTCGTGTTCGGCATCGGCTGTGTGCTGGCGTTCCCCGAGGTGTTCTTTCCCTTCGCCAGCCAGATCGATGGCGTCTTCTACTCCTTCGCGATCTTCGCGCTCGCCTTCATCGCACGGCCGCTGGGCTCGATGTTCTTCGTGGTGCTGCAGCGCCAGCTCGGCCTCCCCACCAAGCTGACCATCGCGCTGTTCCTGCTCGGCATGGCGACGGCTGGCACGGCCTTCCTGCCCGGTTATGCAACGCTGGGCTGGGCGGCCATCCTGGCGCTGGCGGTGCTGCGCTTCGGGCAGGGTTTCGCGCTGGGCGGCAGCTGGAGCGGGCTGGCTTCGCTGATGGTACTCAAGTCGCCCAAGGAGCGGCGCGGCTGGTATGCGATGCTGCCCCAGTTGAGCGAGCCGATCGGGTTCATCATCGCGGCCGCGCTGTTCGCCTACATCTGGGCCAGCCTGTCGCATCAGGAGTTCGTCGACTGGGGCTGGCGCTATCCGTTCTTCGCGGCCTTTGCCATCAACGTGGTGGCCTTGTTCGCGCGCTTGCGCATGGTGGTCGCGCCCCGTTATGCCGAGCAGCTCAAGGAGCGCGATCTCGAACCGTCGTCGATGCGCGAGCTGGTGCGGTCGCAGGGCAACAACATCGTGTTGGGTGCCTTCGCTCCGCTGGCCAGCTACGCGATGTTCCACCTGGTGACCATCTTCGCGCTGTCGTGGGCGTTGCTGTTCACGCGGCAATCGGTGGTCAGTTTCCTCGTGGTGCAGATCATTGGCGCCTTCGTGGCGCTGCCTTGCATGATCCTGTCCGGCCGCGTGGCAAACCGGTTCGGTCGCCGCACCACCCTGGCTGTCGGCGGCGTGCTGATCGCGGTCTACAGCGGCTGGACCGCGTTGTTGCTCGCCGGCGGCACCGCGAACAGCTACGTGTTCATCATCCTCGGTTACGCCTTGCTCGGCTTCACGCTCGCGCAGGCGGCCGGTGCGGTGAGTTCGAACTTCCGTCCGGAATTCCGTTACTCCGGCGCCATGATCACCTCGGATCTGGGCTGGCTGATCGGCGCGGGCTTCGCCCCGCTGGTGGCGCTGGCGCTCGCCCGCTATGCCGGGGTGCCTTACGTGGGCCTGTACCTGCTTTCGGGGGCAGTGGGCACGCTGGCCGCCTTGTGGATCAGCCGTCGCTCGGGTGGCTTGCCCAACGACTGATGCTTGCTC
>DATMTH010000236.1:0-15120 GCA_035564915.1 Rhodanobacter sp.
GTCATGGTCTGCGCTCCACACTCGAAAAATCCATCCATCGCGACTTCGAGTTCGTGCGTTCGATGGAGTGGCAACAGCTGTCGGCCACTACGGGGATAACGCCGAGCGGGATTCATGCCAATCACGAAGGCACGCCCCTTCCGCCGCTTCCTGCCCTGGACCTGCATGGCTATTTTTCCAGGTGGCTCGGGCTAGGGGAATGTGCGCGACTTTTTGCTCGGGCACTCATTGCTTCCGGCTATACGGTGATATTGCACGACGTCGATGTTGACATCCCCCATGCTCGGCGGGATCGCACCTTGACCGAGTATTTCGACAATGCCTCCGGATCTGGCAACGACTTGGTCTTCATCAATCCCGATTATTGGGAAGCGGCACTTCGACGCATGGGAGAGGACAGGTCGGGGCGCCGCATCATGGGATACTGGTTCTGGGAACTTGAGCACTTCCCGGAGTCCTGGTTGCCCGCGCTTGATCAGGTGGACGAGATTCTCGTTTCGTCCGTTTTCGTGGAGCGTGCCATGCAACAAGTGTCTACGAAGCCAGTGACGCGCATTCCCATTCCCGTGGTGCCGTGTGCCGGAAGCGGTCTGCAACGTCGACATTTCGGCCTGGATGATGACGATTACGTGTTCTTGTGCACGTTTGACTTCAGTTCGACGATTGCGCGCAAGAACCCGCATGCGGTGATCGAGGCATTTCGCTTGGCTTTTCCCGCTGGAGACGAGGAAGTTTGCCTGATGCTGAAGTCGAGCAATGGGCAGCACCATTCGGAATGGCTGATGGATCTGGTCAGGTCAGCGGCTGGCGATGATCGCATCATGATCCGTGACGATATGCTGGAGCGTGACGATCTGTGGGCATTACAGCGTTGTTGTGATGCTTATGTGTCACTGCATCGATGTGAAGGATTCGGACTGGGGATGGCTGAGGCCATGTGCCTGGGCAAGCCGGTAGTGGCAACGGCCTATTCGGGGAACATGGATTACATGACCGAAGCCAACAGCTGCCTCGTCGATTACCGCGTGATACCGGTCACTGAGGGTGAATACCCTTATGCGGAGGGTCAGCAGTGGGCAGACCCTGATGTGGGGCATGCGGCAACGCACATGAGTCGATTGCATCGAGAGCGCGCGTGGGGTGCGCGTCTCGGCACGCAGGCCGCCATCGATATGGCTCGTGACTTCTCGATGGAGGCCAGTATTCGCGCATTGGCTGGGTGCCTGCAGCAAAAGCGCGAGTCCTGCGCGGCAGGCACATGAGTCCACGCACCAGCGCGCGGCGACGAGACAGAATGATGTGATGAACGGGAAGCGCACCGAAATGAGCCATGCCGAAGTACAACCGATGTCGCCCCCGTCTTCCGAGATGGATTGGCGCGAATTGTCTGATCAGCGTCTGGATCGACTGGTCGACCTGGAGCATGACTGCTTTTTGATGCGTGAGCGTCTGGCTGCACTGCAAATGGATTATCGCGAGCTCTTTGCCGTCAGCGAGGACAGGCAACAGCGTATCCGCGAACTCGAGCGCGCCATGGCTGCACTTGATGATCGCCTGCATGCACTCGCCCATGAACGTGATGTCATGCGAGCCTCGTTTCTTGGTAGCCGCTCCTGGCGAATCACGCGACCGCTACGTGCCGTGCACCATTGGCGTTTCTGGATCCTGCATATCGCGGGCCGTGTTACGAGAGGCGCGCTTGAAATGCCCGTGTTGCGTCGTGTGGCTGGCGCGATCGCGAGACGGTTTCCTGGGCTGCATCGACGGATCAGGGCAAGGCTGTATTCGCGTCATGGCGGCAGCTAGCTGATGATGATTTTTGCCAAGATGGCCCGTCGACCATGTCCGCGCCAGCTTGACAGATAGTGACGGGATTTCGATGAGAATCGTACTCGACCTGCAAGGCGCGCAGTCAAACAGCCGATATCGTGGTATCGGTCGTTATAGCCTGTCGATGGCAAAAGCATTTGCGGCGGAGGCTGGAGAGCATGAGCTCTGGCTGATGTTGAACGGACGCTACGATGATGCGTCCTTCGACTTGATCAACCAATTCGAGGGATTGATTCCCCGCGAGCGCATTGTGGTGGATGAGTTGCCTCACGGCATTGCCGGGTGTCAGCACGGCAATGATCGCCGGGTTGGCATGGCGGAAGCAGGGCAATCGGCTCTTCTCGCCTCATTGCGGGCGGACTGCATATGGCATAGCAGCCTGTTTGAAGGATGGGGAGATGATTCGGCCGTAACCTTGGGAACAGGCAGGGATGATGCCCGGCACGCGGCCACGCTGTACGACCTGATCCCGTTGCTGCATCCTGGTCGTCATCTGCGCGACGCAGACTATCGTCAGTGGTATTACCGCAGACTGGCGCTACTCAAGCGGTGCGGGCTGTTGCTGGCGCTGTCGGAGTCTTCGCGGCGCGAAGCCATTGATGCCTTGCAAATCCCCGAGGATCGTATCGCCGTGGTGTCCGGCGCCGCCGATCCGCTATTTCATCCCGTGTCGATCGATGCGGCGTGCCGCACTCGTTGGCGGCAGACGTGGGGGCTGGCCGGGGATTTTTTGCTGTATGTCGGAGGCTACGATGCACACAAGAACGTTGATGCGCTGATTGGTGCCTATGCGGACTTGCCCGCCGAGTTGCATCGGCGTTATCCGCTGGTGCTGGCCGGTCGCTGTGATGAGCTGGCCAGGAATCACTTGCTCGGGCTCGGTCGACGGCATCGCCTGCCCCATGGCGCCCTGATTTTTACCGGTGCGTTGGCTGACACTGACCTCACCGCGCTTTATTCAGGCTGCACTTTGTTCGTTGCGCCTTCGCTGCACGAAGGGCTCGGGTTGCCGCTACTTGAAGCCATGGCTTGCGGGGCGGCGGTGATTGGTTCGGATGCCGCGAGCTTGCCCGAGGTCATTGGCTGCAAGGATGCCTTGTTCGACCCTCGCAGCCGCAGCTCGATGACGGCCAAATTGCGCGATGTGTTGACGCTTCCCGGGTTGCTCGATCACCTGCGCGGACATGCTGCGGTTCAGGCGCGCAAGTTCACCTGGGAAGACAGTGCCCGTCGTGCACGGGTGGCCATCGAACAGCATTACCGAGCGATGACCGGAGTGGCGGTTACCCGCCGCGCGCGCCCCCGTCTCGCCTATGTCTCGCCACTGCCGCCGGTTCGCTCGGGCATTGCCGACTACAGTGCACGATTACTGCGCGAACTGGATACCCATTACGAGATCGATGTCGTGGTGGACCAGCCTGAGGTGCTCGACCCCTGGGTACAGGCCAATTTTCCGTTGCGTACGGTGGACTGGCTACGGCAGGTGACCGGGGTGGAGCGTGTGCTCTACCACTTTGGAAACTCCCCCTTCCATGCGCACATGTTCGGGTTGCTTGAACAGCGTCCTGGTGTGGTGATGCTGCACGACTCCTGGCTGGGGGCAGTGCGCAACTGGATGGCGCAACAGTCAAGCGAGCCGGATGTGTTCCCACGCCTGCTCCATGCAAGCCACGGCTATCCCGCACTGCTGCACGACCAGCAACACGGCCGTGCGTCCACGCTGGATGCGTGGCCAGTGAGTCGCGACGTGATCGAACATGCCCTCGGCCTTGTCGTGCATTCGGATTATGCGGTGAAGCAGGCACGGCGATATTTCGGAGAGGGTATTGCACGGAAGTTCGCTGTCGTGCCGTTTCCCAAGAATGTCGTGCAAGGCAGGCGCCGTCTGGCGCGCCGCTTGCTCGGCTTCGCACCCGATGATTTCATGGTGTGCAGCTTCGGCATGATTGCACCGACCAAGTTGAACCATCGGCTGCTGGCAGCATGGTTGCAGTCGCCCCTGTTTGCGAATCCTCGCTGTCACCTGGTTTTCGTGGGTGAGCGTCATGGCGGGGATTACGGTCGGCAAATGGATGCCACAATCCGCTCGTCGGGGGCTCGCGGGCGCATCCACATCACGGATTTCGTCGGGTCCGAAAGCTACGCCGACTATTTGGCCGCGGCCGATGTGGCGGTGCAATTGCGGGCGGCCTCGCGCGGTGAAACCTCGGCCGCGATTTTCGACGTACTGGCCCATGGACTGCCGCTGGTGGCCAATGCGCATGGCTCGGCGGCTGAATTGCCGCCGGATGTGGCCCTCATGCTGCCAGATCGGTTCGAGGATGCAGAGCTGGCCGATGCCCTGCGCCAACTCCATGGCGATGTGGTGCGGCGCGAGATGCTGGGTGCCGGTGCACAGCGCTGGATACGGGAGCATCACCACCCCGCCAAGGTTGCCTTGTGCTATCGCGATGCCATTGAATGTTTTGTGGGCGGTACGCGTGAGGCAGAGCAGGCCCGCATGATGGATCGCATGCGCCGAATGGGCATGGCAGCTCACTCGGAGGGTGATTGCGGAGATGGCGATGGACCCTGCCTTCCGGTCAATCGGGCGCGAGTGGGATTGCCTCGACTTTTCGTCGATGTCAGTGCTACCTCTCGCAGCGACTTGCATACCGGAATCGAGCGTGTAGTGCGCGGCACGCTATCGGAACTGCTTCGACTCGATCAGGCCGTACGCAGGGTTGAGCCGGTACGGCTGGAATCCGGGTGTTATCGGCAAGCGGCGGACTATGGCCTGAAGGTACTCGGCCTGCCTGCACTCAACCTCGCAGACACGGTTGTCCAGCCCGAGATGGGCGATATCCTGCTCGGCTTGGACTGGGTCGCCGATGCATTGCCGCAGGAAACTGCCTTGCTGAAGGCTTGGCAAGTGCGCGGCGCGAGGCTGTTCTTTGTCGTGTACGACTTGTTGCCAGTACGCATGCCGCACCACTTTCCCGAAGGCATCGCGGATATGCATGCCCGCTGGCTGGCTTGCATCGGGCAGCATGCCGATGGCTTGTTGTGCATTTCGAGGTCGGTGGCCGATGACGTGCGTCGTTGGTTCAACGAACATCCACCGCGCCGCAGGCGTGAGCTGGCGATCGGTTATTTCCATCCCGGCAATGATCCGGCCTCGACCCGCCCCAGCACCGGCTTGCCGGACAATGCGGAAGTGTTGTTGTCACGATGGCATGCTGCGCCCACGTTTCTGATGGTCGGTACGATCGAGCCTCGCAAAGGACACGCGATGGCGCTGGATGCATTTGAACGACTGTGGGAACAAGGCGTGGATGTGGCCTTGGTGATCGTGGGGCGGGAGGGGTGGATGTGCGACACGTTGGCCGCCCGATTGCGCTCGCATGCACAGTTGGGCCGGCGACTGTTCTGGCTGGATCAGGCCAGTGATGAGTATCTGGAACGAATCTACGACGTGGCGCGTGCATTGGTCGCCGCTTCTGAAGGCGAGGGCTTCGGCCTGCCGCTGGTCGAAGCCGCCAGGCGTGGCTTACCCGTGATTGCTCGCGACATTCCGGTGTTCCGCGAGGTGTCGTCGGGCTTCGCCAGCTTTTTTGACGGTACTGATGTGGACAGTCTGGTCGAGGCGGTTCGTCGCGCGGCCCGGACTGAAAGGGCGTCGACGAAGGCAGCGCCAAATGCGGGGCCGAGCTGGGAAGCCACCACGCACACGCTGTGGTCGATGCTTGACGACGACAGGCACCCACACTGGCTGACTCCCTGGGTGCGCACCGGATGCGGCGAGTTCGTGACCGGTAACACGTCTCCGGCGCAAGAGCTTTGAAAGTCGGCGTAACCCGCTTAGGATGACATACTCAACCGTATGTTGGAGATTCGATGAAGGCGGCATTGATCACGGGCGTCACAGGTCAGGATGGTGCTTACCTGGCGGATTTCCTGTTGCAGAAGGGGTATCGCGTGGTAGGCGCCTACCGGCGAACCAGCTCAACCAATTTCTGGCGTATCGAAGAGCTCGGGATAGCCCAGCATCCGCAACTCGAGCTGGTGGAGTTCGATCTCGGGGACATGGGGGGGGCGATGCGGCTGCTGGAAAAATACCGTATCGACGAGGTCTACAACCTGGCTGCGCAGAGTTTTGTCGGTACCTCCTTCGAGCAGCCGGTAACCACCACGCAGATCACCGGCCTTGGCGCGACGCACCTGCTGGAGGCGATCCGCACTGTCAATCCGAATATTCGTTTCTATCAGGCGTCCACATCGGAGATGTTCGGGAAGGTACAGGCGGTACCGCAGCGCGAGGAAACGCCGTTCCATCCACGCAGCCCTTACGGCGTCGCCAAATTGTATGCGCACTGGATCACCGTGAACTATCGGGAGTCTTATGGTGTGTTCGGGGCCAGCGGCATTTTGTTCAACCACGAATCGCCACTGCGCGGCCGCGAATTCGTGACACGCAAGATCACCGATGGCGTGGCGAAGATCCGGCTGGGCATGCAGGACGTTCTGGAGCTTGGCAATTTGAATGCACGGCGTGACTGGGGTTACGCCCGCGAGTACGTGGATGGCATGTGGCGCATGCTGCAAGTCGACGAGCCGGACACGTATGTGCTGGCCACCCAGCGCACCGAGAGTGTTCGCACCTTTGCGCAACTGGCGTTCGCCGCCTGCGATATCAAGATTGCCTGGCAGGGGGAGGATGCCGACGAGTGTGGCATCGACGTGCGCACGGGGCGAACGCTGGTACGCGTCAATCCGCGGTACCAACGGCCGGCCGAGGTGGATCTGCTGATTGGCGATGCTGGCAAGGCCCGGGAGAAACTCGGCTGGTCAGCGTCGACTCCGCTGGAGACACTTTGCCAGATGATGGTTGAAGCCGATTTGCGCAGAAACGAGCATGGCCATTCCTTCTGAAGTCCGCCCGTTGCGCGTTCTGGTCACAGGGCTGGGTGGATTCACCGGACGGTACGTAGCCGATGAGCTCAAGCGTGCTGGCCATCAGGTTGTCGGTCTTGGGGCGGGCCCGGCGGGCGCCATGGCCCGCGTCGATCTGCTTGACGCCCGGGCCGTGCGCACAGCCGTGGCTGCCGCCCGACCCGATGCGGTGGTCCACCTGGCGGCCATTGCCTATGTTGCGCACGGAGACGTGGACGCCATCTATCGAACCAACATCGTGGGTACCCGAAACCTGCTGCAGGCTTTGGTGGATCTGTCTGTGCCACCTTGTTGCGTGGTGCTGGCCAGCAGCGCGAACGTATACGGCAACGCTGGTGCACAAGATGGTTTGCTGGATGAGGGAGTGGTGCCGGCACCGGCCAATGACTACGCCGTCAGCAAGCTGGCCATGGAATACATGGCCCGGACCTGGATCGATCGGCTTCCCATCGTTTTTGCGCGACCATTCAACTACACAGGGGTGGGGCAGCATCCTCGATTCCTGATCCCCAAGCTGGTGGAGCATTTCCGGCGCGGGGAACGATCAATCGCCTTGGGCAACCTGGATGTCTGGCGCGAATTCATGGATGTGAGGACGGTAGCTTGGGTCTATCGTCGATTGCTTGAAACGTCGGGCGGTGGAGATACCTTCAATATTTGCACGGGGCAGGTGCATTCGCTGCGTGAAGTGCTGGCGGCACTGGCCTCCATTGCGGGCTATGCGATAGGCGTCGAAGTGAATCCGGAGTTCGTGCGCGACAACGAAGTGCGCCGCTTGGGTGGTGACCCGACGCTATTGCAGCGGCGGGTCGGGGCGTTGCCGGACCGTGGCTTGGTAGAGACGTTGCGCTGGATGTATCAGGTCTATCAGGCCTAGGGAAAGTCTGATCAATCGATTTTCTGCGCGTCATTCCTGCGAAAGCAGGAATCCAGCGCCTTTGCTTTCAATGGCCTATAGACACTGGATCCCTATTTTCGCAGGGATGACGAGCAAAAACAGATCATCCCTGGCGGTGGCGCTCTATTTGAACCTTGGCGTCGAGCCAGCTGCTTCCCACGAAATCTTCGTGGCGTGTATTGAAAACATGGAAGATCAGCGCGTTGTCGCGCCACTCGAAATTCTTGTCCAGATGCGAATCCTCTCGCGATAGCGATAGCGAAACGGAGTAGCTGCCTTTGCCGAGCCGCGCCGGGAACTGGAAATGAAACGTCGTTTCTTCGCCTGCTTGCAGGTGTTCCAGCGGTTGCTCCAGGCGGTGCGTGTTGATGCCGTAGATGGCCTGGCCGAGTCTATCCTTCAACAGAAAGCCGAGCACGAGTCGGGGCACGGGCTCATGAGCACGGATACGTACCACCAGTTGCAGGGTCTCGCCGACTTCAACAGTGTCCGCGGGATGTCCGTCCAGATGCATCAGCTTCACGTCCTGGATACGGACTTCGCCAGTACCGGAAACCGTGGTAACACGGCCATCGGGCAATGTTTCCTGCCGGATCATCTGGTGGCGATGTTCGGCCATCATGGCGTTGTAGAAGTCGAGGACATCCACCGGCGAGCCCTGCATGCGCACGCGCCCCTCATCCAGCAGGATGGCGCGATCGCAGATGGTCTGGATGGCGTAACGGTCGTGCGACACGATGAGCAGAGTCGTGCCTTCGCGCCGGAATGCGCGGATGCGTTCGAAGCTCTTGTGCTGGAAGTAGGAGTCGCCTACCGACAATGCCTCGTCCACGATGAGGACGTCCGGACGTCGAGCGGTGGCCACACTGAAAGCCAGCCGCATCTGCATGCCGCTGGAGTAGGTGCGTGTGGGCTGGTCGATGTAGTTGCCGATTTCGGCAAAGGCTTCGATCTGCGGCATCAGTTGAAGAATTTCCTCGACCGACAAGCCGAGCAACTGGCCACCCATGATCGCGTTCTGGCGTCCGGTGAAATCCGGGTGGAAGCCCATGCCGAGCTCCAGCATGGCGGCCACGCGTCCGTTGACGACAATCTCGCCGCAAGTGGGACGGACCGTGCCGGCGATCATTTTCAGCAAGGTGCTCTTGCCTGCACCATTGATGCCGACAATGCCAACCGCTTCACCCGCCTTCAGCTGGAAACTGACGTCCTGCATGACCCAGTGCTGGACATGTCGCGGCTTGCCTAGTGGCAAGATCCATTCAGCAAGTCGCGACCACTGGCTTGGATAGTGCTTGTAGGCTTTGCCGAGGCCGTTGACGCGAAGATCGCTCATCAGAGTTCATCCACCATTTCGGCAGAGCGGCGGCGAAACAGCAGCAAGGCGAACACGCACAGAACAGCAGCGAGGATGGCAACCGGCCATATGCCGTGCCAGGCAGGCGCCCGGCCATAGGCGAAAATGGCCTGGTAGCCCTCGGCCAGCGGTGTCATCGGATTGAGCTGGATTATTGTGCGCGCGGTGGGCGATAACGTGGCTGCCGAGTAGACGATCGGGGTGAACCAGAACCAGAACTGCAGCAGGATGTTCACGAATTGCCCGACGTCACGAAAGAAAACGTTCAGTACGCCGGCAATCATCCCGACGCCGATGGCGAAGGCAACTTGCACGATCAGCAGCGGAATCGCCCACAGCACGACCCATCCGGGAAAGCTGTGCAACAGCAGCAGGAAGACAAGGAAGATCGAAAAGGTGATGCCGAAATTGACCAGCGCATTCAGTACGGTAATGGCGGGCAGACAGATACGCGGAAAGCTGAGTTTCTTGATCATGTTGCCGTGATCGAGAAACACGGTTTGACCACGCTGAAGGATTTCGCCAAACAAGCCCCAGGTCAGCAAGCCTGAGCACAGGTAGATGCTATAGGCGTAAGGCCCGCTCAGGCCGGCAACGCGGGCGCGCATCAGTTCGGAAAACACCACGGTATAGACGGTGATCATCGCCAATGGCTGCAATACCGTCCACGCCGCACCGAGCAAGGAGTTGCGATAGCGCGCCTCGAATTCGCGCCGGACATTGCCCAGAATGAAACCGCGGTATTGCCATAGAGAACGGGTCAGGTTCAGGCGCATGCGACCTGCTCCGGGTGACAGGTTGCGTCAACTCGAATACGGGCAGGCATGGTCCGTGCCGTCATGGCTTGTGTGCGACGATGATCTGGCTTTTCGGCATGAAACGGTCCAGTTGCTCCTTGAGCTGAAGCCCTTGCGGTGTCGACAGCACGGCGCCCCAGGCTTCGGTCCAGTGATTCAGCACGGGATGATCAGGATGGTCCAGGTCCACGTTGCACGACCAGAACAAGGCCCACCAGATGGACCAAAAGAAGCCGTATTGGGTTTGCTCCCGGATGACCAATCCGGCTCCGGTCACCATCTCGGCAAATTGCCTCCGTTCGACGATGCGCACGTGGTTGGGCTTCTCGAAATAACACGCCGGTGCCACATGCTTCTGCATGTTCTCCTGCAGTGCATCGGGAACGGTAAGCAGATAGAGCGCCCCTGGTTTGCCGATACGAACCAGTTCGGCGAGCAATTGCTGTGGGTCATCCACATGCTCGATCACCTCCGTGCAGATCACCCGGGAGGCTGTCGCATCGGCAAGTGGCAGTGGATTGGCGTTGCTGACATGCGTGGCATAGCGATCGTGCGAAGTCACACTAGCGAGCTTCGCCTCGATGCCGGCAATGACGCCTGGATCAATGTCCACGGCTGTCACGTGCGCCCCTCTGCGGGCGCAAAACAGGGTGTTGCCACCATCGCCGCATCCCACGTCCACGACCGTGTCTTCCGGGCCGATCGGAATGCCACGAAAGATTTCGTCAGAGGCGTTCTGGAACCATCCGCTCAATACGGCATCGTGCAGTCCCACGGCGGTCGCGCCCGAGAGATTGACCGCAGCCGATGTTGCAGTCGCAGCGACTTCGCCGCCAGGCGTCAGCTCGGGAGGCAGATGCAGAAGCTTCTTGATGAGATTCGACATGCTTCGGTATCCGATGAGTAGGGCTGTTCAGACGTTGGGTCCGGTGGCTGCTGTCGCCGAGTGATCTTCTTCGGCGTCGACGCTGGGGGCGTCATGTGCGCGCCTCTGAAGGAATCGATCGGCGACATGTCGACCATGAACGCGCAAGGGGCGCTCAAGGTAACGGTAGTTCAAGTCGGACAACAAGGCGATCAGTGTCGTGGCGAGCAGAAACAACACCCACGCATGGGGCTCCACTCCAAGTCGGAAGGCGGTTTCGCGCAAGGCGTAGTAGGCCGGTATATGGATGAGGTAGATGGCATACGAACGTGCCCCCGTCCAAGTCAGTACGCGCTTGATCATGCCTTCAGGCAGCAGATAATCGCGATCATAGGAAGCCAGCCATACCAAAGTGGCGCTCAAGACGGCGATGGCACTGATACGGAAACGCCAGTATTGAAGGTCAGGTGCGATCACCACTGACATCGCAGCCAGCAGCAGAAGTGGCAGGATGACACGCCACGTGCGCAACTTCAGCAGAAAGCGGGGTTCCAGTGCAGCATAAACACGTCCGGGAGTGGCGATAGCCAGCAGGACGCCCAGAGCGAGTGCATCCGTACGTACCGACATGAGCAAGGGGGTGCGAAACAAACAGAGTTGTACGGCGAACAGCACGACCATTAGCAGCCATATATGCCGTTTCAAGATCGCGGCAAATAGGGGCAAGAGCAGGTAGAACTGCTCTTCGAGCGATAGACTCCAGTACACGAAACTGGCGCCGTAATCATAACGGAAGAAGGCATCGGCAAAGCGAAAGTTGGCTACATCGAGAAGCCCTGCCAAGGTGGCCATCAGGTTGGCGTGGATGCTTTTATACACGCCGCTTTGGTTGAATACGACACTGGCCAGCAGGATGATGCCGAGCCAGAGCCACGCCGAGGGTACCAGACGCCAGAAGCGGCGAATCCAGAACGCGATGATCACACCAATTTGCTTGCGTGGCTGACCATGGCAGGTCGCCATTTGCGGCAACAGGCTGCGAGCGATGACGAACCCGGAGATGGCGAAGAAAAGATCCACGCCATACCAGAAGTCCGCATGTTTGAGGAGCGCGGCGATAAGCGGTATGCCAGGATGGAACAGATCGCCCTGCATGTGATGGAAAGTCACCCCGATCACGGCGACGGCACGGAGGCATTCGATATCGCGGTTGCGGCGACTCTTGTGGGACAGTGGCTCAGTCTCAGTCATGAATGTCCTGCGCCGCGCATCCTCTGGCTGTGTCGGTTCGGGTGGCCGTGCAGCGCTTGACCATGCGCTCCAGCCGCGGTCGCAGGACCTCTACCGAGCAATAGCGCTGCAGGGAGGCCCTGGCTGCTTGCGACATGCACCGGTAGGTCATGGGCTCATGCTGCGCGACGTGGTAACTGCGCCGGTAAGCCGCGACCAGTGAGCCGTAGTGAATCCGTTGACGCAGTGTTCGGAATGCCTGGCGCTGGTCATGTGGCCATGTACCGAGCTCAGCGCTGGACTCGATCACGAAGGCGCACTCGTCATCGACGTAATCGCGCATGGAGGTGTGTCGCGGTGCCACGGCGGGCTTGCCGGCGGACATGTATTCCATCAACGGCAGGCATTGTCCTTCGCCATGCGACGTATTGACTGCGTATGTAGTGGCTTGCAGCAATGCGTTGTACTGAGCCTCTTCCAGATACGCGTGCACCAGCAGGATGCGGCAAGCCAGTGGACCCGCCTTGTGGATGATTTCCAGGATCTCCGGGATGAGTTCGTCTGGGTCGTAGTGGGTCAGCTTCAGCAGCAGCGTGGCATTGGCCTTGTCGCGCAGGGCTTCGCAGAAGGCCGAGACCATGTCCATCCAGTTCTTGCGGCCATCACCCGGGTTGAAGATGGCGGTGTACAGCACGCCGTCCAGGGTGACGGGGTCATGCGGGCCGCGGCAGCCTTCCGGCAGGGGGAGTGCGGCGGGTAAGGCCGCCTTGAGTCCATGCATGGTGTAGACGGACAGATCGGTACGACGACTGTCGATCAGCAGTCCATCAATCTTCAGCGTGGCGGCTGTCTCACGGGGCTCTCCCCGAAGAGCTTGCATGCGGTCCCATAGTGGTGCAGGAATGGAATCCACCGGATAGTGGCTTCCCAGTGCGGCATGGACGCGTTCGACGGTATAGCTGGAGTGCGTGATGGCTGCCCCCAACTTCGTCAGCACGCGGCGCCAGTCGTTACGCGGCTTGCCGCCGAAGGCTTCATCGGGCAATGCCTCATATTCCCATGCGAAGACGGGAATGGTGGGGCAGGCCAGGTCGATGGGTGTTTTGTTGGGTGGCATGAAGCACAGGAATACGCAGGGTTCGCCATGCCGCTGGCACGATGCATGGATGCTGTCCACCTCGTGCTCGGGGTTCTGAACTTCAATCACGATACCCAATTCGTCCAGCATGGGGCGGAAGGCGTTGACCACGAAGCGGTAACTGTATTCGGGGCGCCCCAGCTTCAGTGGGAGCTGGCCCGTGCTCGTGCTGGTGTGAACGAGCAGGATCATGGCACGCAGTCCGCGGGGGCGCCGACCTGATCCGTACGAGAGGCTTGCCGCGTGTCTTCCACGTCATCGGCGGCAACTGCATCCGGACAGAGAAAGGCACGTAGCTGGCTTTTGATGGTTTCCGGCCCGCAATAGGCGTGCATGGCTTCGCGGGCGCGTCGGGACATATGTCGGTAGCGGGCAGGATCGTGCATGGCGACCTCATGGCTGAGCCGGAAGGCTTCGGCCAGGGATTGCCAGTCCAGTTGGTGGCGAGTCGTGCGGTTGATCTCGTAGTCGCCATGCGGCCAGACCGTGGGGACACCGGGATAGCTCGCCACGACAAAGGCAAGGTCATCGCGGATGTAGTCGGCCATGGCGGTGTTGTCAGGCGCGATGGCGGGAACGCCCGCGCCAAGGAATTCGATCAATGGCAGGCACAGGCCTTCGCATAGCGATGTGTTGACATAGTAAGTGGTGGCCCTGGCCAGCGCAGCATAGCTTTCGTCGGGGAGGTATCCGTACAGGGCGATGACGCGGCAGCGAAAGGGTGACAGTTTGGTCAGCAACATCAGCAATTGATGGTGCGACCTGGTCAGATCGGCACCGGTCAGTTTCAACAGCAGCGTGGCGTCGGCGGTGTCGCGGAACGTCCAGCAGAAAGCCGTGATCAGGTCTTCCCAGTTCTTGCGGCCGACCTCGGGTGTCAACACGGAGGTATAAACGACGCCCTGAAGTCGGGTACGTACCTGCTTGGATGGAGGTATATCCCATCCGCATCCGAACGGAGCCCCTTCGTCATCTTCGGTGGACGCCGGATTCCCGGCGGCCTCGCCAGGTAGCGATGAGTCGGCCAAGGGAGCTGGCAAGGATTCCCAGTCATTCGGGGCGAATGGCGTACCGTCCTCTTCGTCGAGAGTAACCAGTCCATTGGCGTCCAGCCCCATGCGGTTGCTGTCCGCCATGCGCGCCTCGAGCTCGAACGGGTGACCTTCGGATTCGGTCGGAAGCTTTCGCTCTTCACTTTCCTGGCGCATGAGAGGGGCGGCTATCGCAACTATGGGATAGTCCGGCCCCATGCTGCGTTTCACCGCCTGAACCGTGTGCTGCGATAGAGCGATGGCACGCCCGGTGTGCAGGAATACATGTCGCCAGTCGTGTCGTGGATCGCTCGCCCAGCATGCTTCCTGGATGCGTTCGGGGATGTCCGGGTATTCCCATGCAAATACCGGAACCGTGGGGCAGCTCAGCCCGAGCGGAGTCTTGTGCGGCGGCGTGAAGGAAAGCAGTACGCATGATTCTCCCCGCACGGTGCATTGCGCATGGAGGGTGTCGGCCTCGGCCGGGTCGGCCAGCAGGCAGACTTCACCGAGTTCACTCAAAACCTCCGCGAAGGCGCGCAGCAGAAAGAAATAGCTGTAGTCGGCCGCGCCAAGCTCTTTGGCGATGCTGCTCTGATCCATCTGCGCGTACAGGAGAAACTTCATCAAACAAGGGCACCCGGCGTTCTAGGGCAGCCACCTGATGGCCACGACATTGAATAGTGCCGTAATGGGGTCGTAGCGAAAAGCGTCTGGTGCCTCCCGTGATCGCAAGATCCAGTCGTGTTTCAAGATGAATGGGGGCTGGAGGCTGGCTGCGGCCGATAGTGCCGAGAAGGTAAGATAACGCCCTTCATGCCCCTGTTCGGGGCAAGCATGGGTACTGTCAATGAAAAAGTCAGATCGGAGTGTTTCCCTCGGTCTTGGAACCCGCGCCATTCATGCCGGCCAGCACCCTGACCCGAGCACCGGCGCGATCATGACGCCGATCTACGCCACCTCCACTTACGTGCAGGAAAGCCCGGGCAAGCACAAGGGTTACGAATACTCGCGCTCGCAGAACCCCACCCGCATGGCCTAC
>DATMTH010000237.1:0-21207 GCA_035564915.1 Rhodanobacter sp.
CCGGCGTGGGCACCATCAGCGCACCTCCTCGTCGAGAACATGTTCGATCAGCAGTGAAAGAAAGGCCTCACGCTGACGACGATAGTCCGGATCCAGCGGCCCGGCCATGGCTGCCTTGTGCATCGCCTGATGACTGGCACTGAGTGCCGCTCTCCGTTCCGCCCCATGCATGTACTCATCCGGGTCGCAACTTGTCTGGGCATGCCTGGCCCAGAAAACGGGCTCCGGCGGCAACGCCAGGAACTGCTCCTCCCACAGCAACTCGCCGGCAAGGGCACCCATGCCGGTTCGCGGATGCACCGCCTGCCGATGGCGTTGATAATTCACCAGCCAGGCCACCAGCTCGTCGCCCGGCATCGGCCGCGCCAGCGCATAGCCCTGGCCGAAATCCGCACCAAGAATCATGGCAGCCTCGCTGAGGTCGGTCGATTCGAGCCCCTCAACCACGACCTCGAGCTGCAAATCGTGCCCGATCCGGATCAACTGCCGGATGAAACGCAACGTGCCCAGAGGGTCCTGCCGAGCCTGCCTGACGATGGCCTGATCGATCTTGATGCGGTCGAACGGCCATTGCCGCAAGCGGATCAGCGAACTGTAGCCAGCACCCAGGTCGTCCTCGACCAGGCGCACACCCAGGGCCCGAAGCGATTGCATGCCCGACTCATCGAGCAAGGCAGAGTGCTCCGTACCGAACGGTGACTCCAGTATCTCCAGCAGCAAAGCCTGAGGCGGGCAACCGGTATCGGCGATGACGGCAGCCGTCACCTCGGCATAACGCGGGTCCTCCAGCGCCACGGCAGGCACATTCACCGACATGTCCAGGGTGTGGCCGGCCTGCCGTAGCCGTTCGCGGCATGTCGCTGCCTGACTCAACCCATGGCGGAACAGCACGACCAGGTCATCGGCATCCAATGCAGGCAGAAAACGGGCCGGAGCAAGCAGACTGCCGTCGTCATCGCGCAATCGCGCCAGCGCCTCGAACTCCGTCACGCTGCCGTCGGCAAACCTGACCAGCGGTTGATAGTGCATCTGCAACGCGCTGCCGCCGATGATCGTGCGCCAACGCTCCCGCACGAAAAACGGCAACAGTTCCGTACCCTGTCGTGGCGGTGCCAGACGAGCCAGGGCGAGATCCATCACCGTCTTGACCTGCTCGACGAACGCCTGCTGGTCTTCACTGTGCAGTCCCCCCGCATAAGGGCTGTACAGTGAAAGAACCGCGACCGGCTGCTGCGGCGACGGGCTCAGCGGGATCGCCACGCTGGATGCCACACCCAGGCGAGAGGCAATGCCACGCCAGCCAAGCATGGCGGGATCACTGCCGAAGTGCTCGCAGCGATGGATGGTCGCATCGCGCCATGCTCGGCCACTAGGCCCCTGTCCCTCCGGCTGGTCGGCGTTCACGCCGATCGCCATCACCTTGCCGCTGTCAAACATTCGCAAATATTCCCCAAACGCCAGTCCGGCGACGGCCTCGTAGGTCAGTCGTCCCGACACGTCCGGCCGCCCCACGGCACAGGCTTTGACCTCCTCGTGCGAAACCATCAGGTCGACCACACCCTGGATCAACGGCAGATAACCCTCGGCCGACCAGGCCAACGCATTGAGCCGGGCCAGCAACGCCACCCGGCGGCGCTGCAATTCGCGCATGCTTTCCAGCTGCCATTGCCGCTCCATGCCAAGCCGTTCGAGCACGATCATCAATGCCTTGCGGTCGGCATGATCGGTCACATTGAGCCGCGCAATGAACAGGTCGCGCAATACATCGATGGACTCCAGCAACCAGACCTCTTCCAGCCCGCACGCCGCATGAAAGAGACCGGTGCGCGTCGCCCGTGCGCGATGACTGATGATGTCGAGCTCAGGCCGTATCAATACCGTCAGGTGGTGCGATACGTGAACCTTCAACTGGCGAACCTCTGCCTCGGGCAGCAAGCCAAGCAGCCATGCGGCCCCCTCGTGCAGAAGCAGCTCGTTGTAAAAGCTGTCGACCAGTTCGGGTATCTGCGACTGCCATACCGCGCCACAGCCTGTCAGCAAACGCGAGGCATGTTCGCCATAGGGCGATGCGCCGATGTCGAGGCTGCTCGATGGTTCCATCACGCCATCGGTACCGGCCACCATCCACCAGCAGGTGCGATGCCTCTTGCGTGCCTTGATCTGGTACATCGCCTGATCGGCACGCCGCAGCAAATGCTCGCCGCTGACCGGGGCATCGGACGAATACAACGCAATGCCCAGGCTCACGCCAAGGTGCAGGTTGAGGTCGTTGATCGACACCGGACGCAGCAGCGACTCTCCGATCCGATCCAGCAACGGTTCGAGATCGGCTTCATGCCCCATGTCCTCGATGACCAGAACGAATTCGTCGCCACCCAGACGGGCCACGTAGTCATCCTCGGTCATTGCCATGCGCAATCGATCGGCCACCTCGACCAGCAGGCGATCGCCCACCGCATGACCGTACCTGTCATTGATCGGCTTCAAGTCGTCCAGGTCGAGCAGACCGACCGCCACCTGGCGTCCGCGCCGCTCGGCGCGGGCCAGCACGGTATCGAGATACCGGTCCAGCGCCCGGCGATTGGGCAGATCGGTAAGATCGTCGTGCAGTGCCAGATAGGTTTGCCGCTGTTGTTCCTGCAACAAGGCATGGCGCTGCACGTGCTGCTTCAACGCCAGGCCAGCCGCCTCGGCAATCTCGTCCAGCAAACGACACATCTCATCATCGAATGCGTCGGATTCCAGCGTGGACACCACGAAGACCCCGACGGGCCTGCGTGGCGTATCGGATTCACCGACCGACCCGGCGAACAACGGCCAGCATCCAAGCGCACCGGCATGTTCGAACATTTCAGTGCGCCATCTTTCAGCAATGCCAGGCTGGCTGGCCGCCGTGCTGCGGAGAATCACCGGTTTGCCCTGCATGTAGGTCTGCGTCGGCACCATGATCACGGGGCCATCCTCGTGACGCGGCGGCAACGGCAAACCGAGCATGACGTCGGCAATCGGGCCGGCCAGGGCGACCCGGCGCAACATGCCATCGGCACCATCGGCAGCGAACACGTCGACGGCCCCCGCGCCCGCGATATCCACCAGTGAGGTGGCCAGGGTGTGAAACACCGCATCCGGATCGGGTTGATCGAGCAAGGCACGCTGGATCGTGCGCTGGGCATCGCGGTAGCGACTCATGCGCAGGTTTCGCTCCAGCAGCAGCTGGTGGTCCCAGAACTGGCTCAGCCCGTCCGCCAGACGCTGCACCCAGTCGAGCAAATCGTCTTCCAACCCGGGACCGTCGCCACGAGAGTAGGTCGCCAGCACGAGCTGGCCGTCGTCGCGCGTTCGCGATGCCGCCACAATGCATACGCCGAAACCATGCTGCAAGGCCGCCTCCCGCCAGGTCGCGAACTCGAGCGCGTCGACCGAGGTCAACCTGGCGCGTTCCTGACGCAGCGCCATGCCCACCGGCCCACGTCCACCGGGTTCGTTTTCGTCATTGCTGAGTCGCAGGGCTGCCGCATACGCCGTCGCGGAACCGGCCGCTGCCACCACCACCACTTCGCCGTGTCGTGGCTCACGCCGCCCGACCCATACCAGGGGCAAATCCATGGTGACGGCCAGAATACTGCTGACCTCGTTCAATACCTGCCGACGATCATGACCCGGCGCTGCGTGCAACAAGGTCAAAGTCTCGGCAACACTTCGATAGAAGCGTTCGCGCAGCTCACCAGGTATTTGTCGCCGATTTGACATCGTCGTCCATCCCCAGTCGATCCACATCAACCTCGCGGACTGTCGCCGGCAGCTCAGCCAACAGCCCGTTTGCATGTTGGCCAGGCTATCCACACGACAACCCGAACCTGCCATTGCATGATGCGGATCGGCATCCTCCTGATCCGTCATGCCATCGACACACAGCGTACCGGAATTTGAGCCCTTCCATGTGTCGGCAACCCACCTGAATGACCGTCAAAATGCCTTTCAGGAAACCCGCCCGGGATGTGTTCAGAACAGCTCGGCAGCGGGGCGGATAGCCTGACCAGCACCAGCGATGCATCGCTGGCATCGGCTACCGGCAGCATGAACGGAATACGCCCTCCAGTACCGCCTCAGGCAGCCACCAGACTGTCGTGCTCGCGACGCTGCTCCTCGACCAGGGCATGCTCGACCAGCAAGGAGAAGAACACATCCCGTTGACGACAATAATCGGGATCGAACGGCCCACCCTCGGCCGCCCTGATCGTGCTGTCATGGCTGGCATGCAGGGCCGCGGAAATACCTTTGCCGCAACGCAAATACCCGCCATCCATGGCGTGAACCTGTACATGCCGCTCCAGCGAATATGGCTCGTCGGACAACTCGGCAAAGCGTTCATCCCAACGCAGCATGCAGGCCAGCGCACCCAGTGCCGTACGCACAAACGCGGGAACGCCATCCATGCCGAAATCGGCCAGCCAGCCGGCCAGCGCCTCGGCCGGCATCGGCTGAGCCAGGGCAAAGCCCTGGCCGAAATCCGCGCCGAGCACCGCAGCGGCCTCGATCATCCCTGTCGACTCGAGCCCCTCGACCACCACCTCCTGGCCAAGATCATGCCCCACCCGTATCAGCATGCGCATCAAGCGCAGTGTTCCCAGTGGATCTTTCCTGACCTGGGAGATGATGGCCTGGTCGATCTTGATGCGGTCGAACGGCGACTGACTGAGGCGTGCCAGCAAACGCCGGTCGATCAGCCCGTCTTCTTGCAGCGAACGCGTATCCAGCGACGAAATCGACTGTACGCCGGTCTCGGCCAGCAATGCCCAGCTGCCAGTTCCGACCGTCGAATCAAGCGCCTCGAAGCGCAATGCACCGATCGGGCAGCCGCTTGCCTGCAGCACAGCCTCCACCGTCAGTGCGTAGCGGGCATCGTGCACGGCAGCCGCCGGTACATTGACCGACATGCCCATGTCCACTCCCGCTCGCGCCAGCGATTGCCGGCACGCCACGGCCTGGATGATGCCATCGCGAAACAATCGCATCAGGCCGGCGGCTCCCAGCGCCGGCAAGAAACTCGCCGGCAGTTGCAGGCTGCCCATGTCGTCGCGCAATCGCGCCAACGCCTCGAATCCGACCACCTGACGATCGGCCAGCCTGATCATCGGCTGATAATGCATTCGCAGCGCACCACCGGCGATGATGGTGCGCCAGCGTTCGCGCACAAAGGCGGGCAGCAGTGCGGCAAGCAGGCGACGCGGAGCCATGTGCAGCAGGGCAAGCTCCAGCATGGCCTTGATCTGTTCGACGAAAGCCTGCTGACTCTCGCTCTGGAATCCGCCCGCGTAGGGGCTGTACAGAGTAAGTATCGCCAGCGGTTTGGACTTTGACAGACACAGCGGGATGGCGACGTGCGAGACGATGCCATGGCGTATCGCAGTATCGCGCCACAGCGCCATGGCCGGGTCACTGCCGTAGTGGACGCAGCGCTGGATCTGCGCCGTAGTCCATGCCTGCCTTATGGGCTCGTCGTGTTGCGGATTTTCCCGATCGATCCGGATCGCCGGCACCAGGCCGGCATTGCTTACGCGCAAGTGCTCCACGGCAACCGTACCGGCCACCAGCTCGTGGATCATTTCGCCCGACGCATCCGGACGTCCTGCCGCACAAACGAGGATCTCCTCATGCGTGGCCAGTATCCTGACCACGCCCTCGAGCAACTGCAGATAATCACCCGCCGACCAGGCCAGGGTCTGGATACTGGCCAGGATCACGCCACGCCGGCGTTGCAGGTCGTGCATGGCTTCCAGTTGCCATTGCCCTTCCATGGCCAACCGCTGCAGCACGATCGCCAGCGCCGTCCGGTTGGCACGCGCCCCCAGCCCCAGCGCGCCGACGAGGATCTCCTGGCATTGCTCGATCGCCTCCAGCAGCCATACTTCCTCCAGCCCGCAAGCCGCCTGACAGATACCCGCCTTGATCGCACCGACGCGCTGGTCTTCCAGCAGGAGGTTCGGGTAGATCAAGGTATGCAGTTGCCGTGACAGGCGCGCAGTAAAGGCATCCAGCGCATACGACGGAAAGCTGCCCAACATCCCGGAAATGCCATGATGCGACTTCAACGTGTTGCAGAAGCGCTCCACCACCGCCGGCAACAGCAATCGCCATGCATCCACACACGGTTGCAACAATGCTGCAGCGTGATCTCCATGAGGCATGGCTGGCGTCGAATTGTCCTCGGCTGCCTGCTCAGTCACCCCCGGCCGTGCCAATGCCCACCAGCTGGAGCGCTGTCGCTTGCGCACCTTGACCTGGTACATGGCCTGGTCGGCCAAGCGCAACAATTGCTCGCCACTGGCCTGGGCGTGGCTCGGATAAAGCGATACGCCCAGACTCACCGTGATCTGGATGGTTGAATCGCCAATCGCAATCGGTTGCTGCAACGATTGCCACAATCGCTCCAGCAACACGTTCAAATCGTCTGCGCTGCCCAGATCCTCGAACACCAGCACAAACTCATCGCCGCCAATGCGCGCCACCGAGTCTTCGGAACGAAGCGCGTGATGCAGACGCCCGGCTACCTCGATCAGCACGCGATCACCTGCGGCATGCCCGTAGCGATCATTGATCGGCTTGAGATCGTCCAGATCGAGCATGCCCACGGCCACCAGGCGCTGATGTCGCTCTGCACGCGCAAGCGCCCGCTCCAGGTGATAGTCCAGCGCACGACGATTGGGCAGATCGGTCAGGGCATCATGCAGCGCAAGATAGGTTTGCCGATCCTGCTCCTGGGACAGAGCCTGTTGGTGGCTGTACTGGCGCAGGCCAAGACCCGCCGTGTCGGCGATCTCATCGAGCAACTGGTGCATGTCGGCATCAAAAGCCTCGATTTCCGTGGTCGCCAGAAGAAACATGGCCGCCGGCTTGCGCGCTGCAGATTCATCGCCCGCCAACATCGAAAAAATTGGCCAGCAGCCGATCGCACCCATCTGTGCAAGCGGCCCGGTGCGCCACGCCGGTGGCACGTCAGGGTGGATGGACGGCCGCATCCGCACAGTCGGCACGCCCGTCATGTAAGTCATCGTCACGGTAGGACTCGAAGTGCCGTCGACATGCATCGGCTGCTCAGCCAGATCGCCCATGGCATCGGCAATCTGGCCCAGCCGGACAACCGGGCACAAGGAGTTCCCTTCGGGGACATAGACGGCAACCGTAGCGGAATCGTCAATCTCCACCAGGGTCGTCGCCAGTGTCAGGTAGATCGAGGCAGGGTCTGGCTGATCCAGCATCGCCCGCTGGATCGTGCGATGTGCATCGCGATAACGGCTCAATCGCAGGTTACGATCGAGCAAAGCCTGGTCGTCCCAGAAACGCGCCAGCTCGTCGGCCAGCCGTTGCGCCCAGTCGAGCAATTCTTCGGTCAGTACCTGGTCGCCATCACGCGAATACACCGCCAGCACCAGCTGACCGCCGTCGTTGGTTCCGGACGCCGCCACGATGATCGAACCGAGCCCGTGAGCCCGGGCGGATTCAAGCCACGGGGCGTACTCTGGCGAATCCACCAGGGTCAGCCTGGCGCGCCCCTCGCGCAGCACGATACCCGCCGGCCCGCGCCCACCCTCATCATGCGGATCGTCGCTGATCCGCAACGACGACGCGTAGTCCATCGCCGGGCCTGCCGCCGTGATCGCCAGCCGGGAATGGCCCAGCTCCAACCGCCCTATCCAGACCAGCGGCAGATCCATCGTGCTGGCCAGCGTGCGGGCCACCTCCAGCATGGCCTGCTTGCGATCGTAGCCGGGTGCCGTATGCAGCAACGTCAGTGTCTCCGCCACGCTCTGGTAGAAGCGTTCGCGAAGCCCACCCTGTCGCTGTTCTTGATCCCCCATCCCCATGCCAGATCCTTTTACCAGAACGATGCCATCCCGGTTAGCCGTGGATGACTGACGTCTGGTCTCACTTCATGCCTCACGTGCGGTTACGGCACGTGCCGGTCACAGCACGCACCACTGACCGGTTCGATTCGACCGATTCGACCCGCAGAGATACCGGACAAGCTGCCAAACCCAACTATCTTTAATCCTCAACGAATAGACAAGCAAACATCAAGCCAATTGTTCGAATTCACCTCAAACCCATATGCCACGGGCCTTGACGGCCATCGCCGCCACGTTCAAACCTGTCGCCAGACATCCGAATGCACTCCATTTGGGTCACAGTCGGATCCACTGGCGACAGTTGGCCTTGGTCGCCGCATCCAGACGCTGTCGTGAAATATTCTCGGGCGTTGCGACCCCCGCTCGCTATGCTGTGCCTCCAGATATCCAGGAACCTGCCGTGCCGCCATCAACCGACGACCATCCGGGCAGCCTGATCGTCCATCGCGGCAGCCGCACCGAACGACTGGCCGACGAGCTGGCACGGCAACTGGAAGCACAGCGGCCCGCCCAGCCGCTCGCCGCACAGACGGTGGTGGTGGCGCATCCGGGCCTGCAACGCTGGCTGCTTGGCCGGTTGGCGCAGCGTCGTGGCCCCACTGGCGCGCACGGCATCGCCGCCAACTACGACATGATCCTGCCATGGCAATGGTTTGAGCGCTGCGCCCGCCGCGTACTCGGCGATGAGGCGCTGGTGGGCGGGGCCTACCGCCACGAATTGTTGCGCTGGCGCCTGCTGATGGCCTTGCCCACGCTGAAATCGCCCGAGGTAACAGCCTATCTTGCCGGCGATGACACGGCCCGCCGCCGTTTTCAGCTGGCCGAGCACATGGCCGGCGTCTATATCCAGTACCTGCTTTATCGACCGGACTGGATTCTGGCGTGGGAACAACCATCAGGCACGCACGGCCACGACTGGCAGGCGGCACTGTGGCGACAACTGCAAGCAGGCATCAAGCGGCCACACCGCGCCAGGCGCAGTGCCGCCCTGCTCGAAGCGCTCGCGGCAGAGCAGGATCCGCCGCTGACACCACTGCACGTGTTCGGCGTCAGTCACCTGCCGCCTGACATCCTGCAGGCTTTGCAGACCACGGCGCAGCGCACGCCGGTCCACCTGTATTTCCCTGATCCCTGTCGTGAATACTGGTCGGATCTGCGCAGCCGTCGCTTCCAGCTGAAGCAGTCAGACGACCCGCAGGCGCTGTACTACGACATCGGCCACCCCCTGCTGGTGGCGCTGGGCCGGATCGCCCAGGATTTCTGCATCACGCTGGACGAGGTCGACGCCATCGACCTGCGCGATGCGCTGGACGAAGCCGAACCCCTGGCCGACGCCGACTCGCTGCTGGCCCGGCTGCAATCCAGCCTCCGTTGCCTGCAGCCGGATCTGGTTGGCGCACCGCTCCGCGAATCATTGAGCAACCCGGCGCTGTTGCCGGATCTGCTGAACACCCTGCGCCCCGATGCCAGCCTGCGTGTGCACGCCTGCCATACGCGCCTGCGCGAGCTGGAAGTGTTGAAGAACGCCGTGCTGCGTTGCCTCGCCGACGACCCCGACCTGCAGCATCGCGACATCGTGGTGATGGCACCGGACATCAGTGTCTACTCGCCCTACCTGGCTGCCGTGTTCGGCGAACCGGCGCAGTATCGCGACGACCCGACACACATCCCCTGGCACCTGGCCGATGTCGGCATGGCGCGCGTGCATCCGCTGATGAGCGCGTTCGAGCAACTGCTGGATCTGGCCGAGAGCCGGTTTACCGTCAGCGAGGTGCTCGACCTGCTCGACGTACCGGCTGTGGCACGCCGCTTCGTGATCGATCCGGCCAGCCGGGACGCACTGGAGCAGTGGTTGCGCCGTGCGCGGGTGGCGTGGGGACTGGATGCGCAGATGAAGCTTGAAGCCGGTGCCGAGGCCATCGACGCGAACAGCTGGCAGTTCGGATTCGACCGCATGTATGCCGGCCTGATCGCCGGCGGTGATACCGGTGATCAGCTGCTCGACGGCATCCTGCCCTTGCCCGGCGTTTTCGGTGGTACCACCGAAGCAATGGGTCAGCTCGATCGCCTGCTCGGCGTACTGCGCCGCATCCGCAGCGCGCTTGCCGACGAACGGTCACTGGCCGGCTGGAGCGAGTGGCTGCTGCAGCTGATCGATGCCCTGTTCCTCGCCGACCCGCGTGACGATGTCGAGAACAACGCGCTGGATGCATTGCGTCGGCTCGCCGCCGATCTTGGCAACCAGGCCAACGAAACCGGAATCGCCGCCACGCTGCCATGGAGCGTGGTGCGCGAGGCCCTGCGTGGCGCACTCGGCGCCGTGCCCGAGCGACAAGCCTTCCTGCTCGGCGGGGTGACCTTCTGCGGCCTGGTGCCGCAGCGTTCGATTCCGTTCCGGGTCGTCTGCCTGCTCGGCATGAACGAAGGCGAATTTCCGCGGCCGGGCCATGACGCCGGCATCAATCGCATCCTCACCCAGCCACGCCACGGCGATCGCGACACCCGCAACGAGGATCGCTTCCTGTTCCTCGAAGCGCTGATGTCGGCACGAAAAATTCTGCACGTCAGTTATATCGGCGAAGGCGTGCGCGACGGCAAGCCGCGCAATCCGGCCGCGCCGCTGGCCGAGCTGCTGCAGTTTCTCGATGAGCAGCACGCCATCGCCGGCCATGACGATATCGATCGCCCCTGGCTCGTGCGCCATCCGCTGCAACCGTTCGATGCGCGCTATTACGAACGCGATGCCGACGGCCAGCCGCGACACGATCCACGCCTGTTTTCCTATGAGCCGTCATTTCTCGCTGCACCATCCAGCCAGGCCGCACCTCGCTTCCTCGATCTGCGCACCGATCCCGCCACGACCGCGTCACCCGCCAGTGTGATCACGCTCGGCAACTTGCGCCGCTTCTGGCGTGACCCGGCCAAGGACGCCTTGCTGCGCTTGCATGGCATCAGCCTGCAAGCACTGGACAGCGTCGGCTGGCCGGATCGCGAACCGCTGGAAACCGGCCTGGCGCGAATCGAGCAGGTCGATCGGCAATTGTTGTTCGACGCACTCGGCACCGGCATCCGGAATCTGCCCACCCAGCCGCCGGACTGGCTGGCACGTTCGGGCCTGCTCGCCAGTGGCGCGGTCGGCGAACGGACCTGGGCCGATTTGCGCAATCAGCTGCAGCCACTGCTCGCGGACGCGCGCACGCATTTTGCCGATGATCGAGCGCAACGCATGCCACAGGCCGTCGATCTCGATCTCGGCGATGGCCTGCATGTCACCGGCATGATCGAACGCGTTTTTCAGGGCCGCGACGGCCGCCTGTTGCTGTTCGATATCCAGACCGCGCGCGCCGCCAACCTGAAGGACCTGCTCGCCTATTACATCGACTGGGCCGCCTTGCAGCTGAGTCAACCCGGCGTCGCGCAAGGCGAGTATCTGGAGCCTGGCACCTCCAGGCAGCCGGTACGCGGTGTCGGTCTGCTGGCGCCGATTCTTGCGCAGGACGCCGACCAGTTGCGTCATGGTCTGCGCAACCTGATCGACGCGTATCGCGACAGCGAGCAACAGCCGCTGCTGTTCTTTCCGAAAACCGCGCACGCCTGGGCCACGGCCGAACCCGAGGCCCGCATGAGCAAGGCTGCCGCGGCATGGGAAGGCGGCGGTTTCAAGCAGATCGGCGAACGCGATTACGCGCCCGGTTATGCCGCCCTGTTGACCCGTGGACTGAGCATGTTCGCTGCCGACAGCCCCGATCATCGTGCCTTCGTCCGTGCTACCACACTGGTTTGCAGCGTGCTTGACCCCGAACACCTGACGCTGATGAAGGAGCCTCGGCCATGAACGTTTTTGCAGGAGCGCACCTTGTGCGCAATGCCATGGGCCGCGGGAGGGGCGCTACGCTCGCCGTTCGCGCACAGGGTGCGCTCCTGCACCAGATCCCGCACGCCGATGCACCCACCGTGCCCACCTATTGTCGCGACGGCGTCGAGAAGAGCTCGCGACTGAAGTCGCTCCAGCAAATCCCGCGCACCCGCTCGCGCGCAGGCAAGACCGCGCCGCAGCTCGCCGTTGCAGGAGCGCACCCTGTGCGCGATGCTCCTGGTCGTCGGAGGTGCGTGGAGCCCGCCATTCGCGAACAGCGGGTGACGGCATGAACCCTGCCACGCCCGTGCTCGACTGGCGCACGATGCCGCTGGACGGTCGCGTATTGATCGAGGCCAGTGCCGGCACCGGCAAGACCTGGAACATCGGGGTGATCTACCTGCGCCTGCTGCTGGAACGCGGTTTGCCAGTGGAACAGATCCTGGTGACCACGTTCACCGATGCAGCCGCACAGGAGTTGCGCGAACGCCTGCGTCGGCGCCTGATCGAGGTCGAGCACCTGCTCGAAGCAGCACCACCGGACCCAGCCAGTGACGATCCGCTTGCCAGCTATCTGGCCACGCTGTGCCAGAACGACGAACAGACCCGACTCGCCCTGCGCCGGATCCAGCTGGCCCGCACCGACCTCGACCGTGCTCCCGTCTCGACCATCCACGCGCTGTGCCAGCGCATCCAGCGCGACTACCCGCTGGAAAGCGGCGCCGCGTTTGCCAGCGACAGACTGTTCGACGAAGCGCAACTGCAGCGCGAGTGCGTGGAGGATTTCTGGCGTCGCCGCTACCTCGTCGGCGATGTCGATCCGCGGGAAGCCGAGTTGCTGCTGAAGGGCGGCCCGGAAGGATTGCTGCACGACCTCGCCGGGCTGACCAACAACCCCGACGCGCGAATCATGTCCGGCGGGCTGGTCGAGCTGAAACGCCAGATCGCCGCATTGAGCCAGCCGGCGGCCATCGCCGGGTTGCAAGGTCTTGTTGACAACGTCGCCCTGTACAAGCGCAGCAACGCCGCCCTGCGCAGCCGCCTGAGCGAAATAGTGCCCGCATTGCAAGATGGCGACGAAGCACAATTGGCCAAGTCGCTGACGGATGTCTTCGACAGCGAAAAGCTGGTCAGCCAGGTTTCCACGACTCACGCGGACGAGCTGACCGCTCACCCACTGATCCGCGCCTTGCAGGCGCTGCGCCCGTTGCTTGGCCTGCGTGACATCTTCACCCGCGGCGCCGTCCTCGCCGAAGCGGCGCAGTTTTGCCGCGAGGAAGTTCCGCGACGCGCGCGTCAACGCCATGTGCTGACCTTCTCGATGCTGATCGACACGGTGTACCAGCGCCTGTCCTGCGAAGGTACCGGCAAGGCGCTGGCCGACCGCCTGTTCACCGCTTTCCCGGCTGCCCTGATCGACGAGTTCCAGGACACCGATCAGCGCCAGTTCGCGATCTTCGACCGCATTTATCGCGAGCGCGGCACGATGGTGATGATCGGTGATCCGAAGCAGGCCATCTACAGCTTTCGTGGCGGCGACATCGCCGCTTACCTGCACGCCAGCGAACAGGCGACCCATCGCTTTTCGCTGGGCACCAACCACCGTTCCAGCCGCGCCTTGGTCAACAGCCTGAACGCCTGGTATGCCCACACCGATGGCGGCTTCGCCCAGCCCCGTATCCGCTACCAGCAGGTCGAACCCTCCGGCAAGGTGGACAACAAGCCCTGCACGATCGATGGCGAGACGGTAACGCGACCACTGGTGATCCATCCGTTTCGCGATGGCGCCGTCGACAAGCACGGCAACCCGCTCAAGGCATTGGGGGATCTGGAATCACGGGCGCTGGACGATTGCGCCAACCGCATTGCCGAGATGCTGAGTGATCCGCGCCGACACATCGACGGCAAGCGCCTCAGCCCCGGCGATATCGCCGTGCTGCTGTCGACCAATCCGCAGATCACCGCCCTGCGCACGCGCCTGATCGCTCGCGGCGTACCTTGCGTAGGCAGCGGGCGCGGCAACATCTTCGCAGGCGAACTGGCGGCCGAGGTCGAGCTGCTGCTGTTTGCCGTGCTGCACCCGGACGACGACCAGGCCGTGCGCGGCGCGCTGTCCACCCGTCTGCTCGGTGCCACGCTGGATCAATTCAAGCATTGGGAAGATCAGCCCGAGGCATTCGAGCGCGAACTGGAACGCTTCGAGGTCTGGCGTGCACTGGTTCGAAAACGCGGCGTGCTGGCCTTGATCGAAGCCGTACTGAGTGCACGCGCCACCGAGTTGCTGGCCTTGCCCGAAGGCGAACGCATGCTCACCGATCTGCGCCATCTCGGCGAATTGCTGGCCGAACAGGAAAGTGCACGGCAAGGCCTCGACGGCCTCTACGCCTGGCTGCTGGAGATGCGCCTGGAGGGCACGGACGGCGATACCGAAGCAGCTGACGAGCGTCAATTGCGCATCGAAAGCGATGCCCGTCGCGTGCAACTGCTGACCATCCATGCCAGCAAGGGGCGCGAGTTCCAGATCGTGTTCCTGCCACTGGCCTGGCGCATCCGCAGCAGCGATGGAAACTACGCGCCCACCCTGCTGCGCTATCACGACGACGCGGGCCAACGCTGCATCGACCTTGGCTCGATCGATTTCATCGCGCATCGCGCCCGCCATTTCCACGAGGATTTGCAGGAACGCCTGCGTCTGCTCTATGTCGGCATGACCCGTGCCGTGCATGCGTTGCACGTTTACTGGGTGGATCGGGGCCTGCCACCGTTCGACGACGCCAACGCCTGGGAGTGCGCCGCGATCGATCTGCTCATCGACCAGGCCCGGCAAGCACTGGCGCTGGATCGTGGCGAGGCATCGCTCAATGCACTGGCCCATGCCATCGGCGGCATGCAGGTCTCGACACCGTTTGCCGACGGGTTCGTCAGTTACCAGGCGCCTGCCGAGATCCCATCGCCACGTGCAACACAAGCCCCGTTGCCGCGGCTTCGATCCTTCCAGTGGCTGCACAGTTTCAGCGGACTGAGCCGCTATGCCAACGCGGCGGCCATTGCGGACATCAACGACGCCACGGACGACATCGACTCGCCAGCGCCAGCCGCCGACGCCACCATCGAAGATGCTCGCCTGCTGGCGTTGTACCCGTTGCGCGGCCCTCGTTTTGGCGATGCCGTGCATCATGTCTTCGAGTTGGCAGCGCCGGGCCCGCTGTGGCCCGAGCAGTATCCGTTGTTGCAACGTCAATTGAACGCACAGGCCATCCACGCCGACAACATGAGCCAGGACGAGGCGCTGGAACAGGTCGGCCGCATGATCGACCGTGCACGCCAAGCCGACCTGGGTGACGGTTTGCGCCTGGCCGATATCGCACCGGACCAGCGTATCGTCGAGTTCGAGTTCCAGTTTCCGGTACAA
This sequence comes from Rhodanobacter sp., assembly GCA_035564915.1. Lineage (GTDB taxonomy): Bacteria > Pseudomonadota > Gammaproteobacteria > Xanthomonadales > Rhodanobacteraceae > Rhodanobacter. Next base: position 15,176 of record DATMTH010000237.1, read on the forward strand.
CACGTTTCACTGGCCACGCTGCGCCTGCTGTGCAACGCACACGGATGCGCCGATGTCATCCCCGCCAGCCTGGATACGGCAACCCTCAACGGCATGCTCACCGGATTCGCCGACCTCATCCTGCTGTGGCAAGACCGTTACCTGGTGCTCGACTACAAGACCAACTGGCTCGGCCCGCACTTGCATGACTACCGCGAAACGTCACTCGACATCGCCATGGCCGAACACCATTACCCGCTGCAGGCACTGATCTACACCGTGGCTTTGCATCGTTACCTGCATCAGCGCATGGATGGCTATACGGCTGAACGGCATCTAGGTGAAAGCCGCTACCTGTTCGTGCGCGCGCTCGGCCTCGAACCGGGCCTTGGCGTGTGGCGTCGGCACTGGCCTGCGCAGCTGATTGAAGCGCTCGACGATGCCTTTGCCGGAACCCGCGAGGTTGCGGCATGAACATCCCAGACCCGGCAATCAACGACACCGACGATCGAGCGATCGACCAGAGCCTGGCGCACTGGGTACTCAGCCGCACCAGGTCGCCGTTGCTCGCCAGCGCCGTGCGTGCCGCCAGTCGGGCCGAGGGCCTGGGCCACGCCTGCGTCCAGCTCGGCGATCCGCAAACGGATGCCGGTTTCGATGTCGATGCGCTGAACGTGCTGCGCCGGCACGACTGGGTCGGTGACGGCTCGATCTTCACTCCATGCGTGCTGGATTCACGCCAACGATTCTATCTTTGGCGCAATTGGCAGCATGAGACGAGGCTGGCGGCAGCGATCCTGCAGCGCTGCGCGGGTCGTCGCCTGCCGATTTCTGCCGATGTGCTGGCGACCGACCTGCAGTGGCTGTTCGCCGGCATGCCGCCCGGCCCGGCCGACGACCAACGCGCCGCTGTCGCCGCCGTCGCGGGTGCACGCCTGTTCGTGCTCACCGGCGGCCCCGGCACCGGCAAGACCACGACCGTCGTGCGCATGCTGCTGATGTTGCTGGGTCATGCCCACGCCTGTGGCCTGCCCGAACAACCATCGATCGCCCTGGCTGCCCCCACCGGCAAGGCCGCGCAGCGGCTGGCGCAAGCCATTGCGAAGGGCAAAGCTGAGTTGCAGGGCTCCCTGCCCACTTGTCGGAGCGACTTCAGTGGCGATGATGTCGAGAAGAGCTCGCGACTGAAGTCGCTCCTACAATCGCTGCAACAGATCCCGCACACCGATGCCCGCACCCTGCACCGCCTGCTCGGCTACCAGCCACGCGACAACAGCTTCAGTCATGACGCGCACCATCCGCTGGCAGCCGACATCGTGGTGGTCGACGAGGCGTCGATGGTGGATCTGGCAATGATGCGTCAACTGTTCGAGGCCATGCGTCCGGAGGCGATCCTGATCCTGCTCGGCGATCCCGGCCAACTGGCGTCGGTCGAAGCCGGTTCGGTGCTGGCCGACATCGTCGCCAGCGCATCCGGCAACCGGCTGCCGCCCACACTGGCCGGGCTGCTCGCGCCGTTGTCGCAATCCCCCCCCGAAAGCAGCAGCGAGGACGCGCCACTGGCAGGTCATGTGCTCACCCTCGCGCATAGCTGGCGGGCCGGCAGCGGGCTTCAGCGTGGCATCGAAGCTCTGCGCGACAAGCCCGACCCCGACTGGCTCGATGCCCTGCTGCGCGAGCGTGCCGACGGCGACCTGCAACTGCGAGATTGCGCCGACAGCCGTCAGCTGCGCCATTGCGTCGATGACTGGACCGACGCCCACGCCAGCTTGCTGCAATCACTGATTAGCCACGATATCGAAGCAGCAGACGCCTTGCGACAACTGCGTGGGCTGCAGATCCTGTGTGCGCTGCGTGAGGGCTCGTTCGGCACGCAAGGCGTCAACGCGCTGTTTTCGCGTCGTCTCGCCGCCCGCTTCGATCTCGACCATCGCAGTGCCTGGTATCACGGTCGACCGGTAATCATCACTCGCAACGACTATGCACGCGGCCTGTTCAACGGCGACATCGGCATCGCGCTGGAAGGCTCCGAGGGCTTGCGCGTATGGTTCGAAATCAGCGACCGCGACGGCAACACGGGCCTGCGCAGCTACTCGCCGCGCGCCCTGCCCGCCCATGAAAGCGCCTGGGCGATCACCATCCACCGCAGCCAGGGGTCCGAATATCAGGACGTCGCCGTCGTGCTCCCGCCGGAAGCGGACCATCGCCTGCTCTGCCGCGAGCTGATCTATACCGCCATATCACGTGCCCGCCGTCACGCCGAACTCTGGTGTACCGACGCCGCGTTGCTGACAGCCCTGCACCGCCCGATCCAGCGTCAGGGCGGCCTGCGCGAGCGACTGCAAACCGGGGCTGGGTGAACTCCGCACCAATTTGAACAAACCGGTGATTCCCCAACCGGGGCATTCACCTCGCGAGATCGGATTCAGCTTGTCTGCAGTCTCCTGAAATGCCACTGGTGCCGACTTGCCTTTGCGGTGCCATCGCCGAACCACTTGCAGACGGCGCCGAACCAAGCTTGCCTCGACATCGCTCGACCTCTGCCAAGTTCAAACCACGTTACCAGCAGCTGCCCGCAGGTGTCCGCGTACCCGCCTGATCGATGGAAAGTGCACCGCACTCGGTATCGGGTTGTGCAGTTGTCGGTGTCGCAGTGAGGGTGTACTTGCTGGTGGCTGGCGTGCCTGCCGCGAGCGTGTAACCGTAGTATTTGCCGGTCTGCGAGGCGCTTTCACAATCCAGCCCGGGATCGGGCGCTTTATCGTAAGTCAGGTTTGTCGTGTAAAAGCGCTCCATGTAATTGGCGTACTCCGACAAGCATGCCTTGGCCGCCGTACGCCGGGTCTTGATCACGTAGTGGGTGTACGCCGGGTAGGCGATGGCAGTCAGGATGCCCACGATGGCCACCACCACCATCAGCTCGATCAGGGTAAAGCCCGCCTGCTGGCGCTTGTTGCAACCGCCTGCCTTGCTGCGGTGCCGCGCACGCATTTCGCCTGATACGTCGCCGTTGACAGTCGACAAAAAAAGTTTCATTGCCCATCCCCTTGCAAAATCCACATCGCCACTGCGTGCGGATGCTTTCGCCCGATCAAGAATCCATTGTCCATCGGGAATGCTGCTGCCGTCTCTTGACGACCGGCAACAGCACACTCAATGACCACCTCAATGCAAACGGGCAAGCCCGTCTATCTTTGCAAACTGCAAGCTGACCCGAGATCGAAATCCATCACGCGAACTCAATAAACAATCTCGCGCCAGGACACACGTCCGCCATTGCCACCGGCCGGATTGATGCGGGTATGTTCGATCACGCCATTCAGATTGTTGAACATCGACGACCCGGTAAATGCCGGCAGACCGATCAGGGAGCCGAAGCCAATGCCACCACCGGACACCAAGGTGCTGCCTACCTTGACCCTGTCACTGTCATCGAACACACCGTCACCATTCAGGTCGAAGAACAGATCATCCGGATTGGTTCCAGTGAACGGATTCAGCGCCATGACCCAACCCCGGCCACCGGGCGCGCAAGGGTCGCTGGTATCGGGAATCAGCGAAGCACCTACCAGGTATCCATCAACAAACTGGTTGCTCACCAGCATGCGCTCACCCTGGTAGACGGCTGGATCGCCGGCGGCGACGGGTGGCACCAGGTCGATATACCAGCCCGACTTTCCAGCCATGTCACCATCCGCGCCTTCGGTGAACGCCCGCGATGCAGAAATCGCCAGTGTCGGTGGCTTGGCGGTGGGGTCGGCAGGCACCTCCTCGGTCTCGGCAACGATGGATCGCTGTACCAGGGTGCTTTGCTGCACTGGCAACGTGCCGTCAACGATCATCCCGTACCAGCTTTGAACCGATTTATCGGACAGATCGTCAATCGACAAGTATTTGCCGGTGCCGAAAAATGCCCACAGATGTCCGGTGCTCGAATCTTTTCCGAGCGCGATGGTCGCGGTGATCGGCTGATTGCCTGGCGTGGAGAAAACAAGGGTGCCAGCGCCACTTGCCGCAGAAAGGTCGAAAGACCACAGGTTACCCTTGAGGTCCCCTGCGTACGCCGTCGTGGAAATGAAATTGGCTGTGCTGGCGATCCAGACGCCAGGGGTTGCCAACCCGTTGTCGAGCGTATTGTTGGTCGTATAGACCGTCGGCGTCGGTGTCGCGTTGATCAGCGGAATGCTCAGCAGCACCGCCTTGTTGTTGGTGCTGTTGTAGCCGTTGCCAACCAGTACCACCCAACCATGACTGGTCTGGGCAATGATCGGCTTGCCGACGACTTGCCCCACGTTCGGGTTATCCGTGCCGGATATTTCCCACATCAGTGATACGGCGTTCGGGTTCGTCACGTTGAGCGCATAAATGGCCTTGGTCGCGCCACGCCCGGTCGTACCCACCAGAACGGTTTGCCAGGTACCCGAAACATAAGCCTCGGCAACTGTCAGCTCGCCATCATTGAAATACTGGTGCGGATTGATGCCCGAGCCATAATTCGCCTGCGCCAGCACGGAAGGGTTCAAGGTCGCCGTTCTCACCGCTTTGGGCATGTAGGCGTAGGTTTCAACGCCAGTGGCGGCGTTGAATCCGTGCAGCATGCCGTCATTCGCCGCAACGTAGACCACGGGCGTCCTGCTTTTCGCCGTGCTGGCAAAACTGGCATAAGACCCTGAGCCGGTGAACGTGGCTCCAGTGAACTGGGTGGGGCTGGGCGGCCCGACGTAGACTGGCTGCGAGTCAATCACGTCGCCCAGGGCTGTCGTGCGGTTCCGCAAGGTTCCGCCGTTTTTCACCTCGTTGCTTGAATCGCCAAGAATGTAATTCACGACATCGGGAGTCCAGCCGTTTCCGCTGACATTGGCCGAATTGAACGCCTCGTAAGTCGTGCCTACCAGTGTGTACACATTGCGCGATCCGTAAGCCGGCAACGACGCAGTCCAGTTCTTGGAAGATACGCTGAGTGGCAGCTCAGTCACCGGATCAATGCCGACAGCCTTCAATGCACCCGACCAGGAGCCCTCCACGTAGCTTGCCTGGTAAATGGTGGAGCCGTCACTCAATTGGGTCGAGTTCAGTGAAAGCGAGGAGCTACTGCCGGAATTTGCGTCGGAAATGGCCGAAAACGCCGCGCTCAAACCTTTTCGCATGGAGGTGGCGTTGCCACCCTCGAAGAAATTGTCCGGTCGCGACTGATTGACACCGCTGGTTGTCAGGATGTCGCCGCTGGTCGACCACCAGGACAGTGGGAACGCCGTCGTATTCGTATACGGGCTGTACCCTGCCGGCACCGTGAAGCCACCATATTTCGTTGCCAGCAGGTACTGATTCGTCTTGAACGGTTCCAGGACCTGATTTTCCTCCACATCCACCCAATAAGTGGATGCAGTCTGCATGCCGGCCATATCAGTGCGCATGTCCACCGTGTGGGCGTCATAAGCCAAACCCGCGATATAAGCCGAGTTGTCTCGCCCGGAAAACCCGGTAGTACCCGAAGTGAGGCCATTGATGGTGATCCCTTCAATTGTCGCGATCTGCTTGATGGCGGTGGCCACATTGACCGTGGTATCCGAACTCACCTCCGTAGGAACCGCCGGCTCCTCATTCTGGTTCTGGTTGCCGGGCAAATTTTTGTCCCGATGGGTGTTGGCATCACCAATGCCAAGAATGAAGTTCTTCTGGCAGCTGAACTTCATCGGATCGCGCGCTGACGTGATCACGGGAAACCCATCGGCCATGTGATAGGGAGTGCCATCCTTGTAAGTCGTGATATTTGAGTAGGTACTTACCGCGGGCTGGCCTTTCAGATAGCGGATAGCCGCGTAATACATCTCGCTGACGGGGTCATAACTCTTGTCATTTCCGGAGTTCATCTCGCCGAATTTATTCAGATAGTTGATGACTCCGCTATCTGAAATGGTCGTGCCAAGAGCCGTCGAGCTGTTGCTGGCATCCGTTGTATCCGGATTCTGGATGAATACACCCGTGGTCGGGTCCCATTCCTTGGCAGCATTGGCGAGTTGGCCGTCAACGGGATCATAGGTGTAAGGGCCGAC